>JAISOJ010000023.1 GCA_031275735.1 Dysgonamonadaceae bacterium
ACGTCCTTAACGGCAAGCGCCCCTACGGTTACAGCATCCGAGTTCAAATGGTATGAATCACAAACAGCGCCAGATGCATTGCACACCGGCGCTACATACCCGACGCCGGCATTGACGGCCAGTACAAGCTATTATGTGAGCGTTTCCGGAACGAACTACTGCGAAAACGCTACGAACGGCAGAAAGGAAGTAACGGTTACGGTCAATCCGGCAGTTGCGTCCGCTGTGGATATCACAGCGCAACCGGATTTTATAATCTGCGAAGACGATGCTGCGGCTATTGTATTTACAGCCGTTCCGACCAATGGCGGCTCCACACCGTCGTATGTGTGGAAGTTAAACGGCTCTCCGGTAGGTAATTCCACCGGCAGCTATACCGCCGATGCGAATCTGCTCCGCCGTAAATCAATAATTTCCTGTACGTTAACGCCCAGTATCGCGTGTCCTGTTCCGGCTACGGCAAGCAAGGAAAAAGAAGTACATGTCAGTTCCTGCGTGATTCCCGTCAATCCGCATATACGGGGACGGATAAAATAGGTAGGAAGGAGGATATGATTATCCGCAATATTACTTCCTCCTCCTCCTGGAAGTCCCGACTGGGGCTGTCTCAAAAGCCCCTTGTGGTGGGCTTGTCATTGCGGGCTTGACCCGCAATCCCCTGAAAGACAACGCTCGTTTTTCGGGAGATCCCGCGTCAAGCGCGGGATGACGCACTTTTGAGACAGCCCCTTATCTAAAAATTTACAAATAAAAGCAATATGAAAAAATTTGTAATATTTCTAAAATCTTTTTTCTTATCAGAAATGGGGTTTTTTATTTTGTCACTTTTAACATGGGATATCATTAACGGTGAAGCAAAATAGTAATGTATAAAGAAATGTTATTGAGGTATATTATCGTTAATTGTCCCGATTCAAATCCATACAAACAAATTTTTGTTGCTCTATTTTTTAGTGTATTTTTGGGTATATACCTTATGGAGTATTTTTTTACTAACTCAAGCAAAGTATAACGTCACAATCGCTGAAAGCAAGCGCCTTATTCATTCTTTTCAGTGTTTTATAAATCTGCAGGGAATTTAACAGGAAGTGAAAATTAGGCACTACTTCATTGTAAGTATCCATTTTCTGAAATTCATTCGCCGTTTGAATTCGGCAAATCTTTAATTTCATCCAATTCTACCATTTTATTTACTATCGCATAAATAGTTAGCCCCGCCGTACTGTGGATTTGCAGTTTAGCGGCAATATTCCGGCGGTGACTGATAATCGTATGTGTGGAGAGATACAACTTTTCTGCAATTTGTTTATTTGTCATTCCTTTAATGACGCAAATAATGATTTCTTTTTCCCGTAAAGTCAACGATTCATGACGTTTATTTGATTCCGGCTCGATAATCGTTCGGGTGAGTTTTTCCCCGATTTGTTCGGCAGAATCATATATAGAAATAACATCGTCGTAGGCTTTTAAAATGGCGTTATCGAAGAGCGAATTTTGTAAGGCAATGCATTTTAAATCGCTGTTACCCGACATCTTCTTTATTTGTTGTAAGGAAATAAGCCCCAATACAGATGGATTTATTACCAGTATGTCAGGATTTCGCCGACCAAAAACACTTTTCAATTGCTCTACTTCGGCAACTTCAAAGACGTCGGTCTGAATCATGTTTAGCCGGTGTAAAATGGTTATCAAGCCGCTTCGAATGAGTAAGGAAGGTTCGATAATTGCTATTTTGACGGAGCCATTCATGGCTTTTTTCCAATTTTATTTTCCAAATCCAAAATTGCAGGGACAAATAAACGGTCTTCAATAGCATTGTGTGAAGCCAAGTCTTTTTCACAATTAAAAATATCAAATAAGACGCTATTGATTTCATTCGTGCTTTTGGCTGGATAATATTTGATAAGAATGTGCTTAAATTCCGTCAGTTTCACCTCTATTTGGTCATGTTGCTTGCTGAATATTCCAATATTGTAATTGTCTTTTTTCTCGCCTTGAAGCAAAGAACGGACATAAGGAAAAACATTTTTTTCTTCGTATTTCATGTGTTTGTGCACTTGCAAAACGTACTCGTCGAAATAATGCAATACGGCCTTATTCAGTTCTTTTTGAGCAGGATCGAGCGCTTCGACCAATTTAGTCCGGATTTCAGGTAACCGGTAATTCAAAAAATAAGTATGAGAATTATGAAGGTAATTTGTTAGCGATTCCAAAGAACAAGAAGTTTCACTGTATTTTATCTCCAAATTTTTATCCATCAGGAGGTTAATTATTGTGAGAAAAGTATTTGTGTCAACCCCCGTATCTCTACATACTTCACCGATGCTTTTGTTTCCAAAACCTAAAGCGATTCCGAAACGGCTAAGAACAAGCAATGTGAAGTATTTTTCACACAATAACTTACTCATACTGTCGGACTCGCGGTACTTTCCTAATCTAAAATTTGTCATAAATAAAATTTTTACAAAGATAACAATGATTCTATTAATTTATATTCCCTATTTGTAGGTAGAATAGTAAACAAAAATACTAAAAAATAAGGAGAATAGGAGGAATAAGCCTTTTTCTTTTTTGGTTTATCTTATTTCCGTGCTTTTAACATTTCGCGTTTTCCCGTCGGGCCGGGAATGCGCTCGACAGTAAAACCGGATTGTTGTAACATTCGGCGGATATTGCCTTTGGCGCAATAAGTTACGAGTATGCCTCCGGAATCTATGACAGAGAAAAGTTTGTCGAATAATTCCTGCGACCAAACGTCGGGTTGTTTATCGGGAGCAAAAGCGTCGTAATAAATTAGATCGTACAGGCAGGTAAATTCGTAAGCATTGAAATCGCAATTGACTTTTTGTAAAGTGAAAAAAGGCGTTATCGGTACCGCCTTTCCCCATTCCGCTACGTGAATCCGTTGATATAGATCCGAATCTAATTCTTTATAATTTAACTGTTTGATAATATTATACGACAAGGCGTATTTTTCAAGCGCAACGTAGGTCGTTTGGATTTTTTTGTTTTGACTTTCCAAGCTTGTGAGTAAAGCGTTGAGTCCCGTACCAAACCCCATTTCCAATATCCGGATAGTTTCTTTCAAGCACTGATTGAAACCCGCTTCAATGTATACATGCCGCGATTCTTGTACCGCGCCGTTGACCGAGTGGTAATGCTCGTTTATTTCCGGGAAAAACAGCGTATGCGAACCATCGGCGGTTATTTCGGGCAATACCCGTTCGTCGGCCAGCACATTGATTCCTTGTTTGTCATTAAGCATTTTATTCCGAAAAAACGGCATCAAAAGGTAAAAGCGTATTTTTCCGATAAGCTGTTGCGGTGAACAAAGCGATAAGTTCTTCATCTTGATTCACAACTCGTACCTCGAAAGTTGCCAGCTTCCGATGCAAATGTATTACTTTTGCTTCAGCCCAAAGCGTGCCGTTTCCTACGCCTTTAAAATACCGGATGCTCGTTTCTGTAGATATGGATAGATTGCCGTAAGCGTTGACGGCGGCGGCAAAAGTTAAGTCGGCCAACGTGAAAATAGCGCCTCCTTGTACAATATTTCCGGCATTGAGATGCATTTCTTTGATTTCCATTTTTGCCCGCGCTTTTCCGGGCGCAACATCTAATAGTTCGACTCCCGAAAAAGCCGCATAACGATCGTTTTTGAAAAATTCCCGGATAGTCATCGGTTTAATTTCCATTCAAAACCCTCTTTGGTATCTTTTATCTCAAAACCCAGAGCAGTAAGTTCATTTCTTATTTTATCGGAAGTAGCCCAATCTTTATTTTGTTTGGCTTGTAACCTGATTTCTAACAAAATATCGATCGCTTTAGCAAAAGATTTGTATGAAGCCTCCCCGTCTTTCGGATCGTCCTTGATACCTAATAGTTCAAACAAGAACAGATCGAAAAAGCGTTTTAAATCCCTGATTTCCTCTGTGATGAGCGAACATTGTTCTGTTAAAGCCGAATTAATAATCTTAGCCGCTTCGAAAAGATAAGAAATAACGATGGGCGTATTCAAGTCGTCGTTTATTGCTTCGAAACTTTTGACTATCAGCTCGCCGGCGCTTGTAATAGAATCATTCTTCAACGTATTCTCTTCTTTTGATGGCGTAATACGTTCGATACTCTTGTAGGCATCCAGTAAGCGGGAAAGACCTTTTTCCGAAGCTTGCAGAGCTTCATTGCTAAAATCGACCGTACTACGGTAGTGCGCCTGAAGCATGAAAAAACGAATAGTCATTGGAGCGTACGCCTGTGTCAACAACGAATGTGTCCCATTGAAAAATTCGGTTAAATTAATGAAATTTCCTAACGATTTACCCATTTTTTGACCGTTGATAGTGACCATGTTATTGTGCATCCAATACCGCACAGCTTCGCGACCGGTAGACGCTACGCTTTGGGCGATTTCACATTCGTGGTGCGGAAAAACCAAATCCATTCCTCCGCCGTGAATATCAAACGATTCGCCTAAGTATTTTTTACTCATAGCCGTACATTCCAAATGCCAACCGGGAAATCCAATGCTCCAGGGACTGGGCCAGCGCATAATGTGTTCGGGTGAAGCCCTTTTCCATAAAGCAAAATCAATCGCTTTGCGTTTTTCTTCTTGTCCCTCTAGTTCGCGCGTAGTATTCAACATGTCTTCGATGTTCCGTCCCGATAATATGCCGTAATTGTATTGTCCGTTGTATTTTTCCACATCGAAATAAACGGAGCCTTGGTTTTCGTAAGCGAACCCTTTTGCCATGATTTCTTTTATCAACTGTATTTGTTCGATAATGTGTCCGCTGGCGTGAGGTTCGATACTGGGCGGAAGCACATTCAATGCTTCCATCGCCTTATGGTAACGGTTCAAATAAAACTGCACGACTTCCATTGGTTCCATCTGTTCCAATTTCGCTTTTTTCGCTATTTTATCTTCTCCTTCGTCGGCGTCGTTTACCAAATGCCCAACGTCTGTGATATTTCTTACATAACGAACCTTGTAACCCAAGTATTTTAGGTAACGAAACAGGATATCGAAGGTAACGGCGGGCCGTGCATGGCCCAAATGGGGATCTCCATATACAGTTGGTCCGCAAACATATAAACCGACCCTACCCGGATTTAAAGGCTCAAATAATTCCTTTTTTCTTTTTAGTGTATTATAAATAAATAATTGACTATTCATACTAATTTTCTTTGTTAATTATACTTCGCGCGGGGGTAATTTTGTGTATTGTAGCTACACACAAAACGATACAGGGCATATAACGATTGTCTTTTTATGTTAATTATCCAAATTTTAAAGTGACCGTAAAAGAGGGATTTTTTTAATTTTTACCCAATAGTTTATTGTACTCTTCATCGCTTTTAATGATTTGAATGGCCCTTTTCAGCGTATTGTTTTCTTTATTGAAAATTTGGTAATATTCGCTCAAGTGCCATAAATCGCGTGCAATCATCGCTTTTATATGATTCTGAATCAATGATTTTGATATCTCAAATTGTTCCATATCCACTTCTGTAAAATCGAAAGTTTGTTCGTCCGGCTCTCCTTCGGCATTTTCTTCCGTACTGTTCGAAACTCCTTCAGTTTTATCGATTGTATTCTTTTTTTTCTCTTCTTTGTACAATTTCAATAAATCACTTAATAAATCTTCATCGACTGTAAAATACTTATTGAACGATTCAAAATCGCTATATTTTTTCTGGTAGGAAGTTCTGTTTTTGTCAATTGTATTCATGACAAATTTGTAAATAGTTCCCGAAGCAAATAAAGAGCGGTATAAATGAGTGAAACGGGTAGTATCAAGGGGAACGAAGCAGTCGGGCATGATTCCCCCTCCTCCATAGACAGTGCGTCGATTGACTAAAGTATTGTATTTCAATGAGTCGAGAAAATGAATACTGTCGACATTTGTCATTTCTCCTTTGTCGAGCCGGGAAAATATTTCTTTATAATACAATTCGGTATTTCCTTTTTCATAAGGTTTTTGAATAGAGCGCCCCGTTGGTGTATGATAACGGGCAACGGTTAAGCGTATCATTGAGCCGTCGGGGAGAGGTATGGGACTTTGAACTAATCCTTTACCGAAAGTTCTCCTTCCTACGATAACTGCTCTGTCCCAATCTTGCAAAGCGCCGGAAACAATTTCGCTGGCTGAAGCTGATGATTCGTCTACTAAAACGATTACTTTTCCCATTTCTAATGAGCCTTTATAAGAAGCCCGCGATTCTCTTCTTTCTTGGTGAGCGCCTTCCGTATAAACGATCAGATCGCCCCATTTCAAAAATTCGTTCGCAATATCGATAGCAGCATTCATGTATCCTCCACCATTGCTTTGCAAGTCAAAAATAAGGTTTTTCATCCCTTTCTCCCGCAATTCTTTTATTGCCTTCATAAATTCATCGTAGGAAGTTGCTGCAAAGCGGTTTAATTTGATATAAGCGGTTTCGTCGTCGATCATGTAAGAAGCGTCCAAACTGTAAATAGGAATTTTGTCGCGTACAATTTTAAAAACCAATAAATTAGGGTTGTTTCCGCGTTTGATTTTCACATTGACGGTAGTGCCTTTTGTTCCGCGAAGACGCGACATAATGTCGGAATTTTTCATCTTTACTCCCGCAATAGACGTATCATTGACGAAAATAATACGGTCGCCGGCCATGATGCCTACTTTTTCGGAAGGTCCTCCCGGAATTACTTGCTCAATGTATAAAGTATCGGTAAGCATATTGAATTGAACGCCAATCCCTTCAAAATTTCCTTGTAAAGGTTCATTCATCGCTTTCACTTCCTCTGGGGTGAGGTAGTTGGAATGAGGGTCTAATTTTTCCAATAAACCGATAATGGCGTCTTCTGCTAGTTTATTACGATCGATGGTATCGACATATAAATTTTCGATAGCCGACATGGCTGCGCTGACTTTTAGGATGGAAGGGTCTATTTGTCTTTGCCCGAACGAGCAAGCAAACAAGCAAACGGATAAAAAACTGACTAATGCAAAATGCTTCATTTTCATTCTATTTTGTTATTTTATAATCGTTAATGTGTAAATCGGCAGGAACAAAATCATCTACGTTTTTCCCAAAAGATAGTAATTCTCTTACAATGGAGGAACTGATGTGCGTCAACTCGGGTTTGGTAAATAAAACAAAAGTTTCTATTCCCGCTATTTTACGATTGACGTCGGCAATGTTTTTTTCATATTCAAAATCGTTGACGGAGCGAATACCCCTTAATATGAATTGTGCGTTGGTTTCTCGGGCAAAATCTACTGTTGTGCTTGTGTAACTTTGAACGCTTACTTTCGGGTTTAATTTAAAAAGCCGGGAGATCATATCTATCCGTTGCGCCAGCGAAAAAAAAGTTTTTTTATTCGGATTGATTCCGATAGCGACGATAATTTCATCTACTAATTGCAATCCTCTTTCAACCAAAGATAAATGCCCGATAGTGAACGGGTCGAAAGTACCGGGGAATAAAGCCGTTTTTTTCATTCAATCTTCTTTTACATAATCTTCTTCTACCACCAAGTTATTGATGATAAAGCTTTGCCGTTCCATCGTATTTTTTCCCATATAGAATTCCAACATTTCTTTGACGGCGTCCGATTTTTTCATTGTCACCGGATCAAGGCGTAGGTCTTTTCCGATAAAATGTTTAAATTCAGCGGGCGATATTTCTCCCAAACCTTTGAAACGAGTGATTTCGGGGTTGGGCGATAATTTTTCTATTGCATTTAGACGTTCTTCGTCTGAATAGCAATAAATGGTTTCCTTTTTATTGCGAACCCTGAAAAGCGGAGTTTGTAAAATAAAAACATGGTTGTTTTTAATCAAATCAGGAAAAAATTGTAAAAAGAAAGTAATAATCAGCAAGCGGATATGCATTCCGTCCACGTCGGCGTCGGTAGCGATAATTACCTTATTATAACGTAGTCCTTCCAATCCGTCTTCAATGTTCAATGCATTTTGCAAGAGATTAAATTCTTCGTTTTCATAAACAATCTTTTTGGTCAAGCCGTAAGTATTCAACGGTTTGCCGCGTAAACTGAATACTGCTTGATAATTAGGGTCGCGGCTTTGGGTGATCGACCCGCTGGCCGAATCGCCCTCGGTGATGAAGATACATGTATCTTCGAGTCTTTCGTTTTTCGTATCGGTATAATGCAAGCGGCAATCTCGCAGTTTTTTATTATGCAAATTCGCTTTTTTTGCACGTTCTTTCGCCAATTTGGTTACGCCGGCAATCGCTTTCCGTTCTTTTTCCGATTCTGTTATTTTTTTTAATAAAGCGTCGGAGGTTTCCGGATTTTTGTGCAGGTAGTTGTCCAGCTCCTTTTTTACGAAATCACCAATGAATTTGACAACGGTTGGGCCTTCCGGTCCCATGTCTTTTGAACCTAATTTTGTTTTTGTTTGCGATTCAAATACAGGCTCCTCTACCTTGATGGCAATAGCAGCTGTGATTCCCATCCGGATATCCGAATATTCGAAATTTTTATTGTAGTATTCTTTGATGATTCTTGAAACCGATTCGCGGAAAGCGCTCCAATGAGTTCCTCCTTGAGTTGTATATTGTCCGTTTACAAAAGAATAATATTCTTCCCCATATTGATTGGCGTGAGTAATGGCGATTTCGATATCCTGTCCTTGCATATGAATAATCGGGTATAATGGTTCGGAAGTCATTTTTTCATTCAACAGATCGACCAAGCCGTTTTTGGAAGAGAACTTTTTTCCATTGTAAATGATTATCAAACCGGTATTCAAAAATACATAATTTTTTAGTAGTGTTTCTATGTATTCATCGTTGAAATGATAATTCTTGAAAATCTCCTCGTCGGGAATGAAGTTGACCAAAGTGCCGTTGGGTTCGGTAGAAGGTTGTACCGGAGGATTTTCCACGATGTGGGCCTGCTTGTATTCGACCGCTTTTGTTTTGCCGTCGCGAAAGCTTTGGACGAGCATATAAGACGAAAGGGCATTTACTGCTTTGATCCCTACGCCGTTCATCCCTACGGATTTTTTGAATGCTTTGGAGTCGTATTTTCCTCCGGTGTTCATTTGAGAAGAAACGTCGACTACTTTTCCCAGGGGGATTCCGCGCCCATAGTCACGGACAGTCACCACCCCTTCGTCCACTGTGATTTCAATAGATTTACCATACCCCATCATGTATTCGTCGATGGCATTGTCCAGCACTTCTTTTAATAGCACGTAAATACCGTCGTCGGCATAACTTCCGTCGCCTAATTTTCCGATATACATACCGGGACGGAGTCGGATATGTTCCCACCATTCTAATTTTACAATGTTCTTTTCGTCGTAAGTTACATTGTTGTTTACTCCGTTCATATTAATTTCATTCATACGTAAATGAGTTATGAATTATGAGTTATAAGTGCATTGTCGTCGTTGGATTGAAAGGCAAGCTACCCTCGTCTGCTTGTTCACTTGTCTACTCGTTTACTTTAACAACTTAATAAACGCCCGGCGGGTTCTGACATGTTTCGTGTCAAAATCGAGCCATTGCGATTGTACTTTTGTGTTCAATTCTAATTCAGGGTTACTTTCCGCATAAGTGAAACCGATTTTATTAAAAATAGGTATCAAATCATAGAAAAGCGCCGCATTGATTCCTTTATTTTGGTATTCGGGAAGTATCCCTATGATATATAAATCGACTACTTCGCCTTTCCCGCGCAGGGTTTTCAGCAAGTAAAACCATCCGAAAGGGAGTAATTTGCCTCCGGCTTTGCGTAAGGCTTTCGAGAGGCTGGGCAACGTAATTCCCACTCCCACCACAGCGTCGTCTTCTTCCCTTACTATCAAGGTAATCATTTCCAAACGCAACATGGGGATGTACATTTTGACGTAATAATCAATTTGGCTGGGCGATAATTCCGAATATCCGTAAAGCGGTTTATAGGCTTCGTTCCACAAAAGAAATATTTTTTTTGCATAAGGCCAAATATCTTTTGTTTTTTTGAATTTTTGGATTCTCAATCCGTATTTTTCCATGACAATTTCGGCGATTCGCCGGTGCTTTTCCGGAATTTTTTCCGGAATTTGGATGTGAAATTCTTTCCAATCCTGGTCCTTTACATAGCCTAGTTTAGCTAAGTGTTCCTTATAGTACGGGAAATTGTAAGTAGTAGCCATCGTTCCCATCCGGTCGAATCCCCAGATGAGCAAACCTTCGTGGTCGAGGTCGGTGAAACCTAGGGGTCCTTGTATGCCATTCATTCCTTTTTCGAGCGCCCATTTTTCGACAGCATCAAACAAGGCTTTCGAAACCTCTTCGTCGTCGATGAAATCGAGAAAACTGAAACGAGCGTATTGCTGCTTCCAAATTTCGTTGGCGCGGTGATTGATAATTCCCCCGATTCGTCCGACTATTTTATTGTCTTTATATGCTAAGTAATAAACCGATTCGCAAAATTCGAAAGCAGGATTTTTTTTTCGATCCAGAGTCATCATTTCATCTACGGTAAGCGTCGGAACATGGTAAGGATTACCTTTGTACAAAAGGATGTTGAAAGCGGCAAATTTCTTGAGTGAAGCTTTGTCTGTTACTTCCTTAATTGCTATGGACATTTTTTTGTATTAATTGTTTCAAATGCGCAAATGTACACTCTTTTTTGTAATTCTGCAAAAAAGCTCGTCGGATTTTCGGGTCAAGTTGATCTTCTCTAATCATCCAAGCCATAATAAAAAAATTAAAGTTTACCAATTCGTCTCAGTTCCCAAAAACATCTTGCTGTAGCGTGAATATCTGCTGCTGCATTATGTGCTTCTTCAAAATCAGTTCCGAATAACTTATAATGAAGTTCAGCGAGTTTTGGCCACTTGTAGCCATAAGGCCCATTAATTGCACAGAAATTTGTTGTTTTTTCCATTGTGCATATTTTGTTTTTAGCAGATAGTATGTTTGGTATACCAATTCGGATAAATTCTGCACCAACAATCTTTTCGTCAAATTTCATGTTGTGAGCAACTAAATAGTCTGCTTGCTGCACAAAATGATTAAAGGACTGAAGGACTGACGATAGTGGCTCTCCTTCTTTATCAGCCTTTTCGGTAGTAATGCCATGAACCTGTGATGCGACCGTTGGAATAGAAAATCCAACGGGTTTAACGATGTGGTTCCCTGACGAAATTAGCTGCCCGGAATTATCATACATCAAGTACGCTAATTGTACTAATCTGGGCCAATTACTCAAGTCTGATACGGGTGCATTCCAATTTTTCGGAAGTCCAGTAGTCTCAGTGTCAAAAAATAGGTACATAATTCAAATATTTAAAAGTTTATATTTTTTAATTGAATCGATGACAAAGATACGGAATATTACTCTAAAAATTGACGTATTTCTTACCTGTGGCCTATTTTTTTAATCTAATTTTCAGCAAATTGATATTGTGACGATAGGGATTGTCTTATTCCAAAACAGGTTGACAGAAATATCAGAAACCTAATATTGCCGGAGAGCAGTAAGTAGACAAGATAACGGAATTGGAATATAAAAATATTGATTGTCGAATCTTGTACATAACCATATTGGGGGACAGGCAACAAAAAAGTGCGCTTGATTTTGGGCGCACTTTTCTCAAATATTGAATACCCTGTTTTACTTCACAATCTTCACTGTATTTCCGCCGATTTTCAGTACATAAATGCCCTTGGGCAGTACAGAAGTAGCGATTCGATTATTGCCGTTTACAAGTTTTTCCGTCAGTACGGCTTTCCCCGACAAATCGAAAATCTTTGCCGTTCCGTTTTCTGTTGCATTGACAATAATATAATCGGTAAACGGGTTGGGATAAACGCTTATCTTGTTGCTTGCAGCATCGGGAATACCGGCGCCGTTGTCAACCTCAATCCGAATATCGGGTAAAGCCCCGAAATACGCTTCGCGCACGCTGGCATTCAAATTCGGATTAACGCCGTTTTGAATCGTTATATTGCGGTGTTCGCCGTAGTAACTGCCAAAACCTTTTACCTTGATAACGCCGTATGTCAGCGTAAATTCACTTTCGGTGTAATCTGCCGGAATGGTTACTTTGTATTCCTGTGCACGGCTGGCGAAGGTATATTGCCCCGGTCCCAGAATCAATGGGAAATTGGTGTCGAAGCCCGTATATTGAATGCCCGCGCTCATGTTGTAAATGCCCGACATTTTGTTGGACGGGTGGTAGAGCGTGTTGAACAATACCGAAACTTCGTCGCCCGGCTGGAACGGTTCATCGGGATGCGTGGCGTTGCTCACGGTGTAAGTTACCGGTTTGGCGGTAATGACCTGATATGTCGCGCCGGTGGCCGAAACGAGTTTCACAATGTTGCGTCCGAAGCCTAACTTAACCGTATAACTGCCGTCATTGTTCACCGTTACGCTGTCCGTCGAAAAACCGATGTACGCTGTGGCTGTTGCGCTCACAACAGGTGTTGCCGCCAACACTTGCGTTGCGCCTTCGGGTGTAAAGGTATATGGAAAACTACCCTTATCTGCCTCGAAATACAGCACATCGTGTTCCGCGTCAATGGCAACGCCGTTGGTTTTGTCCGTGCCGTCCTGCGCCCAGTAAGCGTTGAGGTTCATATTGGTTGTGATATTCGCATCGGGCTGCGCAACAGACACGACAAACACGGCCGTATTTTCACCCCACGATGCACTGAAAAATGCACCGTCGGCCTTCACATCCGCTACACCTACATTGGTGGTATGGCGGCAGAGCATCGCATCGTAATCGACAAGCACAATGGCAGTACCTGCGCCGACGGGACGAATCACGCCGCTATCGCTGACGGTAATAACCGTGTTGCTCGGCTGTCCGTTTTCATCCACTACGGTGTAATGAAAATCAGGCTCAATGAAATAGTTATTCACATCGGTATCTATCGCTTGCCAGTTGCGGGTGTGAATGAGTTGGAAAGCCGTATCCGCCTGCAAAGGCAATGTCAGATAACCCTGCGCATTGATATTGATAAACATATCCGCCACATTTCTGCCGTTCAAACTGTTTACATCGTGGTCAATGTCCTTTGCATCGTGTGCCGAAAGTTGCACATCGGTAAATACCAGCAGCGTATCCGATTCTACCGCTGTGCCTGCTTTGGGTTTGAATAAGCCGACGTGAGGCGCTTTGCCTGAGCGGGTTATGCGATAGTTAAATCCGCCGGCGGCATTTTTGGGCTCAGGTAAATCGTAATACCAGATGCGGCTCGTGTCGGTTTCGGCAATATGCACTTCCGGCTTGGGAGTAAACGGAACATAGTGCTTGGTCAGGTAATTGCCCGCCACGGTTATTGTCTGGTCTTTATCGCCTACAAATACCGTTGCGTCTTTGGGGACGTTGAACTGGAAGTTGTGGGCGGGGATGGCTGGCACAGCATAATCTGTGAAACAGAAATCCCATACCTCAAAACCAGCGTAATATTGATCTGGGGTGGCATCAGTTATTTCGGTTAGTACTAACTGTACTTCACCTGGAATATTGAGATTGTCATACAATGCCTGAAACGGTGTATAATCCCCTATGCTGGAATCGTAAGTTATCGTATCGCTCCATATTGTTGTTTCCCCACGTTTTAATTCTATCTTTAATAAACAATTTACAATTTCGGTAGTTTGAAAACCTGCCCCGTCCCATTGAAAAGACAACGATTTGCAGCCATTGGGAAAAACAGGCGATTTGAGAATTCCCGTTGCATACTTAATATTAACATAGCGCACGCCATCATAGTCGTAGGGTTGAACATTTATGCCTTCCCAACCATTTTGACTTGTAGCATTATCTAAAAACCAACTGTCATCTGTTGGCATTGTTATTAAATCGTCCGTAGTGTCGCATTGTGCATTTATGCTTATGCTACATAACAAAAGAGCAACAAAAAATAATAAGGACTTAAAAATTTTATTTGCTTTCATATCTATTTTTCTTCTTTGTTAACTTTTGTTATAGAAATGACCTTGTTTCCATGCTTTAAACTATAATTTCCTTCGGGCAATTCAGATAAATTTATTTTTTCGCCTGCCTTTACGGTTGTATGAAAAACTTCCTTACCATTAGTAAATATAATAACTTCGCCGCCGGCATAAGATTCTACAGGAAAATAGTCTGTAATTTGTACGGATTTATTGGCTGTTGCTATTATTTGTTGATTAGGTTCAGACGACGACACTCTGCCTGTTTTTGTTACTTTTACTTTATCTAAACAAAAATATACGGCAGTATTTGGTCCGTAATCCACACCATCAATAACGAGATTATCCGTAGATTTCATTGTAAAATAAACGGATTTTAGATTATTCCATCCTTTACGAGCGAAAGACCAATATTGCCAGTTTGGTGATTGTGAAACATTATTTGGCGCACTTGTACTATATTGTTCTAATGTTAAAGAATCTACCAATTCACTTCCAGCATTTGGTACACCGTGAATATACAATCTGAAATAGTCGCCAATAGAATCTAATGGGCGTGCAAATCCATCACCGTGTATATTTCCGTAATAAGGCCAGGGGTGATTGCAAATGTACATTTCTGTAAGATTAAACAACGAATCGCCGTTCAGTTTTATCTGCAATGAGCGATTGTTCGGGTCTATTCCGTCAGAGAAATAATCCCAATAAGCAATCAGGTAAGGTGCGCCTTTTACTACTGTTGGCGGAGTAGTTAATCCGTCGCCTGCCATTACACCCCATTGGTTAGGCACCCAGTTTACGCTTCCGACGTGTCCTGTGGTATCCGGTTTGCCATAGTCGCGAGTGTCGCCATTGGAGCCGGAGGTAAAACCGCCCCAGTAACTGTCCTGCGACTGTCCTGAATTGTGAGAGAGTTTAAAACTGCCGATACCGAAGCCGGTAGTGTTAAAATAGGTTTGATTCCAATAACCGCCACCTATATTCGTAGCGGGGTTAGAGGTATAATTCCCTGTAATGGAATCCGTCCAGTTCAGGCAAGTTCCGCTGCCAATGCAGGTGACATCGCTTGCGTTCAATACCCGCACATTGCTTTGGGCATTGAGGTTATTGACTAGCAGCCCCAGCATTACTGTTAGGCAAGCCGTTTTTAAAAGGTCATTTTTTGTCATAAAAAAACTTGTTGCGGACTTGCACCGCGCCGTTCCTTTGACGGCATTTTTTGATTTTTTAAAATATTCTCTTTCATATCATTAATTACTAATCATTTATAAAGCAATGCGAAATGTGCCGGAATATCGCCCGTCTGTACCACCCATTTCTTTTTACCATCTTTATCGAAACAGTACAATGCGCCCGGATAGACATAATTGGCGGCGTCGGTAACATAAATATCTTTTGTAACCGGATTTACCGCAATTCCGTAGGGCATAGACATTTTTTTGTCTTCGCCGTCGGTAATGAAATTGCGGGAAACAATCTCTTTTTTTGCCACATCAACGATGCCGAAAGCAATTGTCCAATCGTAAGCGTAATAACTCCACTGATTACCCAAAATGTAGAGCGAATCGCCATCGAGCGTAAGTTCTGCAACGGGAATATCTAACGCGCCGACATAAGTATCCGTTTGGGTATCAATCCAAAACAGCCGCGAAGGAACATCGAAGTAATCGCCGCGCGAAGTAACCCAAAGGTTGCCGTGCCTGTCCGCCCGCAAATGGTGCAGGTTGATTTCCACAGGAATGCGTTTTATTTCGGTAAATGTGTTTATGTCAATGACCGACACGGTGTTTTCGTAGTTCGGCACCATATATCCGCCGCTGTTGGCGACATAGATTTTCTCGCCGGCAATTTCCAATTCATCGGGTTGAAAACCGACCAAACAACGTGCTACCACTCGCAAAGTTGCCGTATCCACTTTGGCAACATAGCCGATTTGCTCGTAGTCGGGATCGATTTCCACCGGTCCCGCGTAGGAAGTTACATAAGCGTAGCCGTCCTTAAAGTGAATGTAGCGGCAGTTGGGAATGTTTATTTGCCCAATGCGCTTAGCGGTGAATTTGTCCATTACCTCGATTTTGTTCGAGCAATTGATTACAGCGTAAAGCCGCCCGCCGTAGATTTGCAGGTCGTTGCCTACATCGCCCAGCTCTTTGGGTACGGAAGGGTTGGCAGTCGCAAAAATGTTGCGGTGATACTCGCCGGTTGTCAAATCCATGTAGTCGAGCGTAGATTTGTTGCTGCCCATATTTGCCTCGTTGAGGAGGTAAAAACCGATTAGCTCCGGCTGCGTTACTAATGTATCGGGAGGTTCGACAGGTTCGACAGGCTCAGGAGGCTCAACAGGCTCAACAGGCGTTACAACTTCGGGGATAATTTCCTCATCTTCGCGGCAACTTGCGAACGCAAGAACACAAAGACACAAAAACAAAATCCTCGTAATTCGTAATTCGTAATTTCTAATTGATTTCATACGAAAATGAGTAAACGAGTAAACAAGTTGACGAGTAAACAAGTAAACAAGTTGACGAGTAAACAAGTAAACAAGTTGACGAGTAAACAAGTAAACGAGTTGACGAGTAAACAAGCAAACGAGTTGACGAGTAAACGAATACTCATTTTTATGCTCTTGAGTGTGTGAAATACATGAATGTTTCATATATCTGATTTTAAAATGATTTTAAAATTTCGCCCCGGCATTGGGTAACAGGTAATTACTTCAAACTGTTGATTGAGGATATTATTAACCTCTGCCGATAATTTGAATTTTGTGTTTTTATAATGAAATGATTTCCCCAGTGTCAAATCGTGCGTGTACCAGGGCTGTTCATAATTTTCGCGGATATTTGCCGAGTTATGATACCGCTCGCCTACATAGATAAAACTGTAATTCAAATCCCACGACTGCCACACAATATTGGCAATCGCAGAGCCGCTGTGCCGGGGAATATAATTAATTTGCCCGCCGTACCATTTTTTCTCAATCTCATTTTTGTATTCGGTAAAATTTTGCGCTTTTTGATAAGTATAATTCAAACTCGTATTGATTTGAACGTTGGCAGGCAATTTCCATCCGATTTGCGCCGAAACATCCACGCCGCGAATTTCCACATAACCCAGATTTTCCATTTGCCAGCGATACAGGCTGCCGCTTCCGCTACCACCTTTCGGTGTCGCCACAATTTTGTCAATTACCTCATTGTAATAGGCATCGGCACGGAAGTTCAAATAACCGACAATTCCTTTTTTGAAGTGTTTTTCGTACTGAAAACCAATATTATATTGTGTAGTATATTCGGGACGAAGTTTGATACTCCCAATATCCGTATAGTACAAATCGTTGAAAGTAGGCATACGGAAAATGTGTTTGTAGAATGCGCGGAAATTCAGGTTTTCGCGTTTCAGCGGTTTGTACGAGAGGAAAACCGCAGGCGTGTATTCCGATTTGTCATCAGGTTTAGCCCTGTTTTGTTTCCTGACATTTTCAAAAACAAATGTGCTCAAAACGCTTGCCTGCGCTTTCCATCGTTGCCATTCAAAAGCCGTTGCCAACACCGCGAGCACGGTATTTCGCGTAGGATAAGGGAAATCTACCAAGTTGGCATCAAGCGTGTTCCAAATATAATCGACCGACAAATCCAAATCCCAATTCGGCAAAATGCTGTATTTATTTGCCGTAGAAATATAAAATTCCTGTTGCAAAAATCTATTATCAAGTAACATTAATGTGGTATCGGGATTTTGATAGCGCATATAATCGTTTGAATATTTGATATTTGTCAAAAATTCATAGTCCTTAAACAGTCGCTTTTGAAAACTGCCCTGCACAAAAGTGTTTCTATCCCATTGCCGCTGCGAGTTTTTCCATACATTGCTCACGATAGCACCCGGAAGCCCTTTTTCCGAATCATAGAAATAGCTTTTGATATGCCACTTGCCATCGCTGCCGGTAAAACCATTGAAACCGCCTTCGAGCCGCAGGGCGTGCACATCGCCGTTTTTGCGAATGGCAGCCGTATCGTTGGCAATACTTCCGTCGGCATTGCGTACCGTATGGCGGAATTTGTATTTTCCCGAAGCATAAATGTATTCGGCATTGAAAGAAGAGGACATGTTTTTGGTAATTTTCTGTTCCCACAGCACAGACGGGTTCACCAAATCGAACGAGCCGGTGCGGAAATAAGAATTGATATTGAATTTTTTGCCGTCTGTAAATCGCGGGCGGCGGGTACGCAGATACACCGTTCCTGCCGAACCGAAATCTTTGGCAGATTGGAAAATTTCGCTTTTTTGACCGTTGTAGAGGGAAATTTCTTCGATATTATCCAGCGAGAACTTGCCTAAATCGACCGTGCCGTTTTGCGCATTACCGAGCTGGATACCGTCGTAGAAAACGCCTAAATGGTTAGTTCCCATGCTGCGGATATCCACCGTTTTCAGTCCGCCGATGCCGCCGTAATCCTTGATTTGCACGCCCGAAAAATAACGTATGGCGTCGGCAACGGAAAAACTGCTCAACGCTTCCAATTTTTCGCCGGAAAGCCGTTGCGAAGGGATAACTTCACGATAGCGGTCGCCCAGAACAACCACTTCGTTCAAAATTTGCGTACTGTCCAACTTGCTTTGTGCAAAAGCTATTACTGCCACAAAAAGACATACGCCTGTAAATAATATTCTTTTTAAAAACATAAAAAGCCGTTTAAATCGTTATTAAACAGCCTTCAAACAATAAAAAACGGTGATAAACACGACAAAAAACCTTGCCTTTGTTTGTCGCCGGCTTCATTCCTCGAAAGCCTTAAACTGTCTATTTTGGCAGGTCTTCTGACTTACTCTTGTGCGAAACGCCTTCCCGGTTTCCCAGTGGCTTAAGTCTTGTTTCGCTTATTTCTCAATTCGTAATTGAAGTAGAGCTTACAGCAGCGGGTCTGTTCAGGATTTTCACCTGATTCCCTTTTCAATGCTTTTCCCGAAAGGGAACAGCATCACCAAAAATTTCGAGTGCAAAGATATTACTTTTTTCTGATATGAATTCGCAAGAAGTATGAGAAAAAGTTTTCAACTGCTTAAAATTACCAATTCCTTTATATTCATTTGACAATAAATTTAGGTAAAAATAATTTGTAATTTTTTTGAATATTCAAAAAAATTATTTTATATCTGCGATTAAATATAAAAAATGGCCTAAAAAATAGCGCAAAAATACGTGTATTTTAATTGAAAAAATCGTTTAGTTTATCCGTTTTTATGAAATTTCGACCGTTTAGAAAAGACATCCGAATAAAGTGACGCGCTCTCATTTTCGGTCGGGACCTTATCCCTTAAGTTTTGAGAGTCAAGGTAAGGTAGTCGAGAACCTCATAAAGCCAATGAGCGTTTTGTCCGCGTTTTTTTTATGTGCGTATTAAGAATGATCAGGGACAAGTAAAATTGTTTAAAATTTTAAAAATGAATTACTTATGAAAAAGACAAATGTTATATTTCTATTATTATTATTGAGCTTTCCGGCTTTTGTGCCGGCTCAGTACGGCTTGCAATCAGGATTAAATATGTTCAGGCCGGAAGATGTAATCGTTAAACAACAAGTAGAATATAAGGAACCTGGACGGACAGGAGCAAACGTCCTCTGGGATTTCAGCCGGCTCAATGTTGTCAATGACGAATATGAATTGGTTTATTCTGCTTATAATGACACGGTTATTATCGGAACGGAACATTTAACCGCTTATCATTATGCCCTACAAAACGATTCTTTGCTGTTGTGGGGATTTGAGAATCAAACGACAAAACTGCGTAATGTACAACCGGAACTGCTTCTGAAATTTCCGTTCCATTACGGCGATACAACCTACAGTTACTATTATGCGCACGGCAAATACGGCAACCGCTTGGAGTTGGACGCGATGGGAAGTCTTGAAACCGTAGCGGATTCCTACGGCATGATGATTCTTCCCAGTAAGGATACGCTCAAACAGGTATTGCGTACCCGCACACTGAAATACATCGCAGAAGATACCCGGCCGATTGGCGATAATTATTACGAAAAAATGGAGCATCCGCTGAATCTGTCTTCCGACAGTATCCGTTTCCGCATTCAAAATGATTCGGTGGTTTTTGTTGTAGAAACCTTCCGCTGGTACGAAAAAGGCTACCGCTATCCGGTATTCGAAACTGTCCGGAGTTGGGAACAATATTCCGGCACAGCGGATTACGAATTTTTGGCAACGGCTTTCTTCTACCCTCCGCAAGAACATTATTACTTGGAGGAGGATGCGGATAATCTCGCACTGTTAGCCAATGAAGAAAATAATGTTACGGATCCGTGGGCAGGATTGAACTACGATTTGTATCCCAACCCGGTAAAGAACGTCAACCTGAATGTGGAGATATACCTGCCGAAAAACGCTCAGGGTGTTCTCCTTCAATTGCGCAACACAATGGGCTTGATCGTTTTAGATCAAAATTTGGGTGCATATCCTGAAGGGATGCATAGTTTTCAAGTCGATACATGGAACCTGCCGGTTGGCAATTATATCCTGGATATCTGGTTGGATGAAAAATTAATCAGTGAAATAATCATGAAACGATGAAAAGGTTTACTAATAAAAAATTACACAGTATGAAACATTCATGTTTAGCAAACGCCCAAGAGCATGAAAATGCGTATTCGTTTACTCGTCAACTTGTTTACTCGTTAACTTATTTACATATGAAAAAGCTCTTAATTACTATTGCCTGTCTATTCGGATTTGTTGCTTTGCTTCATTCGCAGCAAGAATCCATTCAACGCTTGGGCATCAAATCGCCGGAAGTGGCTGCATTTGAGCGGCTGGGCGAAATCCCTGTTGATATTTACACCGGAGTTCCCAAAATTTCCATTCCGATTTATACCGTCAGGTCGGGCGATATAGAACTGCCTATCACATTGGATTATCATGCAGTTGCAATCAAAGTAGACCAGGAAGCTACCTGGGTAGGATTGAATTGGATATTGAATGCGGGAGGGGTTGTTTCCACACAAAGGACCTCCATTTATCTGAAACCTGATGTTACCGATGAAGATTGGAAATCTCTATATTCAAAATATAACTATTCTGTCGGATATAACCCCGATATTGACCAAACTTATTATCTAGCTGGAAATCACGGCGGAATGCCCAGTAGTTACGGTTATAATTTATTTGACTGTGAAAACCGGGATTACGATATTCCCCGGGGATTATCAGAAGTGCTTGTTAAAAGACAAGGAGGTGAGTCGCAATTGTTTAGAGCCAACTTTGCAAATAAAAGCTTTAAATTTGTTTATCATCGCTTGCAAAACAGGTTTATTGTCGTGGGTAAAGATGAAAAAGTAAAAATATCCGGTGGCGTCAGTTGTTTTGGGTGTAGCGCTTATATTAGTAATATAACAGACGCTAATGGCGTTAAATACTATTTCACTGAAACTGAGGTCAATTCTACAAGTTATAATAATTACGCACCGGCAGCGGTCGCTCATTATCTGACAGGGCTTACTTCACCTTCAGGCAGTACTATTACATTAAGTTATAAAAAATACGATGGAATCAAGAATCTAGCTACAGTGTCGCAAAAAATATATAACGGCCATAGGGGGAAATGTTCCAGTTGTGTAGAAACAAACATTACTTCCGCGCCAACCATATATAATTCGTACTTGCATGAAATTAAAGCGGATAATGTGGTTGTTCGTTTCAATGTAGGAAGCAGGATTGATATGAGGGGAGATCCCAAAAGTTGGAAAGCATCAATATTTATCGTAAGGAAAGCGACAATTCGGAAACGTTGATAAAAACCATTCGTTTCAATTACGAATATTTTGGACAAAATACAACCGGCGGTAATACGATTTATGACACATATTTTCCAAACCATTTACCCCAATACAATCAATACTATAATGATGACGTGATTTATAAACGCCTGAAATTAACTTCCATTCAGGAAGAAGTAGTTAACGAGCAAGGACAAACAAAGAAGTTACCGCCCTATCAATTTAATTATTCCGGTACGCCGCCTGCCAAAAGCTCTGCGGCTGTTGATTACTGGGGCTTTTATAACGGACAGGAAAATGAAAGCAAATATCCGGAAACCGGACACTTTAACGATCGTGCAATAGGGCATATCTTAATTCCTAACCCAACAACCATTGAAGAAAATAGTACAAATGCACATCCTTCCGATTTGATAAATATGGCATGGGCAAACAGGAAGTTTAATCCAAATACTGTTTCCTCGGGTATGTTGTCAGGTATTACTTATCCTACCGGAGCAACTACCTCATTCTCTTTCGAACCCCATGAATTTACCAATTATGAATATACCGATCTGGGTGTTTCCGATACGGGTGTTCCCGATACAGAAACTCTTGGAGCTATTTATTATTCGGATGTGAACGGTTCTTGGCCGGAAGAAAGGCATATTCCTAAAGAATTCTGGATCTATCAGGATACAGACGTAACTATTAAGGTTCATTTCAAGAAATCTTTCGTAAAGTCATGGAAAGATATGTTAGATGCGACAGCAAGCCTGTTTGTCTATCCAAATACAACGGAATCTAACGGAAATTACACGCTCCACACCCAATGGAAACTATCGGAAATGGATGCGAAGGACGAAAACAACAACATTGAACTGACTGAAACAATAAATCTTCCCGCCGGCGAGTACCGTATTGAAGCTTTTCATTCTGTGCCGCAAACCGATCCTATAAACGATCCAGACTTTAGGGGCGAAACTTATGTCCATATGAGAGTTTCAACAACTCGAACCCCTTCGAATAGTACAAAATACAAAGGAGCCGGAGTAAGGATAAAAAAAATAAAACAGGATCGTACAGTTACGGAATATAGATACAATAATGAAAACGGAAGTACGTCAGGGGTTTTAATGTCGCCGATAAAATATGCACAACTAAAATCGGCAATTCTTCAAGATTCGGAAATGTACAGAAATCCTCAAGGTGGTTATCAATCTCCTTCTAGGGCGAAAACTTTTACCTATTGGCTGCAGGGTTCGGACAATATGGTCCCTGCTTATGAAAACAAAATGGGATATGGCAGGGTGGAGGTTCATACAAAAGGTAATAGTATGAGCATAGAAAAGAACGGTAAAATAGTCTATGAGTATTGGAACAAAAAACACACTCCGTTCTCCGATTTTTTTCGTCCTTTGGAAGATCCTCGAAATGGTAACCTTCTGAAAGAATCGGTTTACGATATATCCGGTAAATTGATAAAAGAAATCAATAATACGTATCAGATACTGGATAAGGAATCTTTCCTGATTAATGCCGTGGCAGAAGATATTTATGAGGGGCCTAATGGACCTTGCGTCACAATGAGTTATTTCCCTCACAATTTATATGCAGATGCTTGCCCTACAGGTAGAATGTTGCTATACTTATATCGTTCGACAAAATACTGGATAGAATTAACCGGACGCACGGAAAAATTGTTTGCCGGTAGTGATTCAATCGTTAATACTACAACTTATACCTATAATCCTTCGAATCTCTCCTTATATTCTGTCAGTCAAAAAATGAAAGATAACGAATACGATGTGACTTATTTCACTTATCCGACGGATTATAAATATACCGGCGAAAATTATCCGGCGAAATTAGTAAATAAAAATATCGTGAACGTTCCGATAGAAATTGTAAAAGGAATAGAAAAAGGGAACGATGTGCTTATTACATCGGGAGTTGTCAACAAATACGACGATTACGGGAATTTGATTGAAAACCTGAATTTGGATATAAAAGAACCGGTCGCTCTCGGCAGTTTCAAGTTTTCCAACAAAAGCAAAAAAGGCATACTCCCCAACAGCACGACCGACTCTACAAGTTATGCATTACATTCGGGCTATGTTTCCAAGGCTACATGCAGTTATGCAGATGGTAACCCTATATATATCAACAAAAAAGACGCCTATAAGGTAGTTTATCTTTGGGGATACCGGAAACAATATCCGGTGGCCAAGATAGAAGACGTTACCTACGACCAGGTCGAAGCTGTTTTGGGACAAACCTTGATAGACAGGATAGCAAACGCCGCTACTTTTTCCGGCGCCGACTTGACGTCTGTCAATAATCTTCGGATGACATTGACTGCCGCACGGGTTACAACCTATACCTACATCCCTTTGGTCGGTATGCAAACCATGAGAGATCCGCGCGGCGTAAAAACAAGTTATTTCTACGACGCTTTCGGCCGCCTGCAAGCCGTGAAGAATGAAAACGATAAAACTATTGAGATGAACGAATATCATTATAAAGACCAATAAAAAGAACAGTCATGAAAAAACAGGTATATATAATCATATTGTCGCTGATTGCAATTCTTGATTTAATTGCTCAATCGGTTGACAAAAATTACATCAAGACAAGCGTCTATCTGGACAATACGGAAACAAGCGCTTTGAAAACCGTCCATTATTTCGACGGCTTGGGACGCCCGGTGCAAACCGTACAACAGAATGTGGGACCGGCCAACAATAACCAGGACTTGATAACCGTACAGGAATATGACTATTGGGGTCGCGAATCGAAAACATGGTTACCGTTATACAGGACAAGCAATACAGGAAATTACTATGGCGGCATCATTCCCAATGATGCAAAAAGTCAATACGGCAATGACGCATTTGCTTATTCCGAAATACTTTATGAAGCCTCGCCTCTGAACCGGATTAGAAAACAGTATGGACCCGGACAGGCGTGGAGAACGGGAAGCGGTCATCCCGTCGCGACGGATTACCTGGTAAATAACGCTTCTTATCCCTGCGGTTATTTCTATGTTTCCGGCGACAACCTGGTAAGCAAAGGTTACTACGCTAACGGCAGTTTAACGGTAACAAAAACGACGGATGAAGACGGTAATATATCTTACGAATTTACGGACAAATGGAATCGAGTAGTCCTGCAAAGACAGATGAACAAAACAATCCCTCACAATACTTACCTGGTATATGACGACAGGGGTAATTTACGCTTTGTATTGCCGCCTGCGGCATCGGATTCCCTGCTCACTTTGGCGCAAACGACTTACAATCCCTCCGCTAACACGGCATTGAAAAATTACGCCTACATTTACAAATACGATCACCGGAAACGTTGTACGGAAAAAAAACTGCCTGGAGCCGATCCCGTATTTTATGTTTATGATAAGGCCGACCGCTTGATTTTTTATCAGGACGGCGAACAACGATCGGACAGCAGCTGGGTTTTCATTAAATACGATGCCTCGAACAGGATAATCCTTACCGGCGTTTGGAAAAAAAGTCGAAAAACACAAGCAAATTTGGTTAGTCAATTTCAAAACACGTTCGCTACAGAAGGGGTTTCCACGGCAGGAGCTTACGGCTATACGTGGAATACCTTATCGGGAGTGTCCGGCAGTATGGTGTTGCAAGCCAACTACTACGATAATTCGGATAACTTTCTGAATACACTGGACGCCGCCACCAAAGGGAAAGTATCTTATGCCACTCTTTCGGGTTACGACACAAGATATGCCAACAGCAGCTTTCCGCTCACTTGGTCGAAAGGTTTGCTGGTAGGAACCCGTGTCAAGATGTTGGACGATACCTCAAAAGAAATCGTTACCGCCTTTTATTACAACGCTAAAGGCAGGGTGGTGCAGCAAAAATCGACGAATCTACAGGGCGGGAGCGAAGCGGAATATGTTGCTTACTCTTTTACCGGTAAACCGAAAAAAACGCAAAAAGTGCATACGGCTACCGGTAAACCTGCGATTACGGAAGTCTATACTTATGCCTACGATCACGCCGACCGGCTAACCACAACCAAGTATAAATTGGACAATAATGCAGAGATTACGTTATCTACCCTGTCGTATGATAATTTCGGCAGGGTAAATGAAAAGAAACTGCATGGAGGAAAAGAAACAATCGCTTACACTTACAATATTCGTAGCTGGCTAAAAACGATTAATTCCGCCCATTTCAACGAAAAACTGTATTATCACGAATCGTATGCAGGCAATGTAACGGCCTATAACGGTAATATTTCGACAACGTATTCACAGTGGACAATTTCAGAAAGAGAATTTTTTATGCGTGGGTATGTTTATACTTACGACGGATTAAACCGCTTGACTAAAGCGCAGTATTTTGAAAATTCTACCAAAAGCAGTTTTTTTAATGAGGAATTGGTCTACGACAAACAGGGCAATATAATTGAGTTGAAACGTAACGCTCCGGTTTCGCCGGGAAGCACAACCTATACGACCGAACAATTATATTTACATTATACAGGCAATCAGTTGAAAGCTACCGGTACCCAGCCGGGCGTTTTCACTGCGGCTACCCTGAATACATACAATAAAAACGGCAGTATGACGGCATATTCGAGGTTTAAAATTCCCGAAATCCGATACAATGTATTAAATTTACCGGATAAAATAAAGTTTGGCGTAGGCCATACGATTCAAAACAGTTATGATGCTTTGGGAGTGAAAAGAAAAACGGAACATATCACAGTGGAAAACAGGATGGTTGTCGGTATAGCTTCGGCGAAAGACGTCTTGCCGTCGGCGCTTGATGCAGCCATACCTACCTCATCTCCTGCTTCTTCGTCCGCTTCATCATCATCTTCCGCCGCTTCGGCTCCGGCTGCTGCCATATACGCAACGGTTGTCGATAAAACCGTAACCGATTATTGCGGAAATATTATTTACGAAAACGGCAATCTGAAATACATCCTGAATCCGGAAGGTTACGTAACAAAAAGCGGAAGTACGCCGGTTTACAACTACTATCTGAAAGACCATCTGGGCAACAACAGGGTAGTAACGTCGGTCAACGGCAGCAACTATACGGTTATTCAGAAAACGGATTATTATCCTTTCGGCAAGCCTTATCCCGACGCACTCAATCCGGAACGCCAACCCTACAAATTCGGCGGGAAGGAATACGACGAAATGCACGGGCTGAACTGGTACGATTTTCATGCACGCTACTACTCCGATATCATCCTCAGTTTCCTGACAATGGACCCGATGGCGGAAAAATATTACTGGATTTCCCCGTATGCGTACTGCTTGAATAATCCGGTAAGATTTACCGACCCATTCGGAATGGATGTTTGGGAAATCAATAATCTTGGTGAAATAACAAAGCACATAAAAGACAAAACGCAAGATGCATTTTATATGGTTGCAAAGGATGCAGATGGGAATTATCAACGCACATTTACTACCGATATGGATGGTAATAAAAATTACAATTCTATTTCGTTTGAATATGGAACTGTAACATCTGTTCAAGAAAAAAATGTCAAAACAGATGTGGGAGATGTTACGTTAACAATGTTCAATATTAAGGGAGACGCGTATGCTACTCAATTATTTGAATTTATGTCTAATCCCGGTGTGACAACAAACGTAGAATGGTCTCATGATAAAATAGGGACTGAAAAATCTGAAAAAAATGTCGTTGGCACCATACATCTTCCGAAAAACACAGTTCAAGGATATTATCTGTCAAACAAAGGTTATACAATTAGAGAAGATAACCACAGTCATCCTGGAGGGACTGAAATACCTTCTCCTGGAGATAAAAGGACTGCCGCATATATTCTTGAGAAAAATCCCAGGACATTACTTAATATTTATATTCCTCAAAAGAAGAAATATATACCGTATAATGCCAGTGGAAGTATTACAAAATAAAGATGGAGGTATGTTATGAAAAAAGAAATCCTATTATTGCTGTTCATACTTTTTGCCATGAATGTATTTGCAAAACATCCTAAAAATTACACTGACAGTCTAAGTATTGAAAATACTGACTTAATCATCATGCTCGACAGCATTATTATTCACGAAAAAAGCTGTGATTATTATAGTGAAGTTTTAATTTTTGTTATTAATTTAGAACCACATAACAATGCAATTCTGATCGGTTCTATAGGAAATAGAGTTTTCTATGATGGTAGACAATTAGGCTGTTTTGTATATCAAAATCATTTATTTGTTGTTGAAGGAAAACTATTGGATATTACTTTATTTAAAAAGACAGGTAAAAAGAAATACAATATTTTTTCAAAGTCAAGAAGCGGATACAATAAGAAGACCAAAGAGTGGTTTTTGGATGCAGATGCATTTCAAAATGACTCTTACTCATATTGGTACTACTTCTATAAAGACGGAGAATTTACATTTGATTCTAAAAGTACTTGTTGCAACTCCACTACGGAATAATATTTTTATTAGATAATTATGCAGAAGCAATTTAAATACTATTTTTTATCTATCTTTTTCTGTTTATATGCTTTGAATTCTCTCTGTGCACAGACAGGAAAAGCCCGTTTGACAAATGCCGAAATAAGCCTGACGATGCCCAAAATCATCCAGACGACAGACTACTACTCCTTCGGGATACCCTTCCCAAACAACGGAAAAGCACCGGAAAGGCAGCCTTACAAATTCGGAGGAAAGGAATACGGCGAAATGCACGGGCTGAACTGGTACGATTTTCATGCACGCTACTACTCCGATATCACCCTCAGTTTCTTGACTCCTGATCCTTTGTGTGAGAAATATTACTGGATTTCCCCGTATGCTTATTGTGCCAATAATCCGGTGAACAGAATAGACCCGACAGGAATGGATTGGTTTTGGGATACAGATAAAACCCGTCAATATGACCCCAATATAACTTCGCAAGATCAATTAAAAGAAGGACAAACCTACATTGGTGCAACGGATGTCGTAAAAAATAAAGAAGGAAATGTGATTGAAGATTATCGAAAAGATGGCAGTATAATGTTTTCGAATGAAACATCAGCCTATAATCGAATGTGGTCGCAAGCAACAAAGAAAAATGTTGAAGAAAGCGGATATGCTTTGAAAAATGGTAAATTTTTAGTCATGCCGGATTATAAAAATAAAATCAATGACGTAGATATTGTTGATTATAATTATTCTATAGGTAAAGACGGTATCCTTTCTAATGGAAGCGGAGAAAAGTTCAGAATTGTCGGGAATGTACATACCCACCAAGATCCTTCGGGTAATCCAGAGCCATCGTTCTGGACAGGAACAGGTTGGGGTGATGCAGGGCATTCAAAAGCAATGGGAGGATTACCTGTTATAACAATAGGACATGACGGAAAAGTACATGGAGCATTTTGGTCTGTTAAAGATAATGGATTTAGACGCATCCCTGGTTTTGGAAATCGACAAGATTTATTATCAGGAAAAACCAGATTAGTTCCGTGGTTAATAACATATCCTACAGGAGGAAAATAAGTTATGAAACATTTAATTTCTTTTATGATTCTATTCGTGATGCTTATGAATTGTTCATGTAATCAAAAAATAGAGTTACGTGATCGGTTAAATTTGCAAGCCGATGTGGAAAATGTAATAAATAATTATATACAAGAGCATTCACAGTTTAATACTTTCATATTGCAACCGACTCAAGGACTTGAGCAAAATGAAACATTTGCTATGAAGCAAGGTTTTTTGTTGGGACCCGGTTATGAAACTGTTATAGAAAAATGTCAACCAACATTTTATTTCGATATTTCTGACAAGCGAATCTTTTATATCTCTGAAATTGATAAATTGACGCAAGGGTATAGAAATACATGGATTGTTAAAAATGAACCGGATAGTATGATTATAGTTGATGATTGGATAATTAAAAATTCACCGGAATTGTTTATACATCGTGCCATATATTTTTATTATAATAAATTAAAAAAAATAGAAGTGAATTTACGTCCGGATACAATTTTTGCACCACGACTTTTGGAAAGTTCAATTCATTTTGAAAACATAAAAGAATAGTTGCAAGTTAATGTTTCGGATGCCTCGAAACTGTTATAGAATTATCCCGATGGTCAGAGACGATCATTGGGATAATTTATTTAGCGAAAGCGAGTTTGCTTTTAAAGTTTTGGATATAAGTCGAAAAAAGTCGTTTAAATTTCATTGATAATCAGATTTAAAACCGTACCTTTGCAACCGTTTTATTATGACATCATAAAGTCTAACTTATTAATTAACAATTTATTTTAAACATGAGTGAAGAATTAAACAAAGAAGAAACAGTAAACGTTGAAGGAGTTCAAGAAATGTCAACGCCTGTTGAGGAGACTCCTGTCCTTGAAAAAGAAGCAAAAATTTCGGTAGACGATTCGGTAAAACCGCTGGAAGAACCCGTAAAAAAGGAATCAACACCCAAAATCAAAAAAGCGCCGGTTTCTCAAGAAAACTTTGATTGGGACGCTTACGAAAAAGGCGAATCTTACGGAGATGTAACGAAAGATCAATTGATCGAGACTTACAACAAATCGTTAAGTAAAATCAATGACCGCGAAGTGGTTATAGGAACTGTTACTTCTATGAATAAACGAGAAGTAGTAGTAAACATCGGTTATAAATCCGACGGAGTAGTTTCGATGAATGAATTCCGCTATAACCCCGACCTGAAAGTGGGCGACGAAGTGGAGGTTTATATTGAAAGCCAAGAAGATAAGAAAGGACAATTAATACTTTCCCATAAAAAAGCGCGCGCTACTCGTTCTTGGGACAGGGTAAATACTGCTCTTGAAAACAACGAAATTATTAAAGGTTATGTAAAATGCCGCACAAAAGGCGGTATGATTGTGGACGTATTCGGCATCGAAGCATTCCTGCCGGGTTCGCAGATTGATGTTAAACCGATTCGCGATTACGATATATTCGTAGATAAAACAATGGAATTCAAGGTAGTAAAAATCAACCAGGAATTTAAAAATGTGGTCGTTTCGCATAAAGCCCTTATCGAGGCCGAATTGGAAAAACAAAAGAAAGACATTATTGCCAAATTGGAAAAAGGACAAGTACTGGAAGGTATTGTCAAGAACATTACCACTTACGGCGTATTCATCGACTTGGGAGGCGTAGACGGATTAATTCATATTACCGATTTGAGTTGGGGACGTGTTAGCCATCCGGAAGAGGTGGTGAAATTAGATGAAAAAATCAATGTCGTTATTTTGGATTTCGATGACGATAAAAAAAGAATTGCTTTAGGTTTGAAACAATTAACGCCTCATCCGTGGGATGCTTTGGACGAAAACCTGAAAGTGGGCGATATCGTAAAAGGGAAAGTAGTCGTAATGGCAGATTACGGCGCATTCATTGAAATAGCGCCGGGCGTTGAAGGACTTATACATGTGTCTGAAATGAGTTGGACGCAACATTTAAGAAGCGCTCAAGATTTCATGAAAGTAGGCGACGACGTCGAAGCCGTTATTTTGACTTTAGATCGTGATGAAAGGAAAATGTCGTTGGGTATTAAACAATTGAAATCCGACCCATGGGAAGACGTCGAAACCAAATATGCCATTGGAAGCAAGCATACCGCCAAGGTTCGCAATTTCACTAATTTTGGCGTATTTGTTGAGATCGAAGAAGGCGTGGAAGGATTGGTCCATATTTCCGACCTTTCTTGGACAAAAAAGATCAAACATCCGAGCGAATTCACTTCCATTGGTTCCGATATTGAAGTACAAGTATTGGAAATTGACAAGGAAAATCGACGTTTGAGTTTGGGACACAAACAATTGGAGGAAAACCCATGGGATGTTTTCGAAACTTTGTTTACGGTAGGTTCTATTCACGAAGGAACCATTATCGAACTGCTGGACAAAGGCGCCGTTATTTCCCTTCCTTATGGTGTAGAAGGATTTGCAACTCCAAAACATTTGATCAAAGAAGACGGATCTTCTGCTCAGTTGGATGAGAAATTGAACTTCAAAGTAATCGAATTTAACAAAGATTCGAAACGGATTATTCTTTCTCACAGCCGTATTTTTGAAGATGAGCAACGGGTTGAAACGAAAAAAGAAGTCGCGGCGGCTACGGTAGAAAAGAAAGCAGAAAAGAAATCGAAAAAATCGAAAGAGAAAAAAGAAGAAGAGATTTCTCAACAACCGGTTATGGAAAAAACTACTTTAGGCGATATTTCCGAATTAGCCGAGTTGCGGGAAAAAATGGAAGACGAAAACGACAAAAAATAGACGTTTTTATAAGTTTTTAAAATTACCCCTGAAAATTGCACATTTTCAGGGGTAATTTTTTTATGCAAATTCAATACACAAAATTATCCCCATATGAAGTACAATTGGCAATGCTAAAGAAAATTCAAAATTTATGAACAGGCATTATTTTTTTCAGGAGTGTTTTTCAAAAAAAAATAAATGCTTAAAAATAAAATAGATATAATTTTAATTTATACAAAACCAATCCCTTGTTTATGTTAGTATTGTTAATAAACTTTCCTGTTTTCAACAGTTATTGTTAATAAATATTTTTGACGGGTCTACCAACAATCCCTACTTTTGCATTCGTTTCTGTTGATAATAGCTAATTCTTAGCGAAGGATTATATTATCATCTTCGAAAATCGGAGCGCCTGCAGCAATTACAGGCTCAGTGTATACGAAAAAATGGAATCCATTGATACGATTTTTTCTATACTTTGTCCGCAAATATTTATTTTATATTTTCATATTGTAATTTTTTCAAAATGAGACATATTCTTTTTTTTAATTTATTTCTAATATGCCATACTGTGCTTATCGCCCAACCGAAACAGGAAGTCCGGGCGGCCTGGGTAGCCACTGTTTTTTCTTTGGATTGGCCAAAACAAACAATCAAAAATGCCGAAGCTCAACAAAAAGAATTGATCGTTATTTTTGATAAGCTAAAAAAAGCTAATTTCAATACGGTTTTTTTTCAAGTACGTTTACGAGGAGATGTGATTTATAATTCCCGTTACGAGCCTGTCAACAGGAACATTGCTTTTTCTCCCCAATACGATCCCCTTTCGTTTGCTGTTGAAGAATGTCATAAACGGGGATTGGAACTCCATGCATGGTTTACTCCTTATAATTTAGGACGCGATCATAAGTCTCCAACTATTTGTAATCATACCGACATTGTAAAATCTTGTAAATCAAAAAATAAAAATGGAGAATATTATTTTGATCCGGGCGAGCCTCAAACCAATCAATACCTTCTTTCGTTAATCACGGAATTAGTATCCAATTATGATATTGATGGATTCCATTTCGATCGGATACGTTATCCGGATGCAGGAGAAGATTTTGATGATTTTCCAACTTTTAGAAAATATAGCAACGGACAAAACACTCGTACCTGGAGGCGCGAAAATATCAATACCTTTGTTTATGCCGTATATGATGCTATCAAAGCGATAAAGCCTTGGGTGCAAGTAAGCAGCTCTGTCGTTGGGGTTTATTCGAATTTGCCTTCGGTTGCCCGGTCTTATTTGAAAGCTTATGACGACGCCTATCAAGACCCTGCCGATTGGTTGAAGAAAGGTAAGCATGATTTTATTGTTCCTATGATGTATTTTACCAACGACCTGTTCCTGCCTTCCCTTAATGAATGGATGGATTATAGTTCAGGACGTTTTATTGTTCCCGGCTTAGGAATATTTAAGTTGGATGAAAACGAAGGTAATTGGCCGCCCGAATGGATAACCCGGCAAATCCAATTCTCGCGGGCGAACAACGCCCAAGGAAACGCTTTTTTCCGAACGCTTTTTTTAACAGAAAACAAGAAAGGAATTTTGGACGAGCTTATCCGGAATTATTACACAAATCCAGCTCTTTTGTATCCTTTGAAATGGCTAAAAGATACGCCTCCTACACCTCCGGCCGATCCGGAGATAAAGAAAACCGGAAATACAGTTCAACTACAATGGCAGGAATTGAAAAACAGCAATAACGAAAAAGTGTTTTATAATGTTTATTGCTCTCCTTTTACGCCGGTAGATATATCTAATCCTAAAAACATAATAGCAACCAGGCTGGAAACAACCTCGTTGCCTATAAAAAATCCGTCCGGTTATTATTATGTGATTACAAGCTATGACCGGTATCATAATGAAAGTATTGCATCGGAAGAAGTGTATCTTTAAAATTTATTTTTACCTTTGCATTTCGAACACAAATAAGAGTGAATTATGCATGCGCTTATCGAATGGCTAAAAGAACATATGCTTACTTGCCCTAGTAAACATTTTTTCTATTTAGATTGCCCCGGTTGCGGGTTTCAGCGTAGTATTATTGCTCTTTTAGAAGGAGATGTGCTACAAAGCTTTCGATTGTATCCGGCAACGATTCCGATTATTTTCTGCTTCATTTTTACGGGTTTGCATATCAAATTCGATTTTAAGGAAGGAGCGGCGATTGTTAAAGGATTATTTATTTTTTGCGTAATTATCATTGTCATTTTTTATATTTACAAAATATTCACTCATAAATTATTTTAAGTTATGGAAAACAATTATTACGGACCTCAGATTTCCCTTCCTTATTCAACGGCTATTTTGGTATTAGGGATAATTTCTATTGCGATGTGTTGGTGTTATGGTATTCCGACTTTAGTTTGTTCCATTATAGCGCTTGTGCTATCCGGATCTGCATCTAAAAAGTACAAAGCAGAACCGGCTAATTATACGGAAAGTTCGTATAAAAATGCAACTGCGGGAAAAATTTGCGCAATTATCGGCTTGGTTCTTTCTGTTTTGTTTATTATTTATCTTATTTTCGTAATTGCTATAATTGGATGGGAAACGTTTCAAGACCCTGCCGCAATTCAAGAATGGATACGGGATTACCAAAGTTGATAAATACAAAAGACGCCGGATTACACTCCATGCGTGCTTGAATACTTGCCGGTAATGAAAAAAATTTTGATCACAGGTGCAAGCGGTTTTATCGGGAGTTTTCTGGTAGAAGAAGCACTGAGCAACAATTATCAGGTTTGGGCGGGAATTCGTTCGACAAGCGACCGGAAATATCTTTGCGACAAACGTATTGCTTTTATTGACTTGAACTTTTCAGATAAGGAAAAGTTGAAAGATCAAATTCGGAAGCAAATAGTTCAATACGGCCAATGGGATTATATTATTCATAACGCAGGAGTAACTAAATGCTTGTATTTGAGTGATTTTGAAAAAATTAATTATCTATTTACCCGTAATTTCGTCGAAGCGCTACAAGAAATCGGGGCAGTTCCCGAAAAGTTTTTGTTAATGAGTAGCCTCAGCGCTTGTTATCCTGAAACTGATTATGGAAGAAGTAAATTAAAGGCGGAACAGTTTCTGAAAACACAAACCGGTTTTCCTTTTATTATCCTTCGTCCGACAGGAGTATACGGTCCGCGCGATAAAGATTACTATCTCCTACTTAAAACAATCAAAAACGGATGGGATGTGGTTGCCGGATTCAAAGCCCAAAAACTCACATTCATCTATGTAAAAGATTTGGCAAAAGCTGCTTTCCTTGCTTTGCAAAATCCAGTTGTCCGGAAAACGTACTCCGTTGCCGACGGCGGTGTATATTCCGGTAAAGAATATACACAGATGGCAAGGGAAATATTGGGAAAAAAAAGAGTAATACGGATACGTATTCCTCTTTTTATCCTGAAAATTGTATCTATAATGGCTGAAGCGTTTTCTAAATTGAGCCGAAAACCTTCTACGCTTAATCGAGATAAATACAAGATCATGAAACAACGCGATTGGACTTGCGACGTCGTATCTTTGGAGCAGGACCTGGGTTTCCGAGCAAGTTACAAACTGGCGCAAGGCATTCGCGAAAGCGTCAATTGGTATCGTGTAAACGGCTGGTTATAAAGATAAGGTTTTATTCTTAGGTACTGTTGCCTGAAATTCTTTCAAATAAAAGGGTTCGAAATAAGCTACATCTACAAATTCCTTTCTAAGGAAAGCTTTTTCCGCTAAAGTTGCCATCGCTGTTGCCGAGGGATGTATATTCGCAATAAATATGGCATTCGGAGAATGGATAACGGATTTGCATTTGTCCGAACCGTCTCCGAAAAACAAAGTTTTTCCCTGAGAAAGGTACTCCGAGTAAGTATTTTCATCGACAATATCGGCATTGACCTCTCGTACCAGCTCTAAATTCTGGTTGTAAACAGCGGCATATACTTCCATCCTCCGGGCGTCTATCATTGGACAAAAGTAAAGCGCGTCGGCAGAATAATTGTGCGTAGCAAGCATCGTTTGGCAGATAATCTTTAGGCTGGAAATAGCTATCAAAGGGATTCCCAATCCATAACAAAGCCCTTTTGCTAAAGAAATTCCTATTCTTAGCCCTGTATAAGAACCCGGTCCCGCACTCACAGCGACTGCATCGATCGACCATCCGTTTTTTTTAACGTATTCCATCATTTCCGAAGTAAAAATACCCAAATTGGCAACATGGGAATTACCAACTAAATTAAATCGATCAAAAACAATTTGATCGCCTCGCGAGAGAGCTACAGAGCACGCTCGGGTCGAAGTTTCTATTTGAAAAATATAGGCCACTAGAAAAATAAAAATTTAAAGTTAACAAAGTTACCGTTTTATTAGATAAAAAAAGCTATTTTTGCAGAAATAATTTGCATAATGATTCAATCAATGACAGGTTTTGGGAAAGTGATTGCCGAACTTCCCTGTAAAAAAATTAGCATAGAAATAAAATCCCTCAATAGTAAACAGATGGATATAAATACGAGAATTCCGAATATTTACCGAGAAAAAGAATTGGAAATCCGGAATATTTTATCGCAAGCGGTTGAACGAGGAAAAGTTGATTTTTATCTGACTATTGAGTATGCAGGCGCTGCAAATCCTTCGCGAATTAATCAAGCAGTTATTGAAAGTTATTATGAACAAATCAAAGAGATAGCTGTTAATTTAAATATTACAATCCCTTCCGATTGGTTTTCCGTCTTGTTGCGCTTACCCGAAACAATAAAAACCGACGTATCCGAATGGGATGAAAACGAATGGAAAGTTGTAAAAGAGGCGATATTCCAAGCATTGAAAGCGTTCAATGAATTTAGGGAACAAGAAGGCCTTATGCTTGAAAAAATATTTGCAAGCAAAATCAATATTATTAGAGTTCTTTTAACAGAAATTGAAAAATATGAACAGGAACGGATTCTTCATATTAAAACAAAAATACAAGAGGCAATTAAAAAATTGGAAATAAACAATTACGACGAAAACCGTTTCGAACAGGAAATGATTTATTACATTGAAAAACTAGATATCAACGAAGAAAAAACGAGGCTTGACAATCACTTGCAATACTTTATCGAAACAATGGATAAAGAAAAAAAGCAAGGAAGAAAATTGGGTTTCATTGTCCAGGAAATTGGTCGCGAAATAAATACGCTTGGATCAAAATCTTATCAGGCGGAAATGCAAAAAGTAGTAGTCCAAATGAAAGACGAACTCGAGCAAATTAAAGAACAAATACTAAATGTTTTATAGAATACTGTGAGAGGAAAATTAATCATACTTTCTGCACCTTCAGGGTCGGGTAAATCAACCATTATTAATCATATATTGGCTGAAGGATTCCCTTTGGAATTTTCTGTCTCCGCAACAAGTCGACCGCCCCGTGGTAATGAAAAACAAGGGGTTGAATATTATTTCCTCCACCCGGAAGAATTCAAAGAAAGGATAAAAAAAGGACATTTTATCGAATATGAAGAAGTTTATCCCGACCGTTTTTACGGTACTTTGAAATCGGAAATAGAAGAAAAATTGGAAAAAGGGAAAAATATAATTCTGGATGTGGATGTAGCAGGAGGATTAAACCTCAAAAAGCAATACGACCATGACGCCCTTTTGATTTTTATTCAACCGCCTTCCATCGAAGAATTGCAGGCTCGGCTCGAAAAGCGGGGCGTCGATTCTCCGGAAGTAATTAAAGATCGGATATCAAAAGCCGCTTACGAACTTAGTTTAGCTGCTTCGTACGATCAAGTGATTATTAATGACGATTTAGAAAAAGCAAAAAACGAAACAATACACACTATAACTAAATTTTTAAAAATATTATGAAAATAGGTATTTTTCCCGGATCTTTTAATCCGGTACACATTGGCCATTTAGCTATTGCCAATTACATTGTAGAATACGAAGAGTATGACGAAGTTTGGTTCCTTATCACGCCGCAAAATCCTTTAAAGAAAAAAGCGGACTTGTTGGATCAACACTTCCGAATGGCTTTATTGGAAAAAACCATTCAAGGTTATGAAAAATTTAAAATCAATACGCTTGAATGGGAAATACCACAGCCTACTTATACGATCAATACGCTTCAAAAATTGCGGATGCTATATCCTCAGGACGAATTTGTGTTAATTATTGGATCCGACAATTGGGATACTTTTCACCGTTGGAAAGACTATCAATTAATACTGAAAAACTTCAAAATACTTATTTATCCACGCAGAGGATCAGACAGGATATATTTTAATCATTCGAACGTAACTTTGTGCAAAAACGCACCTAAAATCGAAGCATCTTCTTCTTTTGTCAGGAAAGCCATTGAACAAGGAAAAGACGTCCGCTTTTTTTTGCCTTCGGGTATTTACAATGATGTTGTTGAATGTGGATTTTTTAAACGTGAAGCTGTAGACGAGTAGATATACTTGTTACACCCTTTAGCCTTGGCGCCTTTGTTTTTTGTGAATATAAGAAAGAACAATAAGTCGAGACTATTTTATTCTGGCTTAAATACGGAAAAATTTCCCCGTTGGGGAATGTTTATTGATTTTTTTGTTAAAGTATCAATAAGTTTTCCATCCTTTATTGTTAATTGAAAAACTAAAAACATTTATTGTCAAAGTATTAATTTTTTAATGATGTCAAAGAAGCACAATATTTTAATATTTACTAATAAAGTAGTACCTTTGCAATTCAATTCCTCAAAATTTAAAGATAGATGTTTACACTCGAATTAAGCGAACAAGAAATATTTCGCCGTAAAAGCTTGGAAGAACTGCGCAATCTGGGAATAGAACCTTATCCGGCTCAAGAATACATTGTTACAGCATACGCAAAGGAAATAAAAGAAACATTTAAAGACAATGCTCCCCGGAACGAAGTTTCTATTGCCGGACGTATTATGAGTCGCCGTATTATGGGAAAAGCTTCTTTTGCCGAATTACAAGATTCTACAGGAAGAATCCAACTATACATCAGCCGCGATGACCTCTGCCCCGGCGAAAACAAAGATTTATATACTACTGTTTTCAAAAAACTCCTCGACATCGGCGATCACCTAGGAATTAAAGGTTATGTTTTTCGTACCCAGATGGGTGAAATATCGGTTCATGTAGAAGAAATGACTGTCCTATCCAAATCATTGCGCCCACTACCTATCGTAAAATACAAGGAAGGCGTAGCTTACGATGAATTCAAAGATCCGGAATTGCGTTATAGACAGCGATACGTTGATTTGATAGTCAATGAAGGAATCAAGGATATTTTTATTAAAAGGACGCAAATTTTCAATTCCATGCGCAATTTTTTCAATCAGCGTGGTTACATTGAAGTGGATACACCTATATTGCAGAGTATTCCGGGAGGAGCTTCTGCCCGTCCTTTCATCACCCATCACAACGCGCTTGATATTCCTCTTTACCTTCGCATTGCCAATGAATTATATCTAAAACGGTTGATTGTAGGAGGATTTGAAGGCATTTACGAATTTTCGCGCAACTTCCGCAACGAAGGAATGGACCGCACGCATAATCCGGAATTTACCGTTATGGAAATCTATGTATCCTATAAAGACTACCATTGGATGATGAATTTTACCGAACAAATGCTGGAAGAAATTTGTTTAGATGTCTTGGGTACAACAGAGATGAAAGTGGGCGATACCGTTATTAACTTCAAAGCGCCTTATCGCAGAATTACAATGATTGATGCAATTAAAGAAAATACAGGTATTGATATCTCAGGAATGGACGAAGAAGCTTTGCGTAAAGTATGTAACCAACTACATATTGAACACGACAAAACAATGGGTAAAGGAAAACTAATCGATGAAATTTTCGGCGAAAAATGCGAAGGCAAATATATCCAACCGACCTTCATTACCGATTACCCAAAAGAAATGTCGCCGCTCTGTAAACGTCACCGCAATAATCCGGAATTGACCGAACGCTTCGAATTAATGGTTAACGGGAAAGAATTAGCTAACGCTTATTCCGAATTGAACGATCCGATCGACCAACGCGAACGCTTCGAGGAACAATTACGTCTTTCGGAAAAGGGTGACGACGAAGCAATGTTTATCGACCAAGATTTCCTCCGGGCGCTGGAATACGGAATGCCTCCCACATCCGGGATGGGAATTGGAATGGACCGTTTAGTCATGCTATTAACCGGACAACCTTCCATACAGGAAGTGTTATTTTTCCCACAAATGCGACCGCGATTATGAATATTCCAAGAAAAGTAGGTATTATGGGTGGCGGAAGCTGGGCTACCGCCATTGCGAAAATTATTTCCATGACGCAAACTAATTTTAGTTGGTACATGCGCCGATCCGAACAAATCGAAGAGATGAAAAATTTCGGGCATAACCCCTACTACTTAACAAGTGTTAAATTCAATGTCGAAAATATTCGGTTTTACAATAACATCAATGAGATTGTAGAAAATTGCGATATCTTGATTTTTGCAACGCCTTCCCCTTTCCTGAAACAACATCTTCAAAAATTGACAATTCCTTTGAAAAACAAGACTATTGTTTCCGCAATTAAAGGGATAGTCCCGGATGAAAATATGTTGGTATCAGATTATTTCATCAAGTTTTACGGACTTTCGAGTGATAGTATTGCCGTATTGGGTGGCCCCTGTCATGCCGAAGAAGTGGCATTGGAAAGACTCTCTTATCTGACAGTGGCTTGTTCCGATCCGGAACAAGGGCAAGCCTTGTCCGCTATGTTCAATACGCATTTTATCAAAACGGCGGTCAGTAAAGATGTGACCGGTATTGAATATGCTTCCGTTTTGAAAAATGTTTACGCCATTGTTTCGGGTATTTGCCACGGCTTGAAATACGGCGACAATTTCCAAGCCATTTTCATGTCCAATTCCATCGTGGAGATGGAACGCTTTATTAACGCTGTCACTCCGTTGGAACGTAATATTTGCGATTCGGTTTATTTAGGCGACTTGTTAGTGACGGCTTATTCCCGTTTCAGTCGTAATCGTATTTTTGGAACAATGATCGGGAAGGGTTATTCTGTAAAAACAGCTCAATTGGAAATGGAAATGATCGCCGAAGGTTATTTCGGCACCAAGTGCATTAAAGAAATCAATGATCTGTATAGAGTGGAAATGCCTATTTTAGACACAGTGTACTCAATACTGTACGAAAGGATATCGGCTGTGCCTGCTATCCGTAAATTGACAGATACTTTCAAATAAAGCAACTTTTAATATGAAACAGATTGTATTAGACATTAACAAGGCATTAGGCGCAATTACTCGTGAACAAGTATATGCGCAAGATTCCAAAGCGGAAGCGGCTAACAAGACATTAGAAAACGGAACCGGAAAAGGAAACGATTTCTTGGGGTGGCTGCATCTTCCTTCTTCTATCTCCGAAACGGAAATTGCCGATATACAGGCAACTGCCGACATTTTTCGCGCTAATTGCGAAGTTGTAGTAGTTGTGGGTATCGGAGGCAGTTATTTGGGTTCAAAAGCGGTTATTGAAGCGCTATCCGGTCCTTTTGATTATTTGGAAAATAAAAAACCGGTCATTGTATATGCCGGTCACAACATCGAAGAAGATTATTTATACGAATTATCCAACTACTTAAAAAGTAAATCGTTTGGTATTATTAATATTTCCAAATCGGGAACAACTACCGAACCGGCCTTGGCTTTCCGTATTCTGAAAAAACAATTGGAAGATTCGGTTGGAAAAGAAATAGCCAGGGAAAGAATTGTGGCAATTACTGATAAAGCGCGAGGCGCTTTACGGACGTTGGCAACCAAAGAAGAGTACAAGACTTACGTCATTCCCGACAACGTAGGCGGTCGATTTTCTGTCCTGACCCCCGTTGGTTTACTACCTGTCGCTGTGGCGGGTATTGATATTAAACAATTGATTGAAGGAGCGGTAGCTATGGAAACGATCACAGGAGCCCATATGCCTTTCTCGAATAATATTGCCGCTATTTATGCGGCTGCGCGGAACGAACTGTACAAAAACGGCAAAAAAATAGAGATTCTGGTTAATTTTAACTCGAAACTGCATTATGTTTCCGAATGGTGGAAACAACTTTACGGCGAAAGCGAAGGTAAAGAAAATAAAGGTATATTCACTGCCGCTGTGGATTTTACAACCGACCTGCATTCCATGGGGCAATGGATTCAGGAGGGAGAACGCAGCATTTTCGAAACAGTGATTTCTATTGCTCAGCCTCAATACCAGGTAGAAATTCCTTCGGACGAACAAGACTTGGACGGATTGAATTTTCTGGTGGGAAAAAGAGTAGATGATGTAAACAAAATGGCGGAATTAGGTACGCAACTGGCTCATGTAGACGGAGGCGTTCCCAATATCAAAATCACGCTTCCCCAATTAAATGCTTACTACCTGGGACAATTGCTCTATTTCTTTGAAAAAGCCTGTGGAATAAGTGGTTATTTGTTAGGAGTCAATCCATTCGACCAGCCCGGGGTGGAAGCCTATAAAAGAAATATGTTCGCCTTGCTGGATAAGCCCGGCTACGAAGAAGAAAGCAAAAGAATCCAAAGCTAAAGAGGGAGAAAAGAAGGAAGAAATATCGATCTTCGAGTTCTTTCTTTCTTCCTCCTTTTCTCCTTTCCTCCTAAAATAAATGATTAAAGCGATATTATTTGATATGGACGGCGTCCTTTACGACTCCATGCGGAGCCATGTGCAGGCTTGGCAAGAAACGATGTCGGCGGTCGGAGTCGAGTCTTCTTTGGAAGATTTTTATCTGTTTGAAGGACGCACCGGCCACTCTACCATTGATATTCTTTTCCAACGTGCGTTTGGGAAAGACGCGACTTTAGAAGAGAAAAAAAACATTTACGCCCGGAAAGCCCAGCGCTTTGTTGAGTTAGAACAGGCCGAATCTACGCCGATGCCGGGTAGTTTGGAAGTATTGAAAAAAACAAAAGCATTGGGTTTACAACGAATTATCGTTACCGGTTCGGGACAGCATTTTTTATTTGAGAAATTACACAAAGATTTTCCCGGTTATTTCGATAAGAGCAAGATAGTAACTGCTTACGACGTCAATAATGGCAAACCGCATCCTGAACCTTATTTGAAAGGTTTGGAAAAAGGAAACCTTTTCCCCAATGAAGCTATCGTGATTGAAAATGCTCCTTTAGGCATTAAAGCCGCTCGAACGGCAGGAATTTTTACGGTTGCCGTTAATACCGGTCCTTTGCTCGATGCTGTTTTATGGGATGCCGGAGCTAATGTTTTATTTCCATCTATGCCGGTTTTAGCGGAAAATATCGAAAAATTAATAAATCAACCGTAATCCTTCACTCCGGTAATTAACAATAGATATGGAAGGGTCTAAGCTAAGGTATTTTCTTAATTTGGAAATCAAAACATCTAAACTTCTTGATTTGTAATAAGAAATTTCTCCCCAATAATGGTATAGCAGGAAATTCCGCGTAACAATATGATTCGCATTTTCAATTAATTCCGCAAGAATTTTAGTTTCCTTGCATGATAAATGGAAAAGTTTTTGATTTTTCCATTGAAGCGTTCTGAAATTTACATCTAAAACAAATTCACCGAAAAATACCTGATTTTTCACAGGAGAAATCTTCTTGTGGCGTCGTTCTTTTTCTCCTGTAATGATAAATGTATGTGAATCGTCCCAATGTACAGCATAATTTTCGACAAGTTTTTTTTCAACTCGAATCCGATATCTACCCGTTTCTTCCAAAATTTTCTTTATATTTTCAGCAAGAGTATAGTTTTTCGAATAAATTAAAAGATGAAGATTCTTCACAGTTTTAAGATTTGTTTTGTTACAGAAAGTTTATTCATTAATTTGATGCAAATTTACAGAGAAAATTTAAAATTTACAAGTACATGGAAATAAAAATCGCGATCGGCCTTTGTCTTCTTTGCCGCACCATATTCGAAATACAGTTGTTATCCTTACCTTTGTTAACTAAATTCTTCACGGATTTCCAGTATTTTTTCTTTTCTACATTTATATATCTATTGATTTTCAGCGAATTTCTAAAAGAAATGTAACAATAAAATTAGCGTTTATAACAATTAATAAACCCAACATTTTAATTTAACATAAATTTCAGATAAAATTAACATATTTATTCGAAAAAATATATTTACTTTGCTTAATCAATATGTATTTTTCCTAACCTAAAAAAGCCGAAACTTAGCTACAACCAAAAAAGGTATATAGAAATAATGATCTATATACCTTTCTTTTTGTGCGCCGTGCACGGCAATTAACTTGGTGGAGCAAGTCCACATATAGGCGGTAGTAACCAACCATTGGCTCAAGGCAAGGGTGTCTATCGCGAGGAGGAATCCGGTTGAATTTATTCTTCGCTTTGCACTCTGGGGTGCAATACGGATACTTATACGAAGTAAAATAAGAGCGCCTCTAAAAAAATTAGCTCTTTTATGTTAAAAAATCATTTTTTAAAATAAAATCCTTATATTTGTAACCGGTTTCTTAGTTGACAATTTAAAACTAAAAAAAACAATAAAACACTTGTGACAATCTATAAAAAATTGTGTTTTTTGTTTTTTTTGACATAATATGAATAAAATGACAGAAAATGACTTATAAATTTTTACTTTTAAATTTTTTTTATGAAAAAGAACTTACTTTTATTTGTATTGGTGTGGATGACAAATTGGTCTTATTCTCAAACGAAAGAATGGATACATTATGATGATGGTACAAATTATGACGGTTCACCCTATGGCGCGAATGTATCAGACTATGATATTGCCATAAAATATGATCCGGAAGACATTCAGGAATTGGGAATTACAACCATTCATTCGATTAAAGTCTATAATACGGTTTCGCCTCCGCCTCAAAAAGCTACTGTAAAAATATGGCAAGGAACCGATGCCGCAAACGAAGTTGTTTCCAAAGATTACGCCCCTGTCGACGGTTGGAATGAGATAGAATTAACCGATTCATATACTGTAAATAATATGCAGGAATTATGGATAGGAATACGCTACAAAGCCTTTTCTTCTTATCATAATATCGCCCGCTTTGATGCTGTGCTTGACCATCCGGGAAAAGGGAACTTGCTGCGTTCGACCAATGGCGATACTTACGGCGAATGGAGACCCAATTATGAATTTGGCGATTGGAACATTCAATTTTATGCGACTGTTTCTCAATTGCATAATATAACGCTCAACGTCGTTGAAGAAAAAGAAGGAAGTCTCGTACCGGTCACAGATGCTGTTGTTTCTATTGATAAACAACTCAATCCCCAGGGCGTATATACTTTTGATAATTTACCGGCAGGAGAACATAAATATATCGTTTCCAAAAACGGCTATGCTACCGAATCCGGAACTTTTACTTTGCCTGCTACGTCTGCTTTGACCGTTACGCTGTCCGAAGGAGAATCGCTCCAATATCCGGTCACATTTACAGTTGTCGATGAAAACAACCAGGCGGTAACAAGCGCAGTGATTACCATTAACGGAACAAAATTAGCTCCAGGCGTTTATACGACGACTTTGGAAGCCGGCATCTATGAATACAGGATTGAAAAGCTGGGGTTTTCCAATGGAAACGGGAAAATTGTCCATATCGCAGGCGGTACAACCGAAACGGTACAATTATCCGAAGCCGGAGATGTTCTGATTAAAGCAACAATCAACAATTCCGAAAATGCTTTATTTTACTATAACGGATCTATCTATACCGCTAATTGGACAGAAAGTACAGGGCTATTGCATGTTTATACTCCATCGGGAACCGAACTAATTCCGGCGGGAACGGTAACTTTAACCAACCTGCCTGATAATCAGGGAGAAAATTTTTATGGTTTTGCCTCCGACGGTACATTTATTTACGCCGTCAATCAAAGTCCTTTTATCTTTGTCATCGATCCATCTTCCATGTCTGTTACGGATTTAATAGAAATAGTCGATTATCCCACATCCGGCGGGCCGGTTACCATTGCTTACGATGCTGAACAGGACGGTTTTTGGTACTCTTTTCTGCATGATACACAGGTTGTTTTCATAGAAAAAGACGGAACAATCACCGACCGGATTTTGTCAGGTCCTTCCCATACGGTCATGGGATTAGCCTATGATGATACCAGCGACGGAGGTCCTTATTTATGGGCTTCGACAGGAGGAGCCTCCGCAAACAATTATGCTAAAATAGGTCGCTGGAATATTTACACAGGGGAATATACCGAAGAAATTAAAAACGTCCCCCACATTATGGGAGTTCCAACCGGCGGAAACTATATGGGGTCAATCTATCATACACAAGATATTAGCAACGGACGACAACTCTTACTGGGTGTTTTGCCGTCGCAAACAACCTTGTTCGGATACGATTTGAATAACACTTTCCCTATCCAATCGCCTGACAAAGTGAACCGTTTTGCCTGTACTCCGGTAGCTTCCGGCGCTTTAAGCGCCCAATTAACATGGAAAAATCCGGAACGAAACCTTAATGGAACTACCCTAAGCCATTTAAACAACATCAATATTTATCGCAACAATAAATTAGTCCACTCCATTTCCAATCCGGTTATCGGAGAGGAAGAAAATTGGACAGACAACACCATTGTTTCCCCGAATATTTACAGTTATAAAATTACGGCGGAAAACAATGAAGGAGAAGGAATTTCCACTATCCGTACGGCTTTTGCCGGACAAGACATTCCGGATACGGTGAGCAATCTGACATTGGTCAAAGAAAATCAAACCGCCCGGATAACCTGGTCTGCTCCGGCGAAAGGAGAAAACAAGGGGTGGATAGATCCGACTGCTTTGACATACAAGGTAGTTCGCAAACCGGACAATATCGTTCTATCGGAGAATGTCACGCAAACAAACTATGAGGACAACACGATTCCTTTCCTGAGTATGTATTCTTACGTAGTCAGTGCGAAAAACGAGCAAGGAGAAGGCAAACCGGTAACTTCTAACGCCGTTTTACTGGGAAACACTGTGGCTATTCCTTGGCAGGAAACTTTCAGTTCTCGGGAAAACCTCCCCTTGTGGACGATTATTGATGCAAACAACGACAATGATACGTGGGCGTATAATCCTTACAACGGAGGCGGTTCCATGCAATGCGCCTCTTCGATAGGAAACGACGATTGGTTGATTTCTCCGCCTGTTTCATTAGAAAGCGGGAAAAAATACCGCTTGCAATGGTCTGCCGCGTCGGTAAGCGGCGTGCAAGCGCGTTATGAGCTGGCAATAGGCATAGATGCAACGGTGGAAAGTCAGAACGTTTTGGCTTCTTACAATGTAAACGAGTTGGGATTTATTCCGGAAGTTCGAGAAATAACCGTTCCTACATCAGGGATATATCATTTTGCCTGGCATTGCTTCGACGAAATGCCGGATGAAACCATAGGAACAGCTATCAACGCTATTTCATTGGAAATTGCAAGTACGACCGACTTGTCGGCGATAGCTATTTCCGGTAAGAAAGAATTATCCGAAGGCGAAGAAGGTGCATTTACCGTCCGTGTAAAAAACAGAGGCCTTAACCCCGTAAATTCGTTTCTCGTTGACCTGTTAGTCTATAATGAAAATACCTGTATAGATAAACAAACGATTACCGGGCAGGAAACATTAGATCCGGAAGAAGAAAAAGATTTTGTCTTCGCATATACTTTTTCTGCGGCAGGAGATTTTACACTCAAAGGGGTGGTGACAGCGGCAGGCGACGAAAATGTTCCCAACGACACGACTTACGCTCATTCATTAAAAGTGTATCCGGCCGGAATCACTAAAGTGTATATCGGCGATCCGGATTCTGAAGATTACAGCCAACTTTCTCCTTTCAACTGTTATTACGAGCACAATGCAGCGCAATCGCTTTATTACGAAGATGAAATAAATAAAAAAGGTCTGATCACAGCCATTGAATATTATTATTCGTTCCAGCCGGAAAATCCGGTATATAATAAGCCTGTTCGAATCTATATGGCTATTACCGGGGAGGATGACTTGCGGGAAGGATGGATTACCCGGGACCTGGTTTTGGTTTATGACGGAATGCTTGATTTTCCCGATAACCAGAGATACGTAACTATTCCTTTACAGCAGCCTGTCGTGTATTCCGGGGGAAATCTGGTCGTTCATACACAGGGAGATGACACGAGAACCTATCACCAATTCAATCAATTCCAACAAACAGCAAGCGACCGGATACGATTGCGCGTTTATGCAGATAATTTTACTCCTTTCAATTTTACTCAAACCGGCCATATCCTCCGAAGCGTTACCAATATTTCTTTGATAATGGATGAAGAAGGCGGCTCGTTGAGCGGAACAGTTACAGACGATAATCAGCAACCGGTGGCAAACGCAAGCATTGTCATTGAAGGTAAACAATGGAAAACCTCTACGGACGCTACCGGCAAATACCGGTTTGATTTCCTTCCTGCCGAGATGCCTTATACCCTTCTTGTATCTAAAGCTGGCTACAATTCACAAACAAAAACAGCTATCATGCCGGAAAACGATTGCGTATCCGATTTCGTTTTGTCCGCTTGTTCCTCCCAACCGGTGAAAAACCTTACGGAAACGCTTCACTCCCCCCAATGGTCAAACGTGTTGTTGACTTGGGAAGCGCCGGATGGTATCTCGTCCGAAAATTATGTTACGGCTTATCATGTATATGCAAATTCGCTTTTGAAAGCAATATTGCCTGCCCAGACGCTTTCATATCTCGATTCGGTTTCCTTAGGCAATTATATCTATGAAATTTCCGCCGTATGGAATTCCGGTTGCGAATCGCCGGCGCTTTCTAAAAATGTCGAAATGCTTCCGGAAACAATCATCTCCGAATATCCCTTTTTCGAAGGATTTGAAGCCGGAAAAATCCCGGATGCCTGGGAAGAAAAACACATTGAAAACGATATGAATTGGATGGTTATTTCAGAAAAATCGGACGATAAAAAATCATTTACCGCTCATAGTGGACAATATTTTGCTTCGCTTAGCGATGATAATCATTACTTGACAACCACCCGTTTGGTAACGCCCATGCTGGATCTTCATTCAGTGGCTCAACCCTATTTGAATTTCTGGCACATTCAAGCGGTTTGGGGTTTTGACAGGGACAGGTTAGCCGTTTATTACAAAAACGCCTCCAACGGAAAATGGATAAAATTAGCGGAATACGATGAAGACATCGAATCCTGGAAGAAAGAAGTTATTCAACTGCCCGAACCGAGCAGTACTTATTGGATTGGTTTTGAAGGGATCTCTCTCTTTGGTTATGGTATTATGCTGGACGACATTATCGTATCGGATGGTAAATGGGATGCGATTGTTTTTCCGGATAACGACGCAAGCGTTAAAGTTTATCCCAATCCTGTCCATACGGAAATTACCGTTGTTGGAGAAAATCTGAAACGGGTTGAAATCTACAATACATTAGGTAAAATGCTGGATAACATTGTATTGAGCGGGAAACAACAACAGATAAACATGCAGACTTACGAAGCAGGTGTTTATTTTCTGAAAATTTTTGTTTCTGAAAATCAATTTATTACACGGCGAATCGTAGTTTCGCGTTAGATCAAAAAAACACGAAGAATGGTGCACGAATAAAGAATAGATCGTGCACCATTTTTATTTTAATCATAAATCATTTAATTTTGTGTTCAACTTTCTTTATTTTATTTAAATTTTTTAATAGACGAAACAAATGAAACAGTTTTTTTTTATCGTTTTGTGTTTTATCCTGCTTCCCATTACTACTCGTGTGCAAGCGGAAGAACAACTGTATTATATGCACCAGAAAACAGGAACGGAACAGTTGTTACAGCAATATATAACAAGCATACTGAAAAAAACCGGTAATTTGGCCGACACACTTGACCATATTTATATGAATTTTATTCCTCCGATGGGTTGTCCTCGTTGCGAAGGCATACTTATTCAATACAACCGGATGTTGCAGGAAAAAAATCCGGATAATCATTTGATAATTAATGTTATACTATACGAAAAAGAAAAAGCTGTGCCGGAATATATCCGCCGGCAGAATTTTCCGGGTGATGTCGTATTTGTGGATACCACCCAACAATTTTACCAAATTTTTCAAGTAAACAATGGGAGAGTATATGTTCCCTACCTTGCGAAAATATCCTTGAAGCAGGGAAGAACCGTAACTGCCATATCGGTATTAGG
>JAISOJ010000094.1 GCA_031275735.1 Dysgonamonadaceae bacterium
GAAGAAAATTCGAACAACAAGCACAGTCTTTTCCTGGTCTCATTTCCCAGTAACACAGAGTCTATCCTTTCCACTTCATAAAGAGGCATATAAGAATTTAATTCGAATGGACAAAAAAAGCTGCCCACTTCCAGTGTAAAGTCATACATGACAATGTCAAAATCGATGGATTCTCTCCATTGAAATACTTGAGAATCAGATTCCTCTTGCCTCAAGTAAACCTTTCCTTGATCGGTATGGATATACCCGATCAATTCCGAATACGTTTGATCGATATCGGGAGTGTAATACAGCTTTCCTCTTGCGATATTGTCAATAACCGTATCCCCCTGTAAAGAATAGGCGCAGTAAGATTCGCTACGGATACTGCCGTCTGGATTATAAAACAGTATGGCTTCGATCCATCGCGCATTATCCAAAGGAAATAAATTTTGCGAATAAGAAGGAATCAAGTTTTCGATAGTCTCGATTTCTATTTCCCAAACCGTTTCATTAATATAATCGTCATACCAGGAAAAGATAGACCCATAAATTTTCACCGAATCACCTAATTCATATTCAATTCCATTGATTATTAGTTCTTTGTAGGTTTGCACCCAGTCATAATCAGGGCCATGCTGCTCGTTGAAATTCCTCAAATTAATTATATAGTTTATTCCCTCCATCTCAAGAGCGTATAATTCTGCCACAACAGTAGCATCTTCAAGATGCGTAACCGTTTTAGCAACTAATTTTCCTGTATAGTTACTTTGTGCGAACAATTGAGAGAAAGAAATCAACGAATACAAGATAAGCGCCCCTGTAAATATTTTTCTTTTCATCTTCGTTTAATATTTGTCAACCATGCCTTTCATTCCTGCTGGTAACGCCTGAAAGGTGTTGGTTGGTTTGTTAGTAAATTTTCATTTCTCTACCTTAGCATTTAGCTCTTCTTCAGCGCTTAGGAAGCAGAGATTTGACGTCGTCCTAAACGATTGAAGAATAGCCTGTTTGGTCCATGAACGGGGAAACAGCATACCGTAATTACCGGAGTGGAAAATTTTCCGGTAAAGCGAAAAAGTTGTGTTGGGATCAAAACACCTTTCATAACTAAAGAAGAATTAGATGTCTTTTGAAATTATTGTGCAATATTACATAAAAAAATGAATTTTAGCAACTATTTTTTGTATGTATTGATTTTTTTATCGCATTAAAATACGAACCATTCGGTCACGTCCGGAAATGTCTTGTTTCAATTCCACGGTTCGAAAACCTTTACTTTTCAGCATAGCAACAACATCTTTCCCATAAATCGAACTCGTTTCAAAATAAAGGTTTCCGTTTGCTTTCAAGCAGGTCAAAGCCATACTAGCTATCCGTTCATAGAAAAGTAATGGTTTTTCTTGCGGAACGAACAAGGCCTGATGTGGTTCGTAATCCAAGATATTTTTCGACATTATTGTTTTTTCTTCCGGCGTCACATAAGGCGGATTACTTACGATGATGCTCCACCGTTGCGGCAAGTAGTCCGGCCATTCCTCGAAAATATCATGTCGGAAAAACTGTACGTCCACTCCATTTTTTTCGGCATTTTGTCTTGCTACACCCAACGCCTCTTCCGATATATCTAAGGCATAAACGGAAGCAGAAGTCAAATGTTTTGCTAAAGAAACGGCAATACAACCGGACCCCGTACCTATGTCAAGAATATTTAATTCCTTCTCTTCCTCTAGTTCTACCTCCTTAACTCTCCTTGCGGTAGGAGAAAAATCATTTATTATCCATTCTACCAATTCTTCGGTTTCCGGTCTCGGAATCAGGACATTTGCATCGACTTTCAATTTTATTCCGTAGAATTCGGTTTCTCCTATTATATACTGTATCGGACGATATTTTTTCAATTCCGTTACAATCTCTTTGATTTGAAGCCATTCATTCGAAGATAATTGTTTATCTTTGCCGAGCCAAATGTTTTGCCGGTCTTTTTTGCAGATAAATTCCAAAATCAAATAACTAAAAGATTTGATTTCAGGTTCAGGATACAAGCCCTGCAATTGCGATCGAATAAAAGCAAACGTTTTTTGCATTTCCATAAAGATTTAAAACAAAAGTAGAAAATAATTAGGAATTAGATACTAAAAATTGGAAATTATGGCCTGTTTCTCGTCGCTAGTTACCGCTTATTCGTCATTTACAGAAGAAGAAAAATACATGCATCGTTGTCTGCAACTGGCGGGGTACGGAAATGGCTGGGTAGCTCCTAATCCAATGGTCGGCACAGTCATTGTTCATCAAGGGAAAATCATTGGCGAAGGCTTCCATCGTAAGTATGGAGAAGCGCACGCCGAAGTAAATGCAATAAACGCCGTCAGGAATCTGGAATTATTAAAAGAATCAACGCTTTATGTCAATCTTGAACCTTGTTCCCACTATGGGAAAACACCTCCATGCACAAGATTGATTATTGAAAAACAAATACCACGAGTCATTATCGGACAAATCGATCCTTTTCCAACTGTTTCAGGAAAAGGAATAAAAATGTTGAACGACGCCGGTATTGAAGTGAGCGTCGGTATTTTGGAAAAAGAATGTGAGCGGTTGAATCGGCGGTTCATCACGTATCACCAAAAACACCGTCCGTATATTATTTTAAAATGGGCGCAATCGTCGGACGGATTTATGGACAGATTGAGGGAAACGGGCGATGGACAGTCCCCTATCCGGTTTTCAAACGACTTTACCCAAATCCTTGTACATAAGATGCGGGCGGAAGAAGCAGCGATTATGGTGGGTTCCCGAACAGAAAAATTGGATAAGCCCCAACTGAATGTTCGTTTTTGGGACGGAAACAATCCGAAAATAATCAAGCCGTTTGCTGATAAATCTTTATCTGCTCAAATGAGTGTATTATATGAGCAAAAAATACAATCCCTCATGGTAGAAGGAGGTTCTAAATTGCTCCAAAGTTTTATCAATGAACATCTGTGGGATGAAGCACAAGTAGAAATCAATCCTATGAAATTAAAAAAAGGGGTAAAAATTCCTAATTTTTCCGGAACGTTAGAAAATGTTCAAAAATGTAAAAAATCGACCGTTTTAGTCTTTTGGAACTCTTTAAAGCTCTAAAAATCTATAAATATTGTCTAACATAGCGATTATAGTAAAAAATGTTTCTACTTTTGTAGATTAAAAGTTTTATGAAATTAATTTTAATTAGGAATGTGTTTAAAAACCGGATTATATATTTTATATTGTTTCATTTTTATCTCCTTGGTTTCATGCATTGAAGGCGATGACTTTTCGGATGTACTTTTATCGGATGATGCGGAACTTTTAACCTTTGGATTATCCAATGATTCTATCCCCGAGTTGGCTAATGTAGTTTTTACTATCGACCAGAGGACGGGGTTGATATACAATCATGATTCCATGACTTATAACACTTCTATCGACACAGTCGTAACTGTAAGTTATACAAATACGTCAAATGTTACCAACGTGTTGCTTATTTTGCCAGCGGGAGACTCTATTCGATGGATAGCCAGCGGCGACACATTAAATGTCTCCAACCCTTTTTATTTCAAAGTCTATTCGCAAGACGGATCGAAAACAAAAATATATAAAGGACAAGTAAACATCCATCAAGTAGATCCGGATTCGATTCAATACATTCAAATAACTGAAAATGAACCTTTTTTGAATAACGAAAATTTCAAAGCCCTAAATTTCAAGGGGACTTATTATATTTATACCCGCAAAAATGAAGCGGTCTATCTTTATGAATCGATAGACGCCAAAGTATGGACGGAAATGGGGCAGGGATTTATTCCCAACGACTTAGTTATTTCCGGTATCCAAGCCGGCGAATCGACAATATACGGATATACGGAGAGCGGCGATTTTTATATTTCCGAAGACGCTTTCCAATGGAACAAAATAAATACGGAATACCGTATCCGTTCTATTTTAGGCTTTTTACCCGAAAGCCCTGTACATAAATCCGGATTATCCCTCATTGCAGAAAAAGAAAATGAATACGTCTTTGCTTTTTTTACTCATGACTCCAATAAGCCGTCGGAATGGAGGTACGGATCGGAAAAAATAGCAGATAATTTCCCCGTATCCGGTTTTTCTGTAATTAACTATGCAGAGGAAGAGGTACAATGCTTAACTGTAATCGGAGGTATTTCCAATTCCAAAACCCCTCTCAATACAGTCTGGGCATTAAAAGACAGTCTTCATTGGACAAAAATAAGCGAAGATAGATTTCCGGAAAGTCAAAATAACAAAATACCTAAAATAGAAGGCGCTAATGCTTTTCTATATGATAATGAATTTTATTTAGTGAACGGTCGATTAGACGACGCTTCTTATAACAATAAAGTTTATTATTCAACCAACAGAGGTTTTTCATGGAAAGTAAAACCGGACAAATGCTTACCGCCGTCTAATTATATTCTTCGAAAAAACGCTTCTTTGATAATGGATAATAAGGGAGTCGTTTTTTATATAATCGGCGGACAAGAAAATACGATTTTAACAGATATTTGGCATGTCTTTTTAAACAAAAAAACATTTGCCGAATAGAAATTGGATTAAAGATATAATTTTGAAGGCATTTTAGCGTTTTCATTAGGGATAATTGCCTGGTATATGAAATTAACTTCAAAATTGATAGTACTGTTTTACCTGTTCATTTGTTCAACAGCGGTTGCACAAGAATACAGGTATGAAATAGGGGGAGCGGCAGGTGCATCCATGTATATGGGCGACGCTAATCAAAGCGCCTTTTTTCAAGGATGGAATCCGGCAGCAGGAGTTATTTTCAGAAATAATTTGAATTTTCGTTGGGCATTGAAAGGAGATTTACTGTTTGGTAAAGTAAGCGGCGATACAAAAAACGTAAAAAATGTATTTCCAAATCAAGAAAAAGCGTCTTTTAGCCGTTATTTTTTTGAATTGGGAGGACAAATGGAATTTAATTTTCTGCCTTACAGCGATAAATTCGCTTATTTAAATACAAGTAAGATTTCTCCATATATCCTGTTGGGAGGAGGTTTTACGCTGGCTCCGGGAGAAAATCAAACGTGTTTTACGATAAATATCCCAATGGGAATAGGCGTGAAATACAAAATCAGAAACAGGCTGAATTTAGGATTAGAATATGCGGTTCATAAACTATTCAGCGATGCTTTTGACGCGCCTGATAAAAGGATATTCAACCTGGATAACCCCTATCAGATAAACAACGGGTTATTTAAAAACAAAGATTGGTATAATACATTGCTTTTTTCCATAACATGGGAATTTGGAATTAGAGACGAAAGATGCGCTACAAACTGAAGGAGAAACAAATTGATCTAACGAAACTTCCGGCACATATTGCAATTATTATGGACGGGAATGGAAGATGGGCTCAAAAAAAGGGTATGCACCGTTATATAGGACATCAGGAAGGTGTTGTATCGGTACGTAACATAGTAGAAACATCGGGCAAAATAGGAATCAAATACCTGACGCTTTACGCTTTCTCTACCGAAAACTGGAACCGTCCTCAAGATGAAGTAAATGCTTTGTTGATGTTGATGGTAACAGTCATTCAGAAAGAATCGGCTGATTTGATGGCAAATAACGTCCGTCTATTAACAATCGGCGATACGGAGCGCTTGCCGGAATCGACTCGCGCCGAACTAAACGATTTGATAAAGAAAACCAGTAGTAACACAGGATTAACGCTCGTTCTGGCAATTAGCTATTCTTCTCGTTGGGAAATAACCGAAATGGCAAAAAAAATAGCAGCAAAAGTAAAAGAAGGATCTCTGGAAATAGCGGATATTACCGAAAATACGGTTTCCGGATATCTATCGACTAAAAACATACCTGATCCCGATTTATTGATTCGAACAGGAGGCGAATACCGCATCAGTAATTTTTTGATGTGGCAATTATCGTATTCCGAATTGTATTTTACAGACGTCTATTGGCCCGAATTTAGGGAAGAAAACTTGTATGATGCTATTTTAGACTACCAAAAAAGAGAAAGGCGGTTCGGAAAAACAGGTGAACAGGTAAAAACTCAATTATAGCAATACGGAAATTGATTATGTATAAAAAAATTCTATTTTTTTCTCTTGGAACATTATGGGTAAATGCTTTGTTCGCCCAAGACATACAACAAGAAACGCAAAATAATACAACCATTGCGACCGATACGGCGACGGTTGTTGAAACAAAAGAAGTTTCCGAAATTCCGGTCATCTCCTATTCGCTCAACAACGACAAAAAATACACAATAGCCGACATTACGGTCTCCGGCATAAGCGGATACGACGATTTTGTTTTGATAGGAATATCCGGTCTTTCCATCGGGGATAAAGTGGGCGTTCCCGGCGAAGAAATCACTTCGGCCATTAAACTTTTTTGGAAACACGGATTGTTCTCCGATGTTAAAATTTTGGCAACTAAACTAACCAAAGACAGCGTTTGGCTAAACATTGCCTTGAAACCTAATCCTATTATTTCTTTTATCAACATTACAGGAGTAAAAAAGGGTGAAAGAGAAGATCTGGAGAAAAAAATAGGCATGACTAAAGGTTCCCAATTAACGCCGAACCTAATTAACCGCGCGAGAAAACGAGTCAAAGATTACTTCGATGAAAAAGGATTCAGTAATGCCAATGTGAGGGTTTTGCAACGGGACGACCTGAGCAGCGAAGGTCATGTGATTTTAGATATTACAGTCGATAAGCAGGAGAAGACTAAAATACGGGAAATTTTTATTACCGGCAATGAAAATCTTTCCGATTACACACTCAAAGTAGCTATGAAAAAAACCAATGAAGGTTTTTCTCTTAAAAAAAGATTCAAACTAAGTTTTCGGAAAATGTTCAGTACTAAAAAATTCGTAAAAGAAGAATACGAAAATGATTTGAATAATATCTTGCTTAAATACAGTGAAAAAGGTTACCGCGATGCAAGAATCTTTTCCGACAGCGTTGAATATGTAGATGAAAAACATGTAAATATTCATATAAAAATAGAAGAAGGTAATCAATACTTTATTCGAAACATCAAGTGGGTGGGAAACACAATTTATCCTTCCGAATTTTTGGAAAATATACTGAATATGCAATCGGGAGATATTTATAACCAAAAAAAATTGACCGAACGCTTATCTTCCGACGAGGACGCCGTCAGCAATATTTATTATAACAGCGGTTATATTTTTTCCCGGATGGATCCGGTAGAAACTTATATTCAAAACGATTCCGTAGATATTGAAGTTCGTATTTTCGAAGGAATACAGGCAACCATCAACCGAGTGATAATCAATGGGAATGACCGTTTGTACGAAGATATTATCCGCAGGGAACTAATGACTAAACCCGGGCAACTATTTAGTAGAGAAGTATTAATGCGATCGGTGCGTGAAATTGCTCAAATGGGACATTTCGACCCTGAATCAATGGATATTCAACCCATCCCTGATGCAGAATCAGGAACGGTGGATATTCAATATAACCTAACTTCCAAGGCAAATGACCAAGTAGAATTGAGCGCCGGATGGGGACAGACAGGACTTATCGGTCGTTTAAGTTTTAAATTTACCAATTTCTCTTTCAACAATTTGATTCGTCCGAATACTTATAAAGGAATTATCCCCCAAGGGGAAGGACAAACACTTACGGTAGGCGGACAAACCAACGGACGTTACTATCAAGCTTACAATATTTCGTTCACGGATCCGTGGTTTGGAGGAAAGCGTCCCAATACTTTTTCTTTAGGGGCTTATTATATGATTCAAACCGGAATGGACGATCGCTATTACAGCAATTATTACAACATGAGCAATTATTATTACAGCGGAGATTATGGTTACAACAGTTATGTTGCTTACGATGAAAATCAATCCCTCAAACTGTTTGGCGCGTCGGCGACTTATGGTAAAAGATTGAAATGGCCCGATGATTATTTTTCTTTTATGACCGAATTATCTTTCCAAAAATATTGGTTGCACAATTGGAATTATTTCATTATTCAAAACGGGAATTGTAATAACGTTTCCTTAGGATTGACGCTTGCCCGCAATTCAATAGACAATCCCTTATACACTCGCGAAGGTTCGCAATTTTCCGCATCGCTCAATTTCACCCCTCCTTATTCTTTGTGGGATAAAGTAGATTATGCAAACTTGAGCGGAATTGAATACGACTATTCCAGACCGTCTGAGGAAAGAAACCGGGCAACTGCCGAAAAAAATAAATGGATCGAATATCATAAATGGAAATTCAAAGGAAAAGTTTTCATACCATTGGCAAATAAAGAACGAGTGAAGCGAACGCCGGTGCTTATGAGCCGAATTGAATATGGATTTCTGGGATCATATAACAGCAATAAACGCACGCCATTTGAAACTTTCTATATGGGAGGCGACGGTATGAACTCCTACTCTACTATGTACGCAACCGAAACCGTGGGTTTACGCGGTTATGAAAATGGAGCATTAACTCCTTACGGAAGAGAAGGATATGCCTACTCGCGCTTATCGTTGGAATTACGTTATCCTTTCATGCTTGAACAAAGCGCCACCATCTATGGTTTGACATTTATCGAAGCGGGAAATGCTTGGACCAATATAGCATCTTTCAACCCTTTCGATTTAAAACGTTCAGCCGGAGCCGGTATTCGTATTTTTCTCCCAATGATCGGATTGATGGGTTTGGATTGGGCATACGGATTCGACAAAGCGACTACCTCTTCGAGCAAAATATCAGGGAGTCAAATACACTTTATTTTAGGACAAGAATTTTAATTAAAAAAATAGAATCATGAAAAAAATAATTGTATGCTGCCTCTTTACGGCAATAGGTGCGCTTAGCGCTATCAATGTACATGCGCAAAAATTTGCTTTGATCGATATGGAATATATCCTGAAAAATATTCCTGCTTACGAAATGGCCAACGAACAATTGAATACCCTTTCGAAAAAATGGCAAACAGAAGTAGAAGCTATCCAAACAGAAGCGCAAAATATGTATAAATCTTACCAAGCCGATTTGGTTTTTCTTTCCCCGGAAATGAAAACCAAAAGGGAAGCGGAAATTGTCGCAAAAGAACAAGAAGCACAAGAATTGAAACGTAAATATTTTGGGACGGAAGGCGAATTGTATAAAAAGCGCGAAACGCTTATTAAACCTATCCAAGATGAAATATATAACGCTATCAAAGAAATATCCGAAGCGCAAGGATATACCGCTGTGGTAGACCGTGCCTCTGCCATGAGCATCATTTACGCTTCTCCAAAAATTGATATTAGTAATCAAATTTTGACAAAACTGGGATATTCAAAATAATTGTTTACCTTTGCATCTTAAAATTAATATCAACATTTATAAACTTTGATGACTCATGATAAAAAAATTTGTATTATTTGCTCTCTTGCTAATTCCTGTAGGAGCTTTTGCGCAAGAAATTAAGATTGCTTATTTGAATTCGGCAGAAGTAATTACCGCCATGCCTGAATACACTCAGATGCAAGACTCTGTCCAAAAAATGACAAGTGCCGTTCAAGCCGAATTGAAAACAATGGAGGAAGAATATGCTTTAAAATATGAAGCCTTGATGCGCGAATCGGACACTTTGGTTGAATCTATAAGAATAAAACGCTTACAAGAAATTCAAGACATCGAACAACGGGCAAACACTTTCCAACAACAACAACAGCAACAATTGCAACAGTTACAAGAGAGTTTATTTATCCCTATTCAAGAAAAATTGAAAACCGCCGTAGATGCAGTCGGAGTGGAAAATAATTTCACCTATATTTTCAATGCAACTCCCAATCTACTCTTATACATCAACCCTACGAGCAGTATCGACGCAACTCCTTTGGTAAAAAGGAAATTGGGTTTGAAATAAAATTAAGAAAAGAGGTTATCCAAAATTCTGCATTGGATAACCTCTTTTCTCTATATTAACCCGTAATCATTGATTTTATGAAATCACCGATTGGTATATTCGACTCTGGTTACGGAGGTCTTACTATTTTAAAAGAAATCCAAAAGCGATTACCCGAATACGATTATTTATATTTAGGCGATAATGCTCGTACGCCTTATGGGACCCGTTCTTTCGAAGTAGTTTACGAATACACCCTTCAAGCAGTAAAAAAACTTTTCGAAGAAGGGTGCCATTTAATTATCTTAGCGTGCAATACAGCTTCCGCTAAAGCATTGCGTACCATACAGCAAAATGATCTCCCTCGTATTAATGCACGAAAAAGAGTCTTAGGTATTATTCGCCCCACGATCGAAAATATCAACGCATTGACGCATACGCGCCATGTAGGTGTTTTAGGAACGCCAGGAACAATATCATCCGGCTCTTACCCCTTGGAAATACAAAAATTATTTCCCGATATCATTGTCACAGGCGAAGCTTGCCCTCTTTGGGTTCCCCTGGTGGAAAACGGCGAATACGACAAAGAAGGAGCCGATTATTTTGTCCGCCAACATTTGGACGCTATTTTGCAAAAAGACTCTTTTATTGATACTCTCATTTTAGGATGTACACACTATCCTTTATTAATCAATAAAATAAAAAAATACTTGCCTTCCCGTATACATATTGTTTCTCAAGGAAAACACGTAGCGGCAAGCTTGGAAGATTACCTGGCACGCCATCCGGAAATAAAAAGCCGCTGTTCTACAGGCAGTCTTTGCCGTTTTCTTACTACTGAATCGGAAAATACATTTGCCAATATAGCTTCTATTTTCCTGCAAGGAAATATCCAGGCGGAACGAATCAGTTTGAAGTAAAAATGTTATCTCCCGAAAATAAACAATTTATTAAGGAACATCTCGACGACGATATTCGTCTTTTGGCGCTTCAATTCGCTTCCAATTTTCGAAATAAAAGCGATTTTTCTTTCATAATCAACCAGATAGCCGGAAGGCAACAGATTAAAAATAAAATACCTTCGTGGTATCCTTCGGACGATCTTATTTATCCATCCCGTTTGTCGTTGGAACAATGTTCTTCCGAAGCAACAGCTTGCTACAAAGCTTCTTTACTGTCGGGCGACCGGTTTACGGATTTAACCGGCGGATGGGGCGTAGATACGGCTTTCATCGCCCCTCGTTTCCGATATGCTAATTATGTGGAAAAACAAACCGGATTAGCGCAAATTGCCTCCCATAATTTTACTGTTTTAGGCTTGGAAAACATTTCGGTTCACACTACCGACGGAATCGATTATTTACGGAAAATGAATTTTGCGGACTGTATTTACTTAGATCCGGCACGCCGTTCCGCTTCAGGGAAAAAAGTAACGCTTATCGAAGACTGTGAGCCGGATCTGACAAAGATACAAGACTTCCTTTTAGAAAAAGCTTACCGGGTATTAATCAAATTATCGCCCATGTTGGATATCCGATCTGCCTTGAAAATCTTGAGATATGTACAAGTCATTCACGTAGTTAGTTACGAAAATGAATGTAAAGAATTACTCTTTGAACTTAATAAAAAAACAAAAGGAGAACCGCTCATCACTTGTATAAATTTGAAACAAAAGAGCGAATTTCAACCACTTACATTCAATTTTCAGGAAGAAAAGAAAACAAATGTCATTTATACAAATACAATCGGCGATTACCTATACGAACCCCATGCGTCAATACTGAAGGCTGGTTTTTATAAAGGAACGGCTTCCCGTTTCCATTTAACTAAATTACATCCTGGAAGCCATTTATATACTTCCTCGAAATTAACGCCTCATTTTCCCGGACGAATATTCCGGGTCGAAACTATTTCTTCATTGAATAAAAAAGAAATAAAAGAAATGCTTAGCGGAATTGACCGGGCGAATATCAGCATCCGAAATTTTCCTCTTTCCGTCGCAGAATTAAGAAAGAAATTGAAATTGAAAGAAGGAGGAAATATCTACTTGTTTGCTACTACATTAGCCGATGGCCAACATATAATAATCAAAGCATTGAAAAAAGAAGAATAAAATAAAAACTCAGCTTTACCGTCTGCGTGCCGGAAACCACAACGGACGAAACGAAATTTGTTCTCTATTGGTAGCGTCGTTTTTTATTATACTTTCACGCCAACCTAATTAGATTGCTTATGTATTTACCGGATTGGATACAACAATACAAAGAGCCTTGTATGGAATAAGGCTCTTTAAAGATACTTTTACAAGTACAGGGTTCATCATAAATATAATAAACCAATGTTTTGCATCTCGTTAATAGGTTGAAAAAAAAGAAGGAAAAGATAAAAAGAAGTAGCATATTTTTTTGTAAATATAATTTTCTTCTTTTACCTTTGTTTGAGAATGGAAATCCTTTGATAAAGTTTTCATAAGATATAAACACAAAAAATTCTTTCAGTTCCGAAGATTGAAAATGTTTTTCACTCATTAAAAAATATATTAAAATGAAAATACGAAAATTATTATCTTGTTTGTTCGGTTTAGGACTAATAGCCTCTTTCGTGCAAACGCAGGCACAAGAAGAAGATAACTGCTACGTTATTAAAAAAACATGTCCAAACTGAAAATATACAAAGCATCCGCAGGATCGGGCAAGACCTACACATTAGCGCTCGAATACATTAAAGAATTGATACTGGCGAACATTCCCGACAATTACCGCCACATCCTGGCAGTCACCTTCACAAAAGACGCAACCGGCGAAATGAAGGACCGAATCCTGGCCGAACTCTACGGACTCGCTTTCAACACACAAGACTCGCAAGGATTCCTGTCGTCGCTCCAAACCCTTCTCCATGAAGCAGGAAAAAAATCGGACCCAAAGGAAATCCGTGAAAAATCGAAACGGATTCTCCACCATATCCTGCACGACTACAGCCATTTGAACATCACCACCATCGACAGTTTTTTCCAGCGGGTACTGCGCAATCTCGCACGCGAACTGGGGAAAGGATCGCGCTTCAACCTGGAGATGAATACGGACAAGATACTCTTCGACGCCGTGCACGCCACCATCGAAAAAGCCGGCGAAAACAAGCAAATCCTGAATTGGCTGACAACCTACATCGAAAACAAACTCGACGAAAGTAAAAACTGGCGGATTGAAGAAGAAATTTTTGACTTCAGCCGATGCATATACAACGAATATTTCCAGGAACACGAATACCTCCTCCGCAAGCAACTGCACGAAAATCCCGGCATCTTTGCCGAATTGAACAAACAACAACAAATCATCCAAAACGAATGTAAAACCTTTTTCAAAAAAACGTTTGCCCGAATAAACACAATTCTGGACGAAAACCAATTCGAAACAAGCGATTTCGGAAACAGCAAGTACGCAGTCGCCCTGTTTGCCAAAACAGCACAAGGCGATTACAAACCGGCCATCGGACCAACCATTGAAAAATGCCGCGCCAACGCCGAAACCTGGGGAAGCGCCAAATCCAAACGAAAACCCGAAATAGTCGCCCTAGCCGCATCGCACCTTATCCCCCTCCTGCAACAAACGCTGGAAACACTATCCATCATGAACACTTCCCTGATGATATCGCGCAATCTGCACCAATTAGGTTTAATCCGCGACATCACCGAAGAAATCAGCGAACAGAACGCCATCAACAACCGATTCATGCTCTCCGATACCGCCCTGTTCCTTCACCGGATGATTGACCGCTCCGACGCCCCCTTCATTTACGAAAAATTAGGCGCCGAAATCCGGCACATGATGATCGACGAATTTCAAGATACTTCGCGCCTGCAATGGAACAACTTTAAAGTTTTCCTTGCCGACATACAAGCCGGCAACCACTTCAGCCTGATTGTCGGCGACGTGAAACAGTCCATCTACCGCTGGCGGAACGGCGACTGGCGAATCCTGGAAAACATCGGAAAAGAACTTGACGTCAAAGAATTGAATTTGAACCACAACTACCGCAGCGAAAAAGAGATCATCGAATTCAACAACAACCTTTTCCCCCTTGCCGCCCGCTCGCTGCACGAACTCTACGAAAATCATTGGAGCGACACAACCACTTCACCTTTTTTATCGGCCTACAATACGGAAGAAGTTGTCCAGCAAACAAAAAAAACAACGAAACAAGGATTCGTATCCATTGACTTTATTTCGGAGAAAACAGACGACAAACCGTACGACGATCGGGTGAAAGAAACCGTACTCGAAAAACTCCAATCCCTCTACAAGGCAGGTATTCCCGCCCGCGAAATATGCATCCTTACCCGATACAACAAAGACCTAATCCATCTCGCAGACTACCTCTCCTCGCAGAAAACAAAGCACCCACCCCTGGCCGAAGCGAAATACCTCGATTTAGTCTCAAACGAAGCCTTCCGGCTGGATTCGTCGCTAACAATCAAAATCATCATCGAAGCCCTGCGCTGCATCGCCGACCCCGACAACCCAATCGCACAAGCACAACTGAAATACCTGACAGACGGAAATACCGTTTATCCGGACAATTTCACCCCACACGCCACAAAACTGCGAACCATGCCATTACTCGAATTAATCACTTACCTGTACAACTCTTTCGAACTGGCACATATCGCAGGACAAACAGCTTACCTTTTTACCTTCTACGACGCCGTTTCAACCTACCTGAACGAACGTTACGCCGACATTCCCCTTTTCCTTGCATACTGGAACGAAGAACTGCACAAAAAAACCATTGCAAGCAGCACAGGCGTGGAAGGCATTCGAGCAATGAGTATCCACAAATCCAAAGGACTTCAATTCCACACAGTCATTATCCCCTATTGCGACTGGAACATACAGCCGCGAAACAATACAACGGTCTGGTGCGGACCCAAAGAAGGCTTCTATGACCTGGAACTGCTACCTGTCTCCTATAACAAAGGAATGGCAGAAACAATTTTCGCAGAAGAATTTAAAAACGAAACTTCCCAAACCTGGATGGATAACCTGAACCTGCTTTACGTAGCCTTCACCCGCGCCGAACATAATTTACTCGTTCTGGCCCGCGACAATGAAAAATTGGACAATACGGCAAAAATAAATACGGTTTCCGATCTATTACAAATCAACATAAACCAATTGTCAGGCAATTGGAACGAAAAAAACAGCCTGTTTGAAAAGGGAAATTTAGATACCGGTGCAGTGGAGAACAAACGAAACGACAATCTCTTGAAACAAACGCCGGAATCCTTCCCAATTTCTTTTGTAGCCAAGATATTCAAAGCAAACGAATCGATATTCAAACAATCCAATCAATCGCGCGAATTTCTGACCACACCCCCGATACCTTCGCAAATCCCCCCCCCCTCCCCGCAGGAAAAGAGAAGCTACATAGACTACGGCAACCTCATGCACAAACTTTTCGAGCAAATCAATACCTGGGACGATATCGGCAAAGCGGTGGCAAACCTCGTTTCGGAAGGACTGATTCATCCCGCCGAAGCACAGGACATTGGCAATAAAATTCGCTCCGACATCGTCGAATCAAATGTCGAAGACTGGTTTTCGGGAAAATATAAAATACATTCCGAAGCGACTATCCTGACGGAAGAAAACGGCGAACTGAAACAAAAACGTCCCGACCGCGTCCTGACAGGCAATGATTCCGTTCGAGTCATCGACTTCAAATTCGGAGCAGCACACAACACACACAAAAAGCAAGTAAAACAATACATGCAATTGCTGGAAGACATGGGCTATTCCCGCATCGAAGGCTATCTCTGGTACGTAGAAGAACGGAAAGTGGAAAAAATCAATGGTTAATGCACATTTTTTTCAGGCATTGTAAAATTGTAATAATTAAAACTTTGATTAGATAAAAAATGACTATTTGTTCTTATCTTTGCCCTAAATTAAAAAAACACAGGCTTAATTTTTGAATTTACACATGAAACAATCATGTTTAACAAACACCCGCGAGCATGAAAACGGGTATTCGTTTACTCATCAACTCGTTAACTTGTTTACTCATTTTCGTATGAAAATTACGTTAATTTTATTGCTGTCACTGTTTTTGGAACATACTGCATTGTGTCAAGATATTTATCTCTCCGGCAAAGCGATGTATGATCATAATATACCTATGGATTATGCCGTCGTAATGCTCTGTCGGGAAGACTCCATTATCAGAACGGAATTGACGGAAGAAAATGGAAGCTTCACAATGAACAATCTTTCGCAAGGTTCATATATGCTAATTGTAGAACAATTAGGCGTAAAACTTTATTCTCGGAGCATCGAATTAGCCGGCAATATGGATTTGGGAACAATAAATATAACTAAAACGATGGAGCTGCAAACCGTAACCATTACCGGAAAAAAACCATTGATTGCACGCAAGACAGACAGATTGGTGTTTAACGTGGAAAACTCAACTGCGGCAATTGGAGGCGATGCATTGGAAGCTCTGAAAATTACACCCGGGATACGGGTTCAAAACGGCCAAATCACAATGATTGGCAGAAGTAACATGAATGTTATGCTAAACGAACGACCCGTACAATTGACAGGAGATGATTTAATCAATTTTATTCGAAACATCCCCGCCGGAGAAATACAGCGAATAGAAGTAATAACCAATCCGACAGCCAAATACGATGCCGAAGGGAACAGCGGATTGGTGAACATAGTGACCAAAAAAGCCAAGCTGAACAGTCTTGGCGGAAGCATAACAACTGCACTTTCAAAATCGAAGGGTTATATTGGAAACGAAGGATTTAATCTAAATTTCCAAAAAGACGGACTAACTTTCTCTTCCAGTATAAGTTACTCTAACGGCACGATACAACCTTATCAAAAATATACGCTGTTCTATCCGAATTATTTGTGGCAGGAAGAAAATAATAAAAAGAATTACATAAACAATTTAGGAGGACGTTTTACAATTGAATATAAATTAAACTCAAAAATCAAAATGGGCGGGGAATACTCCACTTCAAATAATTTACCTTTGGCAAAAGTGAATAACAGTTCATTTATTTACAATAAATCCAATGTTTTAGATTCGATAATCATCAATGAATCAAGAATTGAAGCGGACAGAAAAACCAATTCTTTTAATTTTTATACAATAATGGAATTGGATACCGCCACAGGTAAAAAAATAAATTTCGACATGGATTATACGAATTATCAGTCCGGCATAAATAACAGTTTTTATAGCAATACTTTACATAAGGACGAACGAATGAATTTCTTTTCGGCAAACAATTTCAGTAATCTGAATATAGACATATTGACTTCAAAAGTTGATGTGGAATACCCAACTCGATGGATAAATCTTAATTTCGGCGCTAAATTAACTTTTATCAACAATAACAGTGATGTTTCATTTTATAACACAACATCGGGCAATTCGGTTATTGACCCCTTGCAAACAAATGAATTTCGATACAAGGAAAATATGCAAGCCTTGTATGTTTCCGGAACAAAACAATTGACTGGAAATCTGGAAATTCAGTTGGGTTTACGGGGCGAAAATACTCAAACCACCGGCCATTCCAAAACGCTTGACAAAATAGACAGGAAGCGCTATTTCAAATTATTTCCATCGGTCTTTTTAAACTATATGTTTAGCGAAGATAAGATTGTCTCGTTTAATTATAACAGAAGAATTAACAGACCTTCTTACAACAATTTGAATCCGTTTCGGTTTTACAGCACCACATTCAATTATGCAGAAGGAAATCCCTTTTTGCAACCATACTTCTCGGATAATCTTGAATGGTCCTGCACTTATAAAAATTCTTATATATCATTGAATTTTAACTATATAAACAATCGTTACGATGAAGTAACCTACGTACAGCCCAATTCGGCAATACAAGTTATAAAACCCGAAAATTTCTATAATCAAATGAATTACGGTTTATTTTACGGTTACTATTTCAATATCAGGAATTTTTGGGAAAGCAGCAACGACATTTACGCTTTTCACAGTCAAGTACAATCAAAAATTCCCGACATTATTCCAAACATAAGCGCCTGGAGCGGCAGTATTACGACAAACAATACATTTATGATTGACAAAGGAGGAAAATATAAAGCAGAATTAAATTTTTTGTACCAGTTCCCCTCTTTAGCAGGCAGTTACGAATTATCCGAATTTTATCAGTTGGACATGGGATTCCGAACTCATTTTTTTAACAATAAACTGCAATTTTCACTGACTGTTTTGGATGTGTTTAAAACCAATAAAAAGACATTTACCCAAGTTGTAAATAAAATAAGACAGGAAAATTACGACTATGCCGATATTCGTAGAATCAGATTTTCGTTGGTGTACAATTTCGGTAATCAATTCAAAATGAAAAAAAGGAATAATAGTAATGAAGATGAAAAAAGAAGAATAAAATAAACAAAAAGTCCATATAGGGTTAATGACTTAAACTTTTAACCTGTATTTTAAATTATTATTAATCATGAAACACAATTTTCACATTCCGAAAACAATCCACAAACAGGCGATATTGCCGTATGGGAAAGACACGTTAGGGTAGTAACGACAGTAGCCGCAACTCAACTTTTCATGGTTATTACCGCTCCATTAACGAAACTTCAAGCACTACGCAAGACACAATTTATGATGGTAGAACGCTGCCCGAAGTAACAGTTACAGCGCCAGCGCCCCAAAAAAGAAATTAAAATATCACTTTTAACCATGACTTTTTATAAACAAACTCAATCCACATAATATCAATATAACAATCGACACAACAGGAAGATATCCAAAACTTCCTAATTTTGTTCCATGCACTCTATATTACTATCATTCAAATATTTTGGACAGTCCATACCAATGTTTTTTTCACAAAGACACATATATTTAATTAGCAACACCAAATTCCCGTATGACGCCGACCATCGTACACCTGCATTGATTTTCAATCTTGAATTTGGTACGGTTTCCCTGTTTAATATTCTATCGTAACCATAATCCTTTCATTTTTTTTATCGAACAATTTGAAAAGCGGGAGGGAAAATTGCAAGCCCACCCCCTTGTAGTTAAAAGAATCGAAAGCGGCGAACAGCCCGACGCCTCCGACATTTCTGGGCAAATTGACGGAATAACCCCATTCCGAATAATACCGCTTATCCGGAGTATGCAAGAATTTGACTTGCAGCATTTCGGTGAACAATTTGCCTTGAAGAAAAGGTAAACGCTTCAGAACCAGGTAATCCGTGTCGTAATTGACGAATGCCTGCACCCATTCCCGATTAGTGGAACAGGTATAATAAGGCAGCAGGACATAGGAAGTTTTCCAATACTTGAAGCTTACCCAATGACCGCTCGAATTGAAATGCTTGTAATCAATATAATTGAATGGATTCGTATTGAAAAATTTCCCCGCCGACAACGTATAACTCAAGCGGCTAAACACACTCAGCCGTATTTGCTGGCTGACACTCGCTTCCAGGCGGGAAAAAACAGAATTGTTTCCCGCAAAAGCGGAAACGGCGTCCTGCTCGAATCCCCGACGGTAATCTATCTCAAAAGTCGGGAAACGCGAACGAACATACTCTTTCACCCCGTCATCCATCCTGTAATAATATTCGGGCGTATATTTCAGGTGAACCGAATATTCCGCCAGTCGCTTGTACTCCTCCATATACAAAGGCTTGCCGTATTCCGGCACATTCGGCGACCATCGGTTTTGCACACTAAAAAGATTCCAGGTCGTTTGGTTTTCCAAGCCGGTGCGGTTGGCCATTTCATACCCCAGCGTCAATTCCAAACCATTGGCAACATCAATCCGATTATCGATCCGGAAATATTCCTTGTCATAGAAACGGGCGAAATTGCGTCCTCCCGCCAACGAATAAAGACTGTTGACAAAGCGGTCCATCCCGTTTTCCCCGCTGAAATCCCTCGACGTTTTCCCTGTCGACAATCGCAACTGTCCTAAACGTTTGGGAGCATAATCCAAAAACACGAACACTTCCCGAAGCCATTTTCTCCGGGCAGAAGCCCAATAGAAAGAAGGATTAACAATCAAGCCCGTACGTTTTTTCTTCTTGAAATTGAAACTCAAGGCTTGCCCTATCCAAACGCCGTCGGCAAAATTGTATTCGGGAAACGCGAACAACAAACCGGAATATCGAACGCGGACAAAAGTCGAATCATTCCCCATACGGCCGCCAAACAACAAGTCGGAAAATTCAAAATCCGCATCCTCCGATTCCCGGTCCAGCGAATCGACCAGATGCTGCATGGTATCTTTCCGCGCATAACTTTGCAACTCTTCCTCGTTCAGTACGATCGAGCGTACATTCGACCAGTACAGCGAATCGCGTTTAACCGCCAACGAATCCACGGTTTTTTTGAGAAAATCATCATGCTTGATTTCCAGGCTTTTCCGTTCCTTTTTCTTTTTCGGAACATTGGTTTTCTCCCTTGCGGCAACCAGCGAATCATTGAGTTGAATATCCGTATATTGAATCGAAGAAAGAAAATTCGCTTCCATGTTCATTCCCATGACATGAACGTTCAGTTTCATTTCATAAGTACTGATTAAATAAATATTATCCACTACGGGATAATAATTTAGCGTAACATGCGACGTCATTCCGACAGGAAACAACGTAATTTCTGCATGACGGATATTCCATTCTCCATCGGCAATATAGATAAATCCCTCCATCAATTTGGGATCCTTCAGTTTGGGAATTATACGTATTTTATTGACAATCTGCCCGTTTTCTTCTTCATAACCTTCGTAGCGGAAACGATAGTAATCGAATGCCTTGGGATTGAGCGGCGAAACGGTTCCCGCGCTGAATGTCGGGCGATACAGGGAAACCATTCCCATAGCCAGGGCAGCCTGCGGGTCGCTCCTGTCGGGGAAAGTACTGGAATAGGCAATGATTTTCTGTTCGTATTTGTCCGGAGCCGTGAATTTCATTTCACTGACCGACTCCTGTAGAAACAGTTTATCCTTGAACGGTTCCAGCATTCCCTTCGAAAGCGAATTGATCAGTTGCGGAATATGGGTCATTTTTCCGGAACCCTTGTTATAGGATTCGTAAGTCGATTCCTTGACTACCGACTGGTAATAAGGGGCCATTTTAATTGCCTGCCGGATAATTTCGTAAGCAGGGTCTTCCTTCCAGCGGATTTCGACTTCTTTCAATTGAAAATTCTTTTCTTTCAGGACAACGGTTAATTCCACGTCCCGGCCGTCCATCCTGATTTCCCGCTTTTCGGATTCAAATCCCATGCAATGTACTTCCAAATGATAGATCCCGGGAGCAAGCTTCGCCTGAAATTCGCCTGAATGATTGGCTATCAAGCCTTGTTTGTTTTCGTTGATGTGAATGGAAACGGCAGGCAAAGGCTCGCCTTGCACATCCGTAATCCGCCCTCTAAGCGTCTGGGAATAAACAGAAAAGGAGAACAATAATCCGAGCAGGCAAAAAGAATATTTCATACGAAAAAGTAATTTCGAGCAAAAGTACAAAAAAAACATGAACCGGTTTTATTCAATGCCGACATTTTTTCTTATATATTTAATAATCAGATAAATTACCTGGTTTTTCATTAAACAGTAGAGTAAAAAAATCAAATTTTTGTTGAAATTAAAAAGAATTTACTACTTTTGTATGCAGCAAATAACAGTGAAAATCAACGAAAATATAATTTATAAAAACGATTTGTACGTATTATAGAATTAAAATATTAATAGTTATGAAAAACTTAATCTCAATAGTAATTTTGATGGCATTTTTGGCGGCATGTACCTCTAATGAATATAACATTCACTCTTACAGCAAGGAATTTACCGTATATAAAGAACATTGGCGAGTATATCGTGATAGAGATAATAATAACTCTTTTTATGTTAATTTAATATTTTCTGCGGTACAACTTTAAAAATTTACTCTATCTTTGTACCGTATTTATTAAATAATTTTTATTGCTTGTAATAATATGAAAAAAACAGTACTATCATTATTTGTAGTGGCAGTTTTAGCTGTTCCCACTTCTGTTGTGGCTCAGAACAATGTTTCTAAAGAAACATGTTGCAAAGAAAAAAAAGAAAAATGTGAGAAAAAAGAAAACGGAAGCGCAGAAAAAAGCGAAAAGATTTGTTGCGCAGAGAAAAAAAAAGAAGCTTGTGCAAATAAAAAAGAAGCTGTGAACACAAACAAAAAAGAAAAAGAGAATTGTGCTGTTAAAAAAGAGCCTATGGAAGAAAACAAATCTTGTGGAAAAAAAGATTAGTTGTTTTCTTCTCCATTGGAGATAAATTATGAAAAGCCTCCTTATAAGAGGCTTTTTTATTATTTTCGCTACCGATAAACGTAGTCTTTCATCCATCGCTATAAGCTATAATGTAAAAGTATCCAAAAAATATTTTCTTCTTTTATTGCCTAAAAAACCTGCAAAAGTTTTGGTCAATCCAAAAATAATGTCTAAATTTGCAGCCGTTTCGACTTTTGGGAGCTAAAAAACTGCTTGACGACTTGCATGCCTCTTTAGCTCAGCTGGCCAGAGCACGTGATTTGTAATCTCGGGGTCGTTGGTTCGAATCCGACAAGAGGCTCTATAAAGGGTAGTTACCAGAGTGGCCAAATGGAGCTGACTGTAACTCAGCTGGCGTACGCCTTCGGTGGTTCGAATCCATCACTGCCCACAAGAGAGAAAAACTAAGAGTTAAAAGTTATGAAAAAACAGGGCAAGAATGTATAATTCTTCTTTTTTTTAACTCTTGGTTCTGACAAGCGGAAGTAGCTCAGTCGATAGAGCATTAGCCTTCCAAGCTGAGGGTCGCGGGTTTGAGTCCCGTCTTCCGCTCCATTATTGCCTGTGTAGCTCAGTGGTAGAGCACTTCCTTGGTAAGGAAGAGGTCCCGAGTTCAACTCTCGGCGCCGGCTCAAATTAAAAGTTAAATCAAGGATTAAATTAGCAAAGAGCTATAACTCTTGCATTTTTAATTCTTAGTTTTTATTTATAAAGAATCATTCATTAAAAAATAAAGAATCAATTAAATTATGGCAAAAGAACATTTTAACCGATCGAAACCCCATGTTAACATCGGTACAATCGGTCACGTTGACCACGGTAAAACTACTTTAACCGCCGCTATTACTTCGGTTTTAGCAAAAAAAGGTCTTTCCGCAGTGATGACTTTCGATCAAATTGATAACGCTCCGGAAGAAAAAGAAAGAGGTATTACTATCAATACCGCTCACGTCGAATACGAAACGGCTCTTCGTCACTATGCCCATGTAGACTGTCCGGGTCACGCCGACTACGTTAAAAACATGGTTACCGGTGCTGCCCAAATGGACGGCGCTATCATCGTTGTTGCTGCAACCGACGGCCCTATGCCTCAAACCCGCGAACATATCTTGTTGGCCCGCCAAGTAAACGTGCCGAAACTAGTTGTTTTCATGAATAAAGTAGATATCGTTGACGACCCCGAAATGTTGGAATTAGTGGAAATGGAAATGAGAGAATTACTTGATTTCTACCAATTCGACGGCGCTAACACCCCGGTTATCCAGGGTTCTGCTTTAGGCGGTTTAAACGGCGACCCGAAATGGGAAGAAAAAATCATGGAACTGATGGATGCAGTGGATACGTGGATTCCACTTCCTCCGCGCGATATCGATAAACCATTCCTTATGCCTGTGGAAGACGTATTTTCTATTACCGGTCGTGGTACTGTTGCTACCGGACGTATCGAAACAGGTATCATCAGAACAGGCGAAGAAGTTCAAATTATCGGTTTAGGCGCTGAAGGTAAAAAATCAGTCGTTACCGGTGTTGAAATGTTTCGTAAAATCCTCGACGAAGGTCAAGCCGGCGATAACGTAGGTTTATTGCTTCGCGGTATCGACAAAGACGAAGTAAAACGCGGTATGGTAATCACCCACCCGAATAAAGTGAAACCTCATACCAAAGTAAAGGCAGAGGTATATATCCTGAAGAAAGAAGAAGGCGGCCGCCATACTCCGTTCCACAACAAATACCGTCCGCAATTCTATATTCGTACCTTAGACGTGACAGGAGAAATCACGCTTCCGGAGGGAACTGAAATGGTAATGCCTGGCGATAACGTAACCATCACGATTGAATTGATTTATCCGGTTGCTTGTAGCGAAGGTCTTCGGTTCGCTATCCGCGAAGGCGGTCGTACCGTAGGAGCCGGTCAGATCACGGAAATCATCGAATAAACTAAAAACTAAAAACTAAAAACTAAAAACTGAAATTTTCCTTATTTTTTAGTTTTTAACTTTTAGTTTTTAGTTCACAAACGGGACTAGCTCAGTTGGTAGAGCACTGGTCTCCAAAACCAGGTGTCGGGAGTTCGAGTCTCTCGTCCCGTGCAATAAATACAGAAAAAAATGAAAAAGTTTTTTCAAAAAATAAGTAATTATATCAAGGAATCTTATAACGAACTTGTACATAAGGTGTCTTGGCCTACCCGTCAGGAGTTATCAAGTAGCACGATAGTTGTAATGACTGCTTCCTTAATTATGGCTGCCGTGATATTTGTGATAGACTTCAGTTTTGAGAATTTGGTTGACTTCTTTTACAAAAATGTTTTCAAATAAAGCATGTCTGAAATTGAAAAAAAATTTTATGTCCTCCGTGCCGTTAACGGCAAAGAGAACAAAGTAAAAGAATACCTCGAAGCGGAAATTAAAAATAATCATTTGGATGAATATATTTCTCAGGTGATTATCCCTACCGAAAAGGTTATTCAACAACGTAACGGAAAGCGTGTCGTGAGAGAAAAGGCTTACCTTCCGGGTTATATTATTATTGAAGCCGTTTTGGTAGGTGAAGTTGTACACTTCCTGAAAAATATTAATTATATCATTGGTTTTCTGGGCGGAAACCATCCGGTTCCTTTACGTTCTTCGGAGGTAAAGCGCATTCTCGGAACCGTTGACGCCTTGCAGGAGCAAGCGGAAGAATTTGATGTTCAATATTTAATCGGAGAAACCGTAAAGGTGACTTTCGGACCCTTCACCGGCTTCCACGGTGAAATAGAAGAAATCGATTCCGACAAAAAGAAACTCAAAGTGATGGTCAAGATCTTTGGTCGCAAGACCCCTCTCGAATTAGGATACATGCAAGTAGAAAAAGAATAAGAGGGAAAGGTTACGCTTTCCTCATGTATTTTTTGTTATCTGATTATTTACAAACTAAATTTTTTAACAATGGCAAAAGAAATTGCTGGACAACTGAAATTACAGATTAAAGGAGGAGCTGCAAATCCTTCTCCCCCTGTAGGACCCGCTTTGGGTTCGAAGGGTATCAATATTATGGAGTTTTGCAAGCAATTTAATGCCAGAACCCAAGACAAGGCTGGTAAGGTATTGCCTGTAGTAATTACTTACTATGCCGACAAGTCGTTCGATTTTATCGTAAAAAATCCGCCTGTGGCCATCCAATTGTTGGAAGCCGCCAAACTGAAAAGCGGATCGGCAGAGCCTAATCGCAAAAAAGTGAGCGAAATCACCAGGGAACAGGTAAAAGCAATTGCTGAAGATAAAATGAACGACCTGAACTGTTTCACCGTCGAATCGGCCATGAAAATGGTTGCAGGAACGGCCAGAAGTATGGGTATAACTGTAAAAGGGGATTTTCCTGTAAAATAATTTAAACTTCAATAGAGAATATGAGTAAACTTACAAAAAATCAAAAGTTGGCTTTAAGCAAAGTTGAAGCAGGGAAAACATATACACTAAAAGAAGCGGCTGCTTTGGTAAAAGAAGTTACAACTACCAAATTTGATGCTTCCGTGGACATTGACGTCCGTTTAGGTGTTGACCCCCGTAAAGCTAACCAAATGGTGAGAGGCGTCGTTTCGTTGCCTCATGGAACAGGTAAGCAAGTGAGGGTTCTTGCGTTAGTTACTCCCGACCAGGAAGCTGCTGCCAAAGAAGCAGGAGCCGATTACGTAGGACTTGATGAGTATATCGACAAAATTAAAGGCGGATGGACCGATATCGACGTGATTATCACGCAGCCGGCTATCATGGGTAAAATCGGCGCTTTAGGTAGAGTATTAGGTCCCAGGGGCTTGATGCCGAATCCCAAAAGCGGTACGGTTACCAACGACGTGCCTACTGCCGTAAAAGAAGTAAAACAAGGTAAAATCGATTTCAAAGTCGATAAAGCCGGAATCGTTCACACTTCTATCGGTAAGGTATCTTTTGAACCGGAACAAATCCGGAACAACGCCAAAGAATTTGTCGCAACACTTATCAAATTAAAACCTACTGCTGCTAAAGGTACGTATGTGAAGAGCATTTATCTTTCAAGCACAATGAGTCCGGGTCTGAAAATAGACCCCAAATCAGTAGATGAAATTTAAAAGGATGAAATTATGAAAAAGGAAGATAAATTAGTTGTTATTGAACAATTAGCTACTATCATTGGTCAATATACGAACTTCTATTTAACCGACATCGCCACATTGAACGCGCGGGCGACAAGCAGTTTGAGAAGAGAGTGTTACAAAGAAGATATTAAATTAGTTGTCGTAAAAAACACCTTATTTAAGAAGGCCCTGGAACAATCGGAAACTGATTTTTCCGCATTAGATCCTGCATTGAAAGGCAATACGGCGATTATGTTTTCGAACAATGCCAATAGCCCTGCCAAACTGATCAAAACGTTTGCCAAAGGAACGGATATTCCTAAATTAAAAGCGGCTTACGTACAGGAAAGTTTCTATGTGGGAGCGGGAAACCTGGATCTACTTGTTTCTATCAAGAGTAAAAACGAACTTATCGCTGATGTGATCGCCTTGTTGCAATCGCCGGCTAAGAACGTTATTTCGGCTCTTTCATCGGGTGGACAAATCATCCACGGAGTGTTAAAAACTCTTTCGGAAAGGGTAAACGAATAAATTAAGTAAACGAGTTACAAGTAAACAAGTGAACGAGTTACAAGTAAACGAGAGGATAAATTCTTGTTTACTCGTTTACTAAAAACTTGTTTACTAAAAAAAAATTAATTATCAAACAAATTAAATTATACAAAAATGGCAGATTTAAAAGCTTTTGCTGAACAATTAGTAAACTTAACAGTAAAGGAAGTAAACGAACTTGCTGAAATTCTTAAATCAGAATATGGTATTGAACCCGCAGCTACAGCCGTAGCCGTAGCTGCCGGTCCGGTTGCCGCCGCTGAAGAAAATGAAGAAAAAACATCTTTCGACGTAGTATTGAAAGGCGTAGGCGCTAACAAATTAGCTATCGTTAAATTAGTGAAAGAATTAACGGGTCTTGGGCTGAAAGAAGCCAAAGAAATCGTTGATAGCGCTCCTGCTCCCATCAAAGAAGGCGTTTCTAAAGATGAAGCTGAAGCATTGAAGAAATCGTTGGAAGAAGCCGGAGCAGAAGTTGAACTTAAATAACTGTTCCTGTCACCAAACTTTCGGTTAAGAACCTCCAATGGAAGGTTCTTAACCTTTTTGTGTTATCTTAATATTCAGTTCCAAATTCCCTGCATTAAATGTCTTTAACAATAAGCAATAATCAAAGAATAAACTTTGCTTCGATTAAAAATCCTTACGAATATCCGGATTTCCTCGAAGTACAATTGAAGTCTTTTCAAGACTTTCTCCAATTAGATACACCACCTGAAAAAAGAAAAAACGAAGGTTTGTTCAAAGTATTTGCCGAAAATTTCCCTATCGCAGATACGCGCAACAATTTCGTCCTCGAATTTCTGGATTATTACATCGACCCGCCCCGGTACGCTATCGAAGAATGTATTGAACGCGGTTTGACTTATAGCGTCCCGCTTAAAGCCAAATTAAAACTGTATTGTACCGATCCCGATCACGAAGATTTCGATACGGTTATTCAAGACGTTTACCTGGGACCGATTCCTTATATGACGGAAAGAGGAACCTTCGTAATCAACGGAGCCGAACGCGTCGTCGTTTCCCAGTTGCATCGTTCGCCCGGCGTATTTTTCGGACAAAGTATCCATTCCAACGGAACTAAATTGTATTCGGCGCGAATCATCCCTTTCAGAGGAAGTTGGATCGAATTTGCTACCGACATAAACAATGTCATGTATGCTTATATCGACCGGAAAAAGAAACTGCCGGTTACGACGCTTTTACGGGCTATCGGTTTCGAAAGCGACAAAGATATATTGGAAATATTCAACCTCGCCGAAGAACTCAAAGTTAACAAAACCAACCTCGGCAAAGCGATTGGCCGCAAGTTGGCTGCAAGGGTATTGAGAACCTGGGTGGAAGATTTCGTAGATGAAGATACGGGCGAAGTAGTTTCCATCGAACGGAACGAAGTACTAATCGATCGCGAAGTAGTGTTGGAACCTAATCATGTAGATGAAATACTTGGCTCAGGCGTTCAAACCATTTTGCTGCACCGCGAAGATCAGAATCTTTCCGATTATGCTATCATTTACAATACCTTGCAAAAAGATCCGAGCAATTCTGAACGCGATGCAGTGGTATATATCTATCGCCAACTACGAAATGCCGACCCTGCTGACGACGCCAGTGCACGGGAAGTTATTCAAAACTTGTTTTTCTCCGAAAAACGATACGACTTAGGCGAGGTAGGACGTTACCGCATCAACAAAAAACTGAATCTTACCACCAGCATTGAAGTTAAGGTTTTGACTAAAGAAGATATTATTGAAATTATTAAATACCTGATTGAACTTATCAACTCCAAAGCCAATGTGGACGACATCGACCATTTAAGCAACCGTCGGGTACGTACCGTTGGCGAACAATTATACAACCAGTTCGGAATTGGTTTGGCGCGTATGGCGCGTACCATTCGCGAACGTATGAATGTACGCGATAATGAAGTGTTTACTCCGATAGACCTGATCAACGCGAAGACCATTTCTTCCGTAGTCAATTCGTTTTTCGGAACCAACGCCTTGTCGCAATTCATGGACCAAACCAATCCATTGGCCGAAATCACGCACAAACGCCGTATGTCGGCTTTAGGGCCGGGAGGTTTGTCGCGCGAACGGGCCGGATTTGAGGTGCGCGACGTACACTATACCCACTATGGCCGTTTGTGTCCGATCGAAACGCCGGAAGGTCCGAATATCGGTTTGATTTCTTCCCTTTGCGTATATGCAAAAATCAATGAATTGGGATTCATCGAAACCCCTTACCGAAAAGTAGCCGCCAAGCAAGTGGATTTGACGCTCGACGGTATTGTTTACCTGACGGCCGAAGAAGAAGAAGGGAAAATCATCGCTCAGGGAAATGCACCCTTGAACAACGACGGCACGTTCATCCGCAATCGCGTCAAATCGCGTCAAGACGCCGATTATCCGGTCGTTCCACCGGAAGATGTTGAGTTGATGGACGTTTCTCCTACGCAGATAGCCTCTATCGCCGCTTCGCTGATTCCGTTTTTGGAGCACGACGACGCCAACCGCGCCTTGATGGGTTCGAATATGATGCGTCAGGCTGTTCCCCTATTGCGTCCCGAAGCTCCGATTGTAGGAACCGGATTGGAAGGACAATTAATCAAAGATTCGCGTACGCAGATCACAGCGGAAGGCGATGGAACAGTAGTGTATGTGGATGCTACTCAAATTGATATCGAATACGACAAGACCGATGATGAAAAATTCGTCAGTTTCGATCCGGAGATAAAAAGCTATTATATTCCAAAATTCAGGAAAACCAACCAGAATACAACCATTGATTTGCGACCGATTATCAACAAAGGCGATCGCGTAACAAAAGACCAGATATTGACCGAAGGCTATTCGACCGAAAACGGCGAGCTGGCGTTAGGGAAAAACCTGAAAGTGGCTTTCATGCCTTGGAAAGGATACAACTTCGAAGATGCTATCGTAATCAGCGAACGGGTGGTGCGCGAAGATATTTTTACCTCGGTCCACGTCGATGAATATGTGCTGGAAGTCCGCGAAACTAAACGGGGTGTGGAAGAACTCACTTCGGACATCCCGAACGTAAGCGAAGACGCTACCAAAGATTTGGACGAACATGGTATTATCCGCTTAGGCGCCCGTATCGAACCCGGCGATATATTGATCGGCAAAATTACCCCGAAAGGCGAATCCGACCCGTCGCCCGAAGAAAAATTGCTTCGCGCCATTTTCGGCGAAAAAGCAGGCGATGTCAAAGATGCTTCCTTAAAAGCTTCTCCCTCATTGCACGGAGTGGTTATCGGACGTAACCTGTTCTCCAAGGCGGCTAAAAAGAGAAAAACAAGGTTGAGCGACAAGGCCCGTCTCCCCCAGTTGGACGACGAATATGAAAACAAAATGAATGTCCTGAAAGAAATTTTAGTAGACAAATTACTTGTACTTACCGAAGGAAAAACATCGCAGGGAGTAAAAGACTTCATGAATGTAGATCTTATCTCCAAAGGCGCTAAATTTACCAAAGAAGAACTCAACAAAATCGATTATACAACGGTTCAGGTAAGTAAATGGACGATCGATGCTGCTAAAAACGAATTAATTCGCAATGTAATTGTCAATTATCTAAAAAAATATAAGGAACTGGATGCGGAATTGAAACGTCAAAAATTCGATTATACCATTGGAGATGAACTACCTGCCGGTATTGTTCAAATGGCGAAAGTGTATATCGCTAAGAAACGAAAATTACAAGTCGGCGATAAAATGGCCGGACGTCATGGAAACAAGGGTATCGTATCGCGGATTGTCCGCGATGAAGACATGCCTTTCCTGGAAGACGGAACACCTGTCGATATCGTACTGAATCCTTTGGGCGTGCCTTCGCGTATGAACTTGGGACAGATTTTCGAAACGGTTTTGGGATGGGCAGGAAAAAATTTAGGCATGAAATTTGCTACCCCTATTTTCGACGGAGCTTCCTTAGCCGATTTGAACAAATGGACGGACAAAGCAGGACTTCCCCGTTCGGGAAAAACCTATCTTTACGACGGAGGTACGGGCGAACGTTTTGATCAGACTGCTACAGTGGGAATTATCTACATGTTGAAATTAGGTCATATGGTAGACGACAAGATGCACGCACGCTCCATTGGTCCGTATTCGTTAATTACCCAACAACCCTTAGGCGGTAAAGCCCAATTCGGAGGTCAACGTTTCGGAGAAATGGAGGTATGGGCGCTGGAAGCTTTCGGAGCCTCTTTCATCCTCCAGGAAATATTGACCATCAAGTCGGACGACGTGATTGGACGAGCCAAAGCTTACGAAGCAATTGTAAAAGGCGATCCGATGCCAACTCCAGGTATTCCCGAATCATTAAATGTACTCTTACACGAAATGAAAGGCTTGGGTTTGAATATCACTTTAGAATAAAAATAAAAACTAAAAACTGAAAACTGAAAATTGGCGGATTCTTATATTATTGCACTTCGCGTATTTTAGTTCTTAGTTTTTGGTTCTTAACTCAAAAAAATATGGCTTTTAGAAAAGAAACGAAGGCGAAAAGCAATTTTTCCAAAATATCCATTGGTTTAGCTTCCCCCGATGAAATACTGTCTCAATCCAGCGGGGAAGTGTTGAAACCCGAGACAATCAACTATCGTACTTACAAACCGGAAAGAGACGGTTTGTTTTGCGAACGTATTTTCGGACCGGTAAAAGATTACGAATGTCATTGTGGTAAATACAAGCGTATCCGTTATAAAGGAATCGTTTGCGACCGTTGCGGCGTGGAAGTAACCGAAAAGAAAGTGCGCCGCGAACGGATGGGACATATCCATTTGGTGGTTCCGGTAGCCCATATCTGGTATTTCCGTTCATTACCCAACAAAATCGGTTACTTGCTGGGACTGCCTACCAAAAAATTGGATTCGGTGATCTATTACGAACGCTACGTAGTGGTTCAGCCGGGTATTGTTTCGGATATTGCTACTTACGACTTACTCTCTGAAGAAGAGTACTTGGACATCATCGACAATCTTCCGAAAGAAAACCAGTTGCTGGAAGATACCGATCCGAATAAATTCATCGCCAAAATGGGAGCAGAAGCGATTTACGATTTACTTTCCCGTTTGGATCTGGACAAATTATCGTATGAATTGCGGGATAAAGCCGGAAAAGATGCTTCCCAACAGCGGAAAAACGAAGCGTTGAAACGTTTGCAGGTCGTAGAATCGTTCCGTATATCGAAAGGAAAAAACCGCCCCGAATGGATGGTCGTCAAAATTGTTCCTGTAATTCCTCCCGAATTACGGCCGTTAGTTCCTTTGGACGGCGGACGTTTTGCCACCTCCGACCTGAACGATTTATACCGCAGGGTGATTATCCGCAACAACCGTCTGAAACGCTTGATCGATATCAAAGCGCCGGAAGTGATTTTGCGGAATGAAAAGCGGATGCTTCAGGAATCAGTGGACTCCTTGTTTGACAACTCGCGCAAATCAAGCGCAGTAAAAACCGACGCAAACCGCCCATTGAAATCCTTGTCCGATAGTTTGAAAGGAAAACAGGGACGTTTCCGTCAAAACTTGCTGGGTAAACGCGTCGATTATTCCGCCCGTTCGGTAATCGTTGTTGGACCCGAATTAAAAATGCATGAATGTGGTATTCCCAAAAATATGGCAGCCGAACTTTACAAACCGTTTATCATCCGTAAATTAATTGATCGCGGAATCGTAAAAACGGTTAAATCGGCTAAAAAAATAGTAGACAGAAAGGAGCCGGTTGTTTGGGACATTCTGGAACATGTCATGAAGGGGCATCCCGTTCTTCTGAACCGTGCACCGACTTTGCACCGTTTGGGTATCCAGGCATTCCAGCCCAAATTGATTGAAGGTAAAGCCATTCAGTTGCATCCGCTTTCCTGTACGGCTTTTAATGCCGACTTCGACGGCGACCAGATGGCTGTACATCTTCCTTTAGGAAATGAAGCGATTCTGGAAGCCCAAATGTTGATGCTGGCTTCTCATAACATCCTGAATCCCGCCAACGGAGCGCCGATTACGGTACCTTCGCAAGATATGGTCTTGGGCTTGTTTTACATCACCCGTCTTCGCAAGGGAGCCAAAGGTGAAGGTTTGACTTTCTACGGACCGGAAGAAACTGTTATTGCATTTAATGAAGGGAAAGTGGATATCCATGCTCCCATACGAATTTATGTGAACGATGTGGACGAAGAGGGTAATATTGTTCGCGTGATGTGCGAAACATCGGTTGGCCGCGTGATGGTCAACGAATTTGTACCGAAGGAAGTCGGTTTTATTAACGAAGAATTGTCCAAAAAATCACTGCGGGATATCATCGGAAAAGTCATCAAAACTTGCGGAGTAGCCCGTACAGCACAATTCCTCGACGATATCAAAGATTTAGGTTATACTATGGCATTCAAGGGTGGTTTATCGTTCAATTTGGACGATATTATTATCCCGAAAGAAAAAGAAGAATTGGTTGCCAAAGGATATGAAGATGTGGAAGAAATTCTTTCTACTTACAATATGGGTTTCATTACCTATAACGAACGTTACAACAAGATTATCGATATTTGGACAAACGTTAACAACAATTTGTCCAAAATCCTTATCAAGCAATTGCGCGAAGACGATCAGGGTTTTAATTCGGTGTGCATGATGTTGGAGTCGGGCGCCCGTGGATCGAACGCTCAGATCAGCCAGTTGTCGGGTATGCGCGGTTTGATGGCGAAACCTCAGAAAAGCGGGGCGGAAGGCGGTCAAATCATCGAGAACCCGATTCTTTCAAACTTTAAGGAAGGCTTGTCGGTGCTGGAATATTTTATTTCTACGCACGGAGCGCGTAAAGGGTTAGCCGATACCGCTTTAAAAACAGCTGATGCCGGTTATTTGACTCGTCGTTTGGTGGACGTATCGCACGATGTGATCATCAATGAAATTGACTGCGGCACTCTGCGCGGATTAGTGGCCACCGAATTGAAAAACAACGAAGACGTTATTGCTTCTCTGTACGAACGCATTTTGGGGCGTACTTCCGTTCACGATATTCAACACCCAACAAGCGGCGAACTGCTGGTAAGCGCCGGCGACGAAATAACGGAAGATATTGCCGAAAAAATACAAAATTCTCCGATCGAACGGGTAGAAATCCGATCGGTATTGACTTGCGAATCCAAGAAAGGCGTTTGCGCCAAATGTTACGGACGCAATTTGGCCACCGGACGGATGGTGCAGAAAGGAGAAGCGGTGGGTGTAATTGCTGCTCAATCTATCGGCGAACCGGGTACGCAGTTAACATTACGTACTTTTCACGTGGGTGGTATCGCTTCGAATATTGCTACGGAAAGCAAATTGATTTCCAAATACGACGGTACATTGGAAATTGATGAATTGCGTACGGTGGATGCAGTGGATGAATTGGGTGAAAAATACCGAATTGTTATCAGCAGGCTTTCCGAATTACGTATCATCGATCCGCATACGGGAATCGTATTGTCCAACCATAATGTGCCGTATGCTTCCAAGCTCTATTTTAACAGTGGCGACGCCATCAAGAAAGGCGATATGATTATCGAATGGGACCCGTTTAACGCCGTAATTGTATCGGAATTTTCGGGAAAGATTTATTTCGAAAACTTGATTGAAAACCTGACATTTAAAATAGAGTACGACGAAGTTTCCGGTTTGAAAGAAAAAATTATCATCGAATCGCGCGATAGAACCCGTATTCCTGCGGCGCAAATTGTTGACGAAAAAGGCGAAGTCCTAAAAACATATAACTTGCCTTTGGGCGCTCACGTAATCAGAGAGGAAGGCGATACAATTAAGTTGGGCGATGTATTTGTCAAAATTCCGCGTGCAGTCGGCAAGACGGGCGATATTACGGGAGGTCTTCCGCGTGTAACCGAATTGTTTGAAGCCCGCAACCCGTCGAATCCGGCGGTAGTATCGGAAATCGACGGTGAAATTTCGTTCGGAAAAATCAAGCGAGGTAACCGTGAAGTGATTGTAACTTCCAAATCGGGTGAATATAAAACTTACTTAGTGCCCTTGTCTAAACAAATCTTGGTTCAGGAAAACGACTATGTACGCGCCGGAACACCGCTTTCCGACGGAGCTATTACGCCTTCCGACATCTTGGCGATCAATGGACCGACGGCTGTTCAGGAATACATCGTGAATGAAGTACAGGACGTATATCGTTTACAAGGGGTAAAAATCAACGATAAGCATTTTGAAGTAATTGTTCGCCAAATGATGCGTAAAGTGGAAATTGTGGAATCGGGCGATACTCGTTACTTGGAACAACAATTGGTTGACAAACAAGAGGTAATGGAAGAAAATGATCGTATCTGGGGCAAAAAAGTAGTTCTTGATCCCGGCGATTCACCCAACTTGAAAGCCGGTCAGATTGTTACTGCTCGAAAACTCCGTGATGAAAATTCAGCGCTGAAACGTCGCGATTTGAAATTGGTAGAAGTACGGGACGCTGTTCCTGCTACAGCTAATCAGGTGCTCCAAGGAATTACGAGGGCGGCTCTTCAAACGATCAGCTTCATGTCGGCGGCTTCTTTCCAAGAAACTACTAAGGTATTGAACGAAGCGGCTATCAACGGGAAAGTCGATCGTTTGGAAGGAATGAAGGAAAATGTAATATGCGGTCACTTAATTCCGGCCGGTACGGGACAAAAAGAATTTGATAAAATTATCGTAGGGAGCAAAGAAGATTTTGATAAAATTAATAGTGTTCCTTCTCGTTCCAGAACGTTAGATAGAATGGCTATCAAAAACAATTGATTCCGTCTTAAAATACAATTTTTCAACAAATTTGCAAAAGCCTGGTATTCAGCTCAAAAAGCGAATATTAGGCTTTTTTGAGTACAATTTAATGTCCCAAATTGCTCCGAATGAAAGATCGACAGGGATTAAGATAGAGCCTTATTTTGGCGCCTCCTCCTCCGCCAGGCGATACAGAAGCCGTATCCGATTCCGGTGATCACCACGACCTCCCAGCCGTCATTCACCGGCAGTACCCGGGTGGCCTGGCCGCCGTCGTTCGGATTTTCGGTGCCTCCGGCGCGGAACAGGCCGCTCCGGTTGCTGTCGTTCCCGTCTTCTTCTCCGTTTTCCGAGTTCGACTGGTTGCTGTAAATACCCTGGGCAAGTGCGGATGCATCGCCCCCCAGCGGTTGAATGCCTGCCGTCAGCAGCGCCGTCAGCAAAATGCGATAAATAAAGTGTTTCATTTTCATTGTGTGTATTTTTTAGGTTCACGCCCCGGCGTGAAATGATTAATGATTAATTTTTAATTCTTAGTGTTATGTTAACCCTGCCATTGCCGGCCTGACCCGTCGTCATTGCGGCCTCCGAGCCGCAATGACAAAAGAAAGTTAACTTAACACTAGTTCCCAATTCCCAGCTTCTTCACTCCCGTTCCTGCTGAATTGCTTACCCGAACGATATAGATGCCCGGCGACGGCGCATGGAACTCGTAAAACGGTTCCGCAACTTTTTGGGAAACGATGACCTTTCCCCGAATGTCCGTGATCTGGATACTTCCCAATGCGCCGCCGTTCGAGGCGATACGCACCCTTCCTTCCGCCAGGCGACGGATCGTAATATCCGGTCCGGACGCTATTTCCCGAATGTCAACCGCGCCGGAGAACGTCAGGAAAAAACGGTTTTCCAGGTACAGTTCACCGCCGTACTTTTCGAAGACGTATTCGTCCGTTTCGGAGAGGTTGACGACCGTACCGCTCAGCCGGTCGTGAAGGAAAACGGACGTTCCGGCATCGAAACTCTCCATTCCGGCAAACTTCAGGCGGATTTCGCCCGGACGGGCAGTCCGTATGCCGACCGGCACTTCCAGGCTAAAATCGCCGATGGTGTTGATGTCCAGCGCGTAACCGTCCGCCGAGCGGGTGTAGACCATCACCGAAACCGAATCGCTGCCCGGAAACAGCTTGTGGCTGTCTTCCGAAGAAATATAATCGTGCGAGCCGTTTTCGCGGAGAAGCAGCAGCGCCTGGCTGGCATGTCCGGCGCGGAGGGCGTTTATCTTCAGCGTGCGGAAGGGGGCGCCGGCGGAGGCGCTGCGAAGCGGGGCGCCCGGACTGACTTCCGTGTCCCCTGCATTGGCCCGCAGGGTCAGGGTGCCGCTGACCAGCGGAGTGACGACAAAGGCCTGCATGGGTGCGATGTACGAGGTCAGAGCCGGACTGCCGTCGCTGTAGGGTTCAACGCTGACGTAGCCGCTCCCGCTTTTCATGCGCGTAACGAACTCCCTCACCTTGCCCTCCGCGCCCGTGGGCGATTCCCTTGTTCCCGTAGGGGTCACGCCGTAGGCCAGCTTGTACTCGTCCTTGATCTTTCCCGCGTTGAGCGCGGCGAAGGCTTCGAAATCCAGGTGCGCCATGAACGGGTTGCCTGTCAGGATCATGGTGTCCTTCGCCACATTGTCCACCGTCCAGCTGACGATGCCTTCGGAATCGATGGAACCCTCGTAAACGAAACGGTTCTTCCTTTCCCTGTTCAGGTCGGGCGTGCGTTCGCCCAACTGCACCCCGTAGTCGGTATAGTAGTAATAGAACGGATCGGATTTGGGAAACCGGAACGTGACCGGATCGTGACAGTCGTACCACGTATCCCTTTTGTCCACCCAGACGGCGACGCCGCTGCCGGCGACAAGCGGATAGTCCGCATTGTTGAAACTGCCCGTCCACAGGGCATCGCTCGTTCGCGTTCCGGTCTGAGGATTGGCCACTTCCAGAAGCATCGGCTCGACGAAGTAGCCGTCATGGTAGGAGTTGGGCGTGCTGACATAGAAGTCGCCCGGATAGAAGTCATGCAGGGGCGGCGAAAACAGGTACCATTGGTTGCTGTTGAGCGTTAAATCGACAAAGGCTTCCCGATACTGCAGGGAATCGGTTCGCTTTACCTCCCCGCCGAAACCGAAATGGATGCGGTTGCTCAAATAGTCCGCATAAACGGTCGGAGGACTGGCCTGCGAAGTCAGCTCGGGATAACGGGTTTTCCCGCCGGGGATTTCCACATTCGTGCAGGCGCCGGGGATTTGGTAGGCGGCACATTCCGTACAGGGGGGTTGGGAGCCGCCGCCCGGATTGTTCCAGTTGGCCGGATCGTTCCAGTCGCCGCTGCCGGCGCCCGTCCAGACCAGGGAATCGGGCACAAGAAATACATTCACGTCATAAATTTCGTTGTTCAGCCAGGTTGTTCCATCATGAACCTTGACATAAAAGCGCTCCATTCCCTGATTCGCTTTTTTAGTAAACGGATAAGCATCTCCCTGATAAAAACTGTTTGCCGAAGGATTCTGGTTCGGGTTTTCATTATACCAGTAATAGATATAGGGAGAGTTTTGGGGATAGAAATAAAGCGTACCTGTTCCGTCGGCGCAGAAGGCGTAGTTGGGCGCGCCGAACAGTTCCTGGCTGTAGTTGCCCGAATAGGTACATTCCGGTACAGGGTATTGCCCGTCTTCCTCGTTGATGCGGACTTGCAGCGTATTGGTTGCAATGAGGGTTGCCGGAAAACTGGTAATCTGATAAGAGACCGGCACGGATGTTCCTGTTTCGGCATCGACCGTTGGCGTATAAGTGGCCAGTTTGCGGAAGATGCCGTTTTCAAAAACATAGAAGCTGATTGTGATTGGGCCGCTGTAGTCGGCGTCGCCGGTATTCAGGATTTCGAAATCCACATCGACGATTGCCCCGGACTGATTAATCTGTATCGTATTCGGAGCAAATTCGAAGTTGGGGCCGTAGGCCAGCATTTTGCCTTCACCGTTCAGAAGGGTGGCCTGCTGGAGGAAATTGTTGAACGGCTGGTGGCGGTTGCCATCTTTGTCCACAAAGAACGTGGCGGGATTCAACGGATTTTTAGGAATGGTCAGGTCGTCGTTGACATACAGCGGATTGTAGGCATACTGGTTCCATACCGGGCGGGCTGGCGCCCAGGGAGCGTCAGGATCGTTAGACGAATAAATGCGAAGATATCCATTGTATGGTTTTCCGCTATCCAGACCTGTCGTAATAATTTCGGCGGCTCCATCATTATTAATATCTACAACAACCGGATATTCATCTATTGTGGTAGAGTAAACGGGGAAAGTAGTCAAATTATATACAAGCAGCGTGTCCTGCCCTGTAATATGGCTTTTTCCACTACCATTGATAATGCGCAAATCAGTTTCATCCCGATAGATTAATTCCGAAATTCCATCCTGATTAAAATCAAATAAAGACATGGTTGTCGATGCAGATGTATCCGTTGTTCCCTGAGACCACATCAGGAATAATTGCTGATTTGCAGCCGTATAAGAATATGCCTGCATGATACTGTTGCCTGTAAATATGACATCCGGTTTGAAATCGCCATTTATATCACCAATAAAGGGGGTAGATGGTCCAAAACCGCCTGACATTGTTGGGATTGAAGTTATGATTTGCGACATTAATGTTCCTGTACGCGGATTATATACAGCTGCTCTTCCTGCGGTAAATGAATTATCAACCCTCCATGTGGTTATCACATCCAATTGACCGTCCATGTCCATATCGGCAATGGCAATACTTCCATTTCCTGCGCCTGTTGCCGCTGTTATCCGGGTATATGTATTGGATATATGCGTCGCATCCGGATCGGCAATATTTACTTTGTACACACAATTTCCAGCAACAATTTCCAGTTTTCCATCATTGTCGATGTCTGCCACAGACCATGATGCACTATTGTATCCATTACCATGTCCGATATTTCCGAAATTATATCCGGAAGCGCCAAGAAACCCGCCATCAACCAGCAACGTACCATCTTTGGCATTCCATATTTTATCATATACAGCTACCTGAACATTTCCGTTACCCATAAAGTCTGCAACAATCGGAGGACAGGAATGCCAAGTGTTATTATTACTGTATTCTCTTCTCCATGCTTCTTGCCATGATGTTCCATTGAATTCATATTTAATCAATTGGCGTGCATCTGCGCCTGAAGTTGCTGTATTGAATGTAGTCAGGAATATGGATGAATAGCCGTTTCCATCCACATTGGCAATAACGAGTGAGTTGATAAATGTATTTGTTACCGGTGACAAAACTGTATACTTCAGGAATAGAGGATCAGCAGGAAGTCTTGATTCATCATAACTAAAGATATAAAGATTGGGAAAAGAAGCATTCGTACCACTTCCGAATGGCATTACAACAATTTCAATATTTCCGTCATTGTCCAAATCGCCGGTTAAGGGTATTGAGCCTATGGAAACAAGAGGCGAGGTGATCTTCGCCAGTTCTTTTATAGTCCATGTAACAGGTCTCGGGTCTACTGAGCAGGCGTCGTCTATGATTACTTCCGGCCTGTCGCCGACATTGACAAGAATAATCGCCTCGGAACTGCTTCCGCTACAGGTAATCTGATAGCGGAGACTGTCCTGGCCTATAAAACTCGCAGCGGGGGTATAAACGATTTGTTTATTACTGTTAACCTGAGCGCTGTTTCCGGGCAAAGATGGAACAGAAATACCCACAACAATTGAGCTTGCATTGCAGTTACCCAACTCGCTTTTGCTTACTACGTCAATGCTAACCGGCTGTCCCTGAGCCGTGAAGACGTTCAGCGGATGCGCCCGCAGGGGCGGCTGCGCCTGAAGACTGATACTTGCAGCTAAAAAAACAAGAAACAAAATTCCGCGCAGGATCTTTAACGAAGGAACAATTAGTCGTGTTTTCATCATTTTTGTGTTATGTGAAGTTTAAAAAATGAAAGGGAACCATCTTGAAAAAATAAGATGGTCC
>JAISOJ010000038.1 GCA_031275735.1 Dysgonamonadaceae bacterium
CTGGCACGTGAAGCAGTGCAACTGTTAGTGGAAGAAACAGCAGAACTGAATTTACTGGGAAGTTTTGCAGACGCTGCGTCCGCAGGGACATTTCTTTCGGGGAATGAGGTGGATTTAGTTTTCCTGGATATCCGTATGCCGGGTATTGACGGCATTGAGTTTGCCAAAACCATACCTGATAACACGTTGGTAGTTTTTACTACGGCTTATTCCGAATACGCAGTGGATAGCTACGAAGTTGATGCAATCGACTACCTTGTTAAGCCCATAGAGTTGGAACGTTTTCGGAAAGCTGTAGAAAAAGCCCGTGATTATCAGGTTTTGCTTTCGACAAACACCCAGAAAAGCAGTGTAGAAGGCATTACAGCAAAACATATGTTCGTAAAATCCGACCGCAGATATTTCAAGATTCTTTTTGAAAATATCCTGTTTATCGAAGGATTGAAAGACTATGTTGTCATTCAAACCACAGGACAGAAAATCATTACTCATATGAATCTGACGACGATCGGCAAACAACTTCCCGGAACGGATTTTCTCCGGGTAAGCAAGTCCTATATTGTCAATACCCGGCATATCGATTCATTTGATAATAACGATATTTTCATCCAAACGTTTGAAGTTCCCATCGGTAGCAGCTACCGGGATGTTTTCTTTGAGGAGTTTGTGACAAAGAATGTGATGAAAGGAGGTTAACCGGATTTTAAATCCCATCATTTTACCTTATCAACAAAATAAAGCCCTACATATCCTCCAAGGACAAACAAACAGTCTCAATCTGATATTTCGGCAAGAATTTACGTTTCAGATGCTCTATTTTTGTAGCCAGTAGTTCCTCTTCTGTCGTTTTACTTCAGCAACCACCGCTTGATTTTTCTCTAATTTTAGTGCAACGACATCAATTTCATTTTGATTACCTTTTGGCTCCCACCACGAACCGATGGCACGATATTGGAAACTTTCAGCAAACTGTTGTTTGAAATAGAGTTCCAATGTTTTGCCCGAATAAGCTGGGTAATCCGATTTGATAGTGGATTGCAAACCGACAAAATTCTTAATTTCTATCAGCGAACGATGACGGTCGAAATAGTTGAACCAAAACCGGATGAAATTATCCTGTATTTCGTACCGGACGGCTTGACTCCTGTCTTTGTGCAGTCTCTATTTCAGGTTGTGTGCTGATGCTTCCCTAAATGGCACTTAAAATAGAAAAATAAGTGGCATAATTTTTACCAAATTCTTCAATCAACAGATTTTTCCCTTCATCAGTAAAAGGAGAGTTTTCCCGAACCATAAAGGCAATCATTCCGTCGATACACAATGCAGCATTGTCGCAGAATAGTTCCACATATTTGGGAACTCCACCCGTAAATGTATAGAGAGCCAACAAGTCATCATTGGTGTATTTCGGATAGTAGCCATGCATGATTTCTTTCAACGTTGATAAATCAAACGCCGATAACTTAATGATATTATCCGCCCTGAGGTTAAACGGCTTGTTGGAAGCCAACTCCATCAAGTATTGAAACAGCGACCGGAAAGTACGTATTTCTGCCGGAACAAACGTGTCGAGCGATTGAGCAATAACCGGAATAAACTCTGAACAAAGCGTTGCTTCGCTTTTACGCCCGACAAATAAATAGACGGTTGACAAGCCTTCAACTGATGTCATGATGAGGCTGGTTTTGCCAATACGCCTTCTCCCCGTTACTACTGTCAAACGGGAATGGTCATTGAACGAAAGATTTTGTATTCGTTGCAGCTCAGCTAATTCACTTCTTCTATTATAAAATTTCATGCTCGATTATTTTTGTTACACCCGCAACTGTTACGGCAGTTACAAAAATAGGCATAAAGTATTGGTACTACAAATATTTTTATGACTATTTCAAATCATATGGAAGGTATAGTATCTTAAAAGTGCTGTATATTACGCTTTTGGTCATTTCACAAGCTCCTCTAATGATTAAACACCCAATACAGGCAATATAGAGCTCTTTTATACTTGGTCTTCTTTGCTATGCAACTGCTATATTAAACTGCTAACAAAGCTAAACAAGTCATTTTTGTTTTATGAACAAAATAAAAATAAGCCGTTTTTATTCTATCAACAGAACAAAAACAGAAAATATGAGTTAAGAATCCCCCAAATCTCAGACCTAAATTTCGTTTTGTTTCCGTAATGCATTATTTTTACTGCATAATGGAAACAAAACAGTTGTCCGATTCGTCTTTAATCTTTTGGGCAAACAATTGACCAACTCAATATTTTTCTGTTAATTTGCAAAAGCAATCGTGCTAAACGACGGGCAAAACAATGAAAAACAATCGTGTGCCAAATCGTGTGAATTTCCCGATGAAAGAAAAGACAAACCGGTGATTATCAGCAGTGAAACGTATAGCGTTCATTTTTTGGCGGCACCACTTTTAGAAATGCCAATAGTTTAAAATCACTACTGACCGACTAAAAAATCAGGGATAAAAAAAGGTCGGCCCTTGCAGGTCGCCCCAAAGTTGTAATTTTGTTGTTGTAAGACAATAAAACATACAACTTATGGGCAAAGAT
>JAISOJ010000090.1 GCA_031275735.1 Dysgonamonadaceae bacterium
TTTAGACTATCACAAAAATAGGTGAAATATGGCACATATCAAAGCACTGAAGAGATTATTTTATATCAGTGCTTTGTCTTTTATAGAAAACTTTTCGACTGCGGATTTAAGGTTTTATAAAAATTATTTACCTTGATTATTTTTCCGGGCAAACCTTATAAAAAATTAGCGTCTTAACGGTCGAAAAACGCCATAAAAGGTCCAATCGGTTATTTTACAAATTTGAGTTCGACTAAGGGATAGTTTCAATTCAAAAAGAAAAAGTAATCCGTCAATCAATAATTGCCTGTAAGATATCAATGTCTTACAGGCAATTTCCGTTAGAAAAAAAGTCTTTTTTGCCTTTTCTCTCTCTATTTTTTGTTTTTTATCCAAATCGCCGTTCCACCGCCCGGAGCTAAGAACAAATCCAATACCGTTTCTGTGTTCACTTCTTTTTCTTCAATTACTACCGGATAAGGATTCGTTTTCCAGTCCGAATCTGCCGCATCGCAAAATAACTTTGCCATATATGTTTTTCCTTCTTCCAAAAAAGACAAATCCACTTTTAAATTACGGGCATTTTCGTCGGTAATAGCTCCTAAGAACCAATCGTCCGAATGTTTGTCTTTGCGGGCAGTCACTACAAAATCGCCGATTTTTCCGTCTTTGATAATTGTTTTTTCCCAATCGACCGGAACAACTTCGATAAATTCAAAGGCCGGTTGATTGACGTAATTTTCCGGCAAATCCGAAGCCATTTGCCAAGGGCTGTAAATAACGACGTACAAAGCCAATTGTTTCGCCAGGGTGGTTTGTACCCTTGTTTGCGGATATACAGGATTTTCAAAACAAAATGTCCCGAAAGTGAAATCCATTGGGCCGGCTAAGCCCCGGGTAAAAGGAACAATCGTCGTATGTTCGGGAGGACTTCCACCATCTTTCGACCAAGCGTCGTATTCTTGACCGCGCACCCCTTCCTGCGTCATCAGGTTCGGATAAGTCCGCTGCAAGCCGGTGGGCATTACCGGTTCGTGCGCATCAATCATAATGCGGTATTTAGCGGCGGTTTCAATCACTTTACGGGAATGACGAACGCCGTATTGACTGCTGTGACGTTCTTTTTTATCTAAAAATTGATTGACATACCCTGTTTTGATAGAATTAATCCCGTATTTTTTAGCATACCTAAAAGCGTCTTCTAGCTGGTTTTCGTAATTGATTGTAGCTCCGCCGGTTTCGTGATGCCCAATGATGGATATTCCCTTGATGGAAGCGTACTTGCTTAGCGCTTCCATGTCGAAATCGGGATAGGCCCGGGTGAAACTGAATTCATGGCCATTGGCTACCCAATCGTTGTCCCAACCATAATTCCATCCTTCCGCCAATACGCCGTCGATGTGGTGGGCTGCTGCAAAGTCGATATACGCTTTCACATTTTTAGTTGTAGCGCCATGCTTAAGTCCTTGCGACCAGGTATATTTTTCCATATGCATTCCCCACCAGATACCAATGTATTTAGCCGGACGAATCCACGAAATATCTTCAATCTTACAGGTTTCATTCAGGTTAAGCATGATTCGGGAATTGACTAGGGCATTCAAATCGTCGGCCAAAATAATCGTACGCCAGGGGGAAACAAAAGGCGTTTGCGCATAGACTTTGACGCCGGTTGACCAAGGGGTCAAATCGGTTTTCAAGACGGTGGATCCGTTTAGCGGATACAAATTCATGGCTGCATAATCCGTCAAGTTTGCTTCATGAATAGTCATGTATTTCCCGTCGCTTGTTTCGATAGTCAAGGGAGAACAAACCGTATCCAAGCGACTAAGAGGCGATTGTTTGTACAATATTTCATAATATTCTCCTTTGTAAGCCGGAATCGACCAGGCCGAATAATCTTCGGGAAGGGCAAATTCCGTTAACTCGGCGGCGATTTCAAAATCTTTCAGGTTCTCTTGTCCCGGAAATTCGTAACGGAAGCCGATACCGTCGTCGAAAGCCCTGAAAATCACATTTAATAATCTTTTTTCCCCATTGGTTTCTTGTAATTCGATTTTCATTTCGTTATAATGGTTTCGTACCTGCACTTCTTCTCCCCAGGGTTGTTCCCATATTTCGTCGAAAGAGGAGTAAGTCGCGTTTTTCATTTTGAAAGGTCTTTCCAGATCGGGCAGGCCGTTTAAAGAGAAACCTAAGGAAGACGGACAAATCACGTTTTTCCCTTCTTTGGAAACCTGGTACTTGGCTTTTCCGTTTTCGATACTAAAAGTAATCAGAATTTTACTATTGGGAGATGCAATGATTGTTTTTTTCGGATTTTCATTACAGGCTTCCCATAAACACACAATAAAAATAACGTTTAAAATTACAACTATTTTTTTCATAAAAATTTATTTAATCAGATGAGAGTATTCATAATAATCACTGTTTCCATCCGGACAAAGCTTGTTTTCCTTAGTAGAAACGCGGGTAGAAGCGGTCTCTAAAAGCGGAAAGCCTAAGGTCTTGATAAAACAGCCGCTGATAGTTACCAAATCGCTTGCATTAACGGTGATTCCATTGGTTTGAGCGCGATGGGCGATAATTTTAACGTTATCGACGGAAACATTTTGGGCGTTGGAAACTTCGATAGCCCATTCGCTGGGGTTTCGAAGAATAATACCCTCTACGCTGATGTTTTCCCCTTGTATGCGAATCCCTCGCCGGGAATGGGCGGGAATCCCATCCTGATCGATGATTCCACGCCCTTTTAGCGTAATGTTTTTGCCGCTCAAGTCAAACATGTAAAATTTATCGTAATTTTTCTGACCGGTTGCCGGATTGATTTTGTACCATTCGTGAGGACCGACATAGCAACGGACAACTGCGCCTCCGGCTACATAAACCGTCATTCCGTCTTCAATTTCGCCCGATGGGAAACGGTAACTCCCCCTGCCAAAGTAAACTACATCCGGATCGTTGGGATCAGGAATATCCGTTTCTTCTTCATTGACGAATATTTGTAAAGAACGTATATAGTCGTCGTTAATCGTAACGGTCAGATTTTGCGGTTTATCGATGGAAAATGAAACGGTATTGCCTTCTATTTGGTATTCAATGGAGTCTTTGCACGAAAAAACAGCGGCTTTTGTTATGATCTCGTCTGTCGAAACGTTTATCAAAACAGGTTCATAAGCGCCCGTTTTTCTTTTTAGGTCGAAGTAAGTCATTCCGGCTGTTTCAAAGATATCGGTAGATCCCGGAATATCTTTTTTCGCTTTCTCGCGGGCGACGATCGAAGCGGGCGCTACCTTTATGTTGTACACAGGCGTTTCTTTGCCTTCGACGGTTACTTTGTACCGGGTATTCAGTACTTCGTTGTCGGGAGCAGAATAAATAATGACTTTACTTTCTTCTCGGTTTACATTATTTTCGACGTTATCGCTACTACTTTTGTTGCAAGAAGCAAAGCTTACTCCTAAAGTAAGATATACATTCAAAAAGAATAGCGAACGGGAAACGGCAGACGACTGTAAAAAAGTGACGAGTGACGAGTGACGAGTGACGAGTGGCAAGTGACGAGTGGCGGGTGACAAGTGACGAGATACGAGTAGTTTGTCGCTACAGGTTTGAACCGCAATTCCCTTATTTTCATGCTCTTGTGTGTTTGTTAAACACGAATGTTTCATACGAAAACGAGTAAACGAGTAAACGAGTTGACGAGTAAACGAATACGCATTTTCACGCTCTTGTGTGTGTGAAATACATGGATGTCTCATAATTTGTTATTTTATTTCTAAATCGTAAACATAATCGTTTGCGACAATATCTTCTTTGGTCAGCTTTTTGCCTTGGACGACGACGTTATCTACTACTACATTCCGGATGGCATGTTTTTCATCAAATCCTAATAATTCCATACCCTTTACTAAGGGGCGCGGATTATTTACCACGATATCTTTGAATACGACATTTTCGATGTGCCCACGTTCCGGATCGGTAGTCCAGGTTGCCTCATTGATCCATAAAGAGGCGAATTTAACGGCTTCTTCGATACGGATGTTTTCAAACCGGATATTTTTAACTAAACCTTTGTCGCACTGGTACACCCGCAACGACCATTCCCGGCAATGATCGCCGATGATATCGCAATCCCTGAAAGTTACTCCATCGACCAATTGTTGTATTTCTGCTCCGATGCTTAAAGCATGAGCTACTTCATTCCAGAGCACATTGTTTTGAACAAGGATATTACCCGATCCGTTTTCGCGATTATAAGTTTTCACGACAATCAGGTCGTCAAGCGTACGGATAAAACAGTTTTCTACTTCTACATCCCAACTATCGCAAATATCAATACCGTCGGAATTGGCGCGGTGTCCGAGTAGTTTAATATTGTCGATATGCACGCGGTCGGCTCCCCGCAAGGAAACGGTCCATACGCTGGAGTTACGCAGGATAACTCCGTTCATTGTAATATCTTCGCCGGTTACGGAAAAAATGTTCCTTGCTTGCAGGCGGTAAACATTCTCCTGATCGATGATTCCCCGTCCCAAAACTTTAGCGTTTTTACCGCTTAGGATAAAACTGGGACCGGGACGCTCGGATTTCTTTAATTCTTTTTTCCGATTGAGGGTAGAATCGTTGGCACAACGGACGATAGCGCCTCCGGCGACGTAAAGTGTTTGATTATCTTTTATTTCAATGCTTTCGGTGATGTGGTGGACGCCGGGACCAAAATAGATAACATCCGGATTATCCGGATCGGGTTTTTCCGTTTCTTCCGGATTAACAAAGATGTGCAAAGAACGAATGTGTTCGCCATTGATTTCGATCGTGAGATGTTGCGGCTTATCGATTTCGAAACTGAGGCTTTTTTCATTGATATTCGGAATAATACCGAAAGAAGAAGGAAGAATTTTCGCGGATTCTATCTTTTCTTTTACTGAAACGGTCAATTTTACCGGACCTCTTTTCAAATCGAAATAAGCAAATCCGGCAATGTCGTAAAACAGGTGCGAATTGGGCTGATCGTCCATCGCTCTTTCTCGATTAGCCCTTCTTTCCATTCCGATTTTAGCATTATAAACGGGAACTTCCCTATTATCGGCAGTTAATTTATAACAAGTATTCAGCGTTTCCCCTTCCGGCGCTTGGTAAATAAGCACTTTTTCGCTTTTTCCGGGCGTGCATGAAGATGCAATCAATCCCCAGATGGCTAAGTACAAAAAACTTTTTTTCATACGAAAATGAGTTAACGAATTAACGAGTTGACGAGTAAACGAATACTCATTTGCATGCTCTTGGGTGTTTGTTAAACATGATTGTTTCATATGTAAAATAAATTAGGAATTATAAATTTCGTTCATTTTTGTTTGTTTTACTAAATACCCAATTTCCAATCACTAAGTAATCCATTCCGGAATTCATAAAGCTGTGGTAGGCATCTTCGGGAGTATGGACAATAGGTTCTCCGTGGATGTTAAAACTGGTATTGACCAATACGCTGCAGCCGGTTATTTTTTTGAATGTGGCCAAAAGAGAATGGAAGCGAGGATTGGTTTGCTTAGAAACCGTTTGTACTCTTGCCGAAAAATCCACATGCGTAATTGCCTGCAATAGGGATCGTTTCTGATAAAGCTTATCCAAATAGGGTAAAGTTTCATAATCGGCCGGTAAAGGCAAACGGTAGTTGGCATTTATTGCTGCCGTTTTTAACATATAAGGTGAAATACCTTGCATGTCAAAATATTCGGAAGCGTCTTCTTCCAATACGGCAGGCGCAAAAGGACGGAAACTTTCCCTGAATTTGATTTCTAAGTTTAGCTTTTTCTGTATATGGCTATTCCTCGGATCAGCCAAAATAGACCGATTCCCTAACGCGCGAGGACCAAATTCCATGCGTCCCTGAAACCAACCGACAATTTTCCCTGTTTTTAGTAAAGAGGCAATCCGGTAATACAAAGTTTCTTCTTCCATCCTGATAGCTTCGGTATGGGTACGCAGGATCAGATTTTGTACTTGTTTGTCTGAAAAAGAAGGACCTAAATAAGCGCCTGACATATTATCCGGTTTTTCACAGTTTCGTTTTTCTTTCAAATAAATATGCCAAACTGCCCAAGCCGCTCCTAAAGCGCCTCCGGCGTCTCCCGCTGCCGGTTGAATCCATAGCTGCAAGCGGTTGTTTTTTTCTATTTTCCCGTTGGCAACGCAATTCAATGCGACGCCTCCCGACATTACCAGATTGGCGCTACCGGTCAATTGTCCGGCGGTGGATGCCAATCGAAGAACGATTTCTTCAGTCACTTTCTGTATGGCATAAGCCATATCGATGTATTCTGGTTGTATGTCGCCTTCGGGGTTACGCGGCGGAATCCCGAAAAGCGTATTCCAACGCTTATCGTTTGTCATTTTTAATCCGGCGGCATATTCAAAATAATCCGGATTCAATAGAAAAGAGCCGTCTTCCCTGAGATCTACCAGATGTTCCCTGATTAGGCGGATGTAACGGTTCGTCCGTTCGGAAGCGACTCCATAAGGCGCTAACCCCATCAGTTTGTACTCTCCGTCATTTACTTTGAAACCGCAATACGAGGTAAAGGCAGAATACAATAAGCCCAATGAATGGGGAAAATGTATTTCTCGAAGAATCGTGATTTTTTCTTTATTACCCAACCCGATAGTTGTCGTAGCCCATTCGCCCACTCCGTCCATTGTCAAGATAGCCGCATTATCAAACGGCGAAGGATAGAAAGCGCCGGCAGCATGCGACAAATGATGCTCCGGAAAAAGTATTTTAGCCCGAATGTCCAATTTCAAGAGTTCTTGGCGGAGAATGTGTTTCATGTAGAGTTTTTCCCTTATCCAAAGCGGGATTGCCCGGATGAAACTCCGAAATCCTTTGGGTGCAAAGAGATGGTATATCTCCAATAAGCGTTCGAACTTTATAAACGGTTTTTCATAGAAAGCCACGTATAGAATATCATTTCCTTTGATACCGGCCTCTTGCAATACGTAATTAACGGAGCGTCCGGGAAAGGAAGAATCGTGCTTCTTCCGGCTAAAACGTTCTTCCTGTGCAGCCGCAACCATTTGCCCGTCAATCAATAGAGCGGCGGCGCTGTCGTGATAATAAGCAGATATTCCCAGTATAGCCTTCATTTCAAAATATCGAATAAATAAATGGAGATAAGGCCGATCCTTGAGAAAAAAATATCAATATACTGAAAATTAATAAAATAAAAATCAATGGAATCAGCCAATATTTTTTTCGATTCTTCAAAAAAGCAAAAAATTCTTTAATAAATTCCATATTTCTATCGGATAAATAATGATTTAATATTGATATTCCAAATCCGAAGTTTCGAACGTTTTGTTTCGAACGACAAAAACGCTTCCCGTCCCTTTTTTAAAACCACGTATTTGCAATGTATCTTTCGATAACCAACGCCTTAAAAAACCAAGCGGCGTTACCAACAGAAAAAAAATGACGGCTAATAAAAGCGAAGAAAGCACTGTTTCAAAAATTCGTGCAAGTTTATACCACAAGAACGAAAAAGGTGTGTATAAAACAGGAAATAGTGCTGTTATCAGCAATGTAAAAATGGCTGTTTTGCGTAAAACGGCGGTTTCACAGATTGCGTCAATTACCAATAAGACCAATGTCGATACGATTCCAAACTCTATATTTTGTTTTTTTGTCATGACTTTCATCATTTTTCAATGGAATTGGAAAAAGAAGCGATTGCCGCCGCTTTCATAGAATAAAACCAGGCTTTTCCCTCCTGTTTTTGCTGTCTGCAAAGCCTGCCTGCTTCTAAAAAATAATCTGCCCGGTAAGGGTATTCCAAACAAAGTCCTTCCACGATACGTAAGGCCTGGTCGTTGTCCTGCATTTGGATGTAATACGGATAGAGGTAGTCTTGCATGGCTTCTTTCCAAGTAATTTGCTTGACGGCGCAAGCGCCGGCTATTTGTTCTTCGTAAGTTCGTACATAATCGGATCTTTCTTCCGCTATCGGTTCGTTGAACGGCCATAACTCTTTCAACAACCAAGTAGATATTCTTCCGAAAATTGTATCGAAAGCGGTAAACGGATAATCGGAAGGTTTGACGGATATAAAAAACCGGTTGCCGGGTGTTTCCGGCAAAATTCCGGACACTTTTATTTCTTCATAAAAGGCATCGGATATGAGCCTTTGTCCGTACAGATTGGGATGAACGTGCTCCAACATTAAAGTAGAGTCCAGGATGGCATGAGGCGAATGGGCTTCGAACGTTTGCATTGCATCCACTCCATATACATTTTCCATGCTTGCAGCGTATTGTTCTATCAGTTGGTTGATCTTTTGGGGCGCTCGAAAACGGAGTTCATCGTATTCTTTTGCCCGGTTATAATGAGCTTTAGCCGCGATGTAATTGCCTTTGTTATAAGCGGCATTTCCCAATTCGTGTTGTTCGTTGGCGTTGAGGCTGTCCGTGCTGCTGACAAACGGTTTCAAGTCTTTTTGATTATAAACCAGCGAACTGATAAATACAGGGATTCCGTTTTTGGAAAATGTTTGCAGCAGCCGGGTCATATTCGCGTCGAATTGGTCGATTCCTCGATGAAACAGCGCCGAATTGTAAGGAATGGATTGTTTGCGGGTCATCCGTTCCATAAGCGTCCGGCTATAATCCGTAGTTTTTTTGTCCGTCCCTTTGATCCGTGCTGCCAAGCGGAAGACACATTGTCCTATTTTCAGGTTTTTAAGGGCGAGCGTCGCCCGTATCCATTTCGGATTATTTCCCAGATTACTGGACGAAGCAACGCCTAAAGCGCCGTAATATTCGTTATGTCCGGCATAAATTAAGATTGCATCCGGTTCGTAATCGACTAACTGTCCGGCAAAATCGGATAAAGTATATGAATTAACCGCCGTAATCGATAAGTTGATAATTTCGAAATTTACCTCCGGATTTTCCAATTGTAAACGATATTTGAGTAAACGGGGAAAGGCTCCGTTGTGCAGGTAAGGAAATCCTATAGAAGAAGAAGCTCCAAGTACAAAAAAACGGATGGTACCCGGCTTTTTATCTTTAAGAAAAAATTCGCTGTTTCCTAAAGTGGTATTTTCGGAAACCGTGAAATATTTTTGGGATATTTCCGGATTCAGGTAATAAAACCTGCCCGTTTGACTTTCGACAAAAAGGTTTGTATTATAGCCGTATCCGAAAATCCGCAAACCGGTTTCGATTATTCCGAGTATCAAAAACGGCAACAGGATTGCAACGGTTTTGAATATCCATTGTTTTTTATATTTTCTATTGGTAGCCGGTCCCATTACAAAAGGATCAAGAATTAAGAATCACTTATACCCCTGTGAGAATATAAATCATTCTTAATTCTTAATTTTTAACGGATTAATAATTGCCCGATTGTTCTATTTTGCCGTTGTAACGTTCCACTTCCGTTTTAGGAATCGGTTGTACATAATAGTCGTCGCTCCTGAATGAAAGCGGTCCGTTGCGGGCTTCCTTGTAATATTTAACCTCTTGTTCCCCTATTTTCCATCGGCGGATATCAAACCACCATTGGCCTTCGGCAAACAATTCCGCCCAACGTTCGTACTTCAAAACGTCGTTTGCCAAATGATCTTCCGGCGCGGCTTTGGTTCGGCCGTTTAAACTCTTATAATCGACGGGAGAAGGCGCATCTACCGGATAATTATATGCCCTGCGGTGTACTTTGTTAATGTATTCCAAGGCTTTAGCCGGATCCGTATCTTTCACTACTTCGGCGTAAAGTAAGTAAATATCGGCTAAACGTACGATCGGGTAATTAGCGTCGCTACTGAAATTTTTTTGATTTTCGTAGCCCAGCAGGTTTGTGAATTTCTTATGGTTCCATGCCATGATTTGAGGAAACTGGTTCAGCCCCGGCGATTTGTCGTAATAAGTAGGGCGTCCCATATCGTCAAGAAATGTATCGACATAAGGTTGTGCGGCGCACATAGAGAGCCGCGGATCCGTATTGGCTCGTTCGTCAATACTGGCCTGATGGTAAACCGGATCCAAAATATAAGGCAAATTATCGATTGAGCGTTCAGCCCTGCTGTCGAAATTAGGATTTTTTACCCGTTTTACGGGTGGAGGACCTAGCGTAAAGCCGAAACGACGAATGTTGGCGTCGTGAATATAGTTGTTTCCCCATCCGCCGGTAGCGTTCGTGATAATATCAAATTCGGTATCCGACGGCTTGTCGCGGAACTTTAGGTTAAGCGGCCAAGGTGCAAAAACCATCGGCATACCGCTTCCTGTCGTATATCCTGCCCAAGGGCCGTTTTGTTTTTCATTGATGCTCATGTCAATTTCATACAACGTTTCTTCATTGAATTCGTTTGCCGGATCGCCGTAAAACATGGCCGAATAAACAGTGAAAGGAACTAACTTTTTTCCGCTCTTCGTTATAATTTCTTCAAGGAGCGCTTGGGCTTCAGCCTTATAACCGGCTTGCATATAGACTTTCGCTAGAAGACCTTTTGCCGCCCACTCGGTAGCGCGGGTAGGGTCGGTTTTCCCAATAAGATGAGGAATCGCTTCTTTCAATGTTTGGATAATGAAATCCCAGGAGTCTTTTGTCGTCGCTCTGGGAGCCATCATTTCTTCAATTGTTTTCGGCACTTTATTGAATAACGGAAGTCCCCAACCGTTCGGATCGATCTCAAAATAAATTTGTCCGTGCCAGTAAGCCAGCGCCCGGTTGAATAATGCCTGACCTTTCATGTAATTTAATTCCTCTTTTTGAGTATCAGGGAGATCATCGTTCCAATATTGGTCAATGGCTTCTAATGCGGCGTTAGATAATTCTACCCACCGGAATATGTCCGAATACGTTTGCGTATTGTATTCGCAATCCAAATCGGTATTATTATTTAATTGAGTACCGCGCAAATCGTAAGTAGCGTCCAAATTGGAAGTTTTATCATATAGATAAATTCCCATGGGAAACCAGTAGAAAGTGTATAATCCTTTTGTATGGCTTCCTGCGTAGCTGGCTGTTAACATCAAGTTTACCTGTTCCATGGTACTTGGAAAAATTTTCGGCGATACAGAACCTTTATCACTGATTTCGAGGAAATCTTGGCATGACGGTAGTGCTGCTAAAAGAAAAGCGATACAAATATATTGATAAATCTTGTTTTTCATATACGAATGTATTTTATTGGTAAATAATTAAAAAGTTACATCAAGTCCGAAAGAGATCAAACGGGAAGGAAGATACCGGTTGTAAAGATCGATGCCGCGCGCTAAAACATCCCCGGCTATTTCCGGATCGATACCCGTATATTTTGTAAGTGTCAATAGGTTTTGTCCGCTTATATAAACGCGGGCTTTTTCTATATGCACTTTTTGTGAAATATTTTTAGGCAAAGAATATCCGAAAACCAGATTTTTTAATTTCAGGTAGTCTCCTTTTTCCACCCAGAATGAAGAAACCGTGGAATAGTTTCGGCTAATGTTGCTGTCGCCGATCCATTGCCCTTTGTCGTCAAATTTACCGCAACGAGGCATATCGGTTAATTCGTTTTCTCCAAAGAAAGAATTTTTAAAGATGTCGGCGGTCGTATTTCCATCTTCTCCAAAGACTTGGGTATAGGCTTTCACGCCATTGAAAATATCAAATCCGAATGCCCCTTGAAAAAGGAGCGACAAGTCGAACCCTTTATATTCCATATTTACATTGAATCCTGCGATGGCTTTGGGCCAAGGGTTTCCGATATAAGTCTGGCTGTTGGCATCTACCCAGCCTTGTCCTAAATCATCGTAGATAATATCTCCGACGCCTGTTCCTTCTCGCCAATAATATCCGTTGGGCGATCCGGCTTCTACTGCTTTGGCGTTATAAGCATCCACTTCTTCTTGAGAAGAAAAAATACCAATGGCTCTGTATCCATAGAAAAGCCCCATTGCATTACCGTTTTCGGTACGGTTTACCATAGCGCTCCCCCAGGCTACTCCGGCATTTCCGCTTAGAATAGGGGCTGCGCCTTCTTCTCCGATTTCGATGACTTTGTTCTTATTGAAAGATATATTTCCGCTGATTGAATAATTGAAATCTTTTAGTCGATCGTTCCATGTCAATGTCAATTCGTGCCCCATATTTTCCACTTGGCCAATATTGATAGGCATAGTCGTATTGATGCTTGTGTAGTAACCGATTCCTCCTCCTAAAGGCACCGTTCTTTGGTAAAGCATGTCTTTTGTTTGGCGATTGTAGAAGTCGTAGGTAAAAGACAGTCGGTTATTCAAGAATCCGAGATCAATACCGATGTCTGTTTGGTTTACTTCTTCCCATTTGATTTTTTCATTTGGCACTTTGAAATTTGCCCAACCTTGTTGTTGTTCTCCTCCGCCGAAAGAATAAATAATTTGAGTTCCTATGTAGGCTTCCTGATAAAGAAATTGCGGAATCCCGTCATTTCCCAGTATCCCCCAGCTTCCGCGCAGTTTAGCGTTGCTTAACCAATCTATATTATCCTTTATGAAAGCTTCTTCGCTGATACGCCAAGCGCCGTTGATGGATGGGAAATTACCCCATCTATTCTGGGGTCCGAATTTATCGGAACCATCTCGTCGAATATTGGCCGTAATCAGGTATTTTCCTAAGTAAGAATAATTTAAACGTCCGAAAAAAGATTGGCTTCTTCCGGTTCCATTTACGTCGGTTACCGTTTTGGCCGGGTTGGAAGACAGGTTGATGGATTCGGCCAGCGGGATAGGAAAATCAATTGCTCTCGTGTCCAAGCGGTAACCGTCGTATCGGATTGCTTCCGTACCCGCCATCACTTTAACGTTATGATCGCCCCATATTTTTTCGTAAGTCAAAACGGCATTAAATGTCAAATCTTGGGAAGTTCCCGCAGCTGCCGTCATGTATTCATCTTCCTTAATAGCTCTGAAATCAAAGGCTTCTGAGAAAGCGTTGTTGGAAAATCCATAAAAATTTCCGGCGCCGGTTAGTCTTAAATCCAAACCGTCGATTATTTTCCAATTGATATAAGCCGATGCATTCATGCGGTAATCACTATTTGTATAATGGTAAATTTTTTCAACACCGTAAAGATTCGGCCCATTTAAATAAGAAGGCGTATGCGCATATCCTCCGATTTGTTCAGTATCTAAAGCTTCCATGGTAGGAACAGTACGGAAAGGTAGTGAATGTCCGTAAACGGAATAATTGTTATTGGGATTGTCTTTTCTCAAGTTTCCGTAAAGCGATTCGCCAATTGTTATCCATTTATTTAGTTTATAATCCAAATTCGTTCGGAAAGAAAAACGTTTGGCCGATGTATCCAAAAAAACGCCTTCTTCATCATAAAAACCGCTGGACAAGAAAAAATTGGCTTTTTCAGTTGCACCGGATACGGAAACATTGTATTCCTGTTCAATACCGGTACTATACATCAGACCCATCCAATCTACGTCGGGTAGTTGTGAAGCGGCCGTGACAAGTTGCCCCGTTTCCGGATCCGTATAATCGGAAACTCCTTCCAAACTTAATATATCCGTACCCATATAGCTTCTTGCTCGGATAAACTCGTCTCGGTTTAATAATTTAATATTTGAATAAATATCGCGTACGCCATAACGGGCATTTACAGATACGTTCGTTTTTCCGGCCGCTCCGCGTTTGGTTGTGATCAAAATCACTCCGCCCGCAGCCTGAGCGCCATAAATAGCCGAAGAGCCGGCGTCTTTCAAGATTTCAATCGATTCTACATCCCGCATATTAAATTCAAATCCCGTTTCTTGCCTGATTCCATCGACAATGTACAAGGGTTTGATTCCGTTGATAGAAGCAGCTCCGCGGATAATAATATCGGCGGAAGATCCGGGACTTCCGTCGCCTTTCGTTACCATAACGCCTGCTGCCATACCGGAAAGAGCTTCGGCTAAACTTTTAGCTGAAAAGTCTTTAATGTTATTCGTCCGAACAGAGGAGATGGATCCGGTTAATTCGGAACGTTTTTGGGTACCATAACCTACAACGACGACTTCTTCCAGCGACTGGAAATCTTCTTGTAAAGTAACCGGGTAAGTTGTTTTCTGCGCAGTCGTTTTTTCTTGGTAAGGATTGAAGCCGATATAAGATACTTTCAATGTACTCCCTTCGGGTATTGTTAATTCAAAAGCGCCATTTATATCAGTTACAGTGCCCAAAGAAGTTCCGAGAACCGAAATAGATGCGCCGATAACGACTTCGCCTTTAGTATCGACTACTGTGCCTGTGATTTTTTGTGTTTCCCTGGCTTGTGTGTAACCGTTTGCCGGCAAAAAGATTCCGTTGGTTACAACGGCTAAAAGAATCACTAATTTTTGAATATTTTTCATACATGCATATTTATTTAAGTTGACAAAATTGGTAGAAAATAATGAGCGAAACTTTTTTGTTTCGCTCATTATTTAGAGTTGAAATGCACTTGTTATTTCCGGATATTGAACGCTTTTGTCACGATTGACGTTCCATCTGCTTTGATCGCTTTTTGAATATAAGCGCCTTCGACCGGCATTTCACGAAGTTTCATGCCGGTAATACTATAGTATTCGTAAGCTACTACCGGAGAATCGGAAACAATTTGGCGAATGGATGTAAGCGTAGGATTTACATCCGGATCCAAAGAAGCTGTACCTGGGGCGGCAATATAAGCTTCGTCGGGCCAAGTTGGAGTGGGAGCTTCATAATCGGAATAGTAAAATTCAGCGGCTGCCTTTGTTCCCGTGTACGGCGCCGATTCAAAAGTAACCAAGCCGTGTAGATCATTTTGCCACCATTCATCTTCAGAATAACCGAAAATGCTTACTGTGTAGCTTGTAATACCTCCCGAAGCAAATGCGTCTGCCGGAAAATATTGTCCGCCGGTTGCTTCCGATCTGCCGTTCGCATACGATGACAAAGCAACGTCCATGCCATAAACCGTGCCTTGTATATGCGCCATTCTACCATCGAAGTTGGTAATATTTTCGGCAAAATTAGTATTGAATACAAATCCTACGGATCGGGTACAACCGGCAGGAGGCGTTGCTGCAAGCCAATCGGCAAGTGTAGTTCCGGCAACGTCAACGGCAAAGGTGAAAACCTGATCAATTTCAATTGCATTGGAAGGACCTGTAGAAAAAGCGCCTTTCGCGCTATCCCAAATAAAAGTTTGTTTACCATCCGAACCATTCGGATTCGCTAATGATTGTGCGTTTGCACTAAGCGCCCCTAAAAATAGGACGACCAGACTGAGAGTAACTTTTTTCATCGTAATAGAATTTAAATAAAAATAATAATGTTTACGAAATTATATGCAAACATATCCATTGATTTTCTGAAATAATAATTTTATAAGTAAAATATAGAAGAATATTACTATTTTTTTTTATAAAAAATTAATGATTAGCGTTATAGAAAATGTAAAATCAAAAAAAATATAGACTTAATATTGAAATAAAGAACTATAATATTCGTTTATTCTTTCCTCGGATAGGTAAATTGCACAAATATAACAATTTAAATCAAATTTTTCTTTTGTTTTTATCAACAAATCCTTATATTTACACTTTCGTTTTGAAATAACAAACTAATTAATTTACTAATATCATGAGAAAAACAAGTTTTTTATTGATTTTTTTGTTTTTTGCACTTGAGTCGTATGCTCAAAGTATTTCATTTCCTGACGACGTAAGGGAAAGAGGGTATTACAACCGGCCTTATAAGCGATACGAGGCGGAGCCGGAAAAATGCATTACAAACGGAAATTTCCTCTCTCCTACTTATGTGCAAACGGAACTTCAAAGTGAAGCGTCTAATCAGATTGCTACTCTATTGCTTGAAAAAGAGGCTTATATTCAATGGACAAATGACGAAACAGCCGACGGGATGACGATCCGTTTTTCTATTCCGGACAATGCGGCTGGTAGCGGAACAAAGGGAACGTTGGCTTTATACGTAAATGACGTTTATGTGCAGGATATTACCTTAGATTCATATTGGGCATGGCAATATTTTTTGAAAAACGGGCAAAAATATCCGGACAATGTTCCCGATGAAAATATGAAATTTCCCCGAATGCGTTTCGATGAAATCCATTTGAAATTGGATGCTCAAATTCCAAAAGACGCCGTATTTAAACTCGTCAAAAAGGATGATAATGATCAGGCTTATACTATCGATTTTGTTGAATTGGAATTAGTTCCTCCTCCGGTAAATTTTGAAGATATTGAAAGTGAAAACAAATTAGTGTATGATGGCGAAAGCGATTTAGCGGCATTTGTCATACAAAATGGAGGTAAAACGTTGTATATTCCTGCCGGTAAATACAATGTAAATTCCCGGATCAGTATTGTGCACGCAGGCACTAAAATTATCGGCGCCGGAATGTGGTACACCGAACTCTATTTTTCAGCATCTTCCGATCAGCAGTCCACATATAACAAACGGGGAATCGAAACTTTTCAAAGCGATATCGTTATTGAAGGCTTGTTTCTAAACACAGTGAATAATAAAAGATATTATAATAATGACGACAGGTATCAGGTTGGGAAAGGATTAATGGGCAGCTTTGGTTCTAACTCGGTTATTAAAAATGTTTGGGCCGAACATTTCGAATGTGGCGGATGGATCGATGAAGCCGATAATTTGACGGTATCGCATTGCCGTTTCCGTAATAATTATGCCGATGGAATGAACCTTTCCTATGGAAGCAAAAATTCAACGGTAGAATACTGTAGCTTCCGGAATAATGGCGACGATGATATGGCTTCCTGGTCGCGAGGCAACAAAATGTGCGAAAACAATACTTTCCGGTACTGCACGGCGGAAAATAATTGGAGAGCTTCTAGTCTGGGATTTTTCGGCGGAAAAGAAAATAAGGCTTACAATTGCGTGATTATTGATCCGATGGAAGCCGGCTTCCGGCTTACCTGCGATTTTCCGGGCAGGGAATTTAGTAATGAAGGATACAGTCAATTGTACAATATTTCCGTTTACAAAGGAGGCGTGAAAAACGGAGTCGTTGGCGTAGACGGCGATTTATGGGGAAATCAACAGGGAGCAATCCATCTTAATAGTAGTCAACATTATGATCTTCAAAACATTGTAATCTCAAATATCGATTTGTACGATTCAAAAAACGATGCGGTTTATATAGGTAGTGGGAATAAATCAATTCAAAATTTGGTATTGAGCGATATTCGCATTGATGGAACGCAACGATATGGAATGTATTTTAGTAATACGAAAGGAAACGGGCGATATTGCCGTATCGAATACATAAATATCGGAGCGACAACCGATACGAATACCATGTCCTCTGCATTCGATTTTGTTGAAGATTGCGGCGCGTCTATAAAAATACAAAATATAAATCAATTCAAGATATCTTCCAACGAAGGGATCATGACGGTGTCGGGGTTTGAAAATACGTCTGTTTCTGTTTTTGATATTTCCGGCCGGAAAAATTATCAATCGGCTACCTTATCGGACGAAGCGGTAATACCCCATTTAGATCCCGGTATTTACGTAGTAAAATTAGATAATTATAATTTTACAAGGAAAACAATAATCAAATAATCAAGTGAACAAATTACATGGATTTTATCTCCATAATTTTTTGTTTGAATTCTTCGTTGGAATTTTGTGCTTTGCTTTTTATTTTAGTTTTATACGTATATATGGTATTCACGGAATAATTCAGAAATTGAGCGATTTTTTCGTTATCGTTGATACCGAGGCGTATTAAAGCATAAATGCGCAGGTCGGTATTCAATAGTTCTCCTTTCTTCAACTGTATCTGTTCCCCCGGTTTCAATAAGTCGTTGAATTTATTGACGAAATCGGGGAACATTTTCAGGAAGATTTGGTCGAAACGGGAATAAAGTTCTTCGCGTTCGCGGTGAGCGTTCAAATTCACGGGAATATTCATCAGGTCGTCATATTGTTTGGCCACCACTTTCCTATTCACCCATTTTTGAAAAGTTTCCAATTTATCGATATATTCCGAATTTTGATTGAAAAAATAACCGATGTATTCATCCTTGATTTTGTTCGCTTCCACTAAATTGTTATTTGTCAATGTGAGGTCGTCGTTGGTTTTCTGGATGATTTGTTTAGCTCGGTTTAAATGTTTCAATTGCATCCAGATAACAAAAAGGGCTGCAATTAACAAAGCCGATAAGATGAAGCTGAGGATTAGGAAACGGCTAATCCGGTCCCTTTGGTCTTCGACGATGTTCATTCTTTCTCGTTCAATAATCGGCAAAATATATCCGATTTCCAATTGCCGGTGACGGGCGTTATAAAAAGAAGCGTCGTCCAACGCTCGCCGGACATATCCGGCAGCATGTTCGATATCGCCTTTTTCATACAATATTTGAGCAAGGTTTCGCAAAGCGACGGTTTCTTTTGTTGAAGATTTGATATCAGCAATAGCGGCCTTGATCAAATACCGTTTAGCTTCTTCCGTTTTTCCTTGTAAGATATAAAGATAAGCGATACTGGACGTTGCCATGGCCAAATCGTGTTCGGAATAATCGCGTGTATCGATCATTTTTCCAAAGGCCTCGACGGCGCCCCTGTAATTATCGGACTTCATTCTTTTCAATCCCAAAGCCGACCAGAAACGAGGCGATTCAAGCGGAAGAAGCGTAATCGCCGAATCGATGATGTCGTTTCCCTTCCGATGGTATTGAATCCTGAATTCCGGACTATTGTTATAATCGGCTAAATCATAATAAAGCCTCGATTTATTAATATAATAATCGATTTGAGTTTCAGCGCTGCAATGACTGACGTCCAAAGTAGATAAAATATCAAAACATTCTTTGAATAAACCGGAAAACAAATAACAAGAGCCTAATTTTACGGAAGAAGAAGCTATTTTTTCCGGATCGTTGAGACTCCGGGAAATTGTTAACAACTTTTCTACGCATACATAGGCGGAATCATAGATGTAAGAACGATATTCATCATAAAGATTTTCATACAGAGGATACAATGCCGCAAGATTTTCCGAGACGCCGGCGATCCGTTCTTTTATGAGATTAATCCGTTTTTCTTTCGACCGGTCATATTCTTCCTGTTTAGAAAGATAGTAATCAAGGCTGTCCAAATCTATCTTTTCGGAAGAAAAGCCGGATAGGACAAAGGGGATACAAAATAATATGGATATTGCTCGTTTTTTCAAAATAATTAAATTTACGTTATAATTCAGCAAATATACAAAAATGGACGGAAAATTAAATTAATGTTTGAAGAAAAATATTTTTAAGGAACAAGTATAAAATTTTTACTAATCATAATCTATCGAAATACGAAACGTATGATATAAAAACATTACCTTTGCCGTTAAATGTAATGAAAAGAATATTTTCCCCAATAAAATGAAACCGATAGACACGTATTGCGAAGAGCATCTTGTAAAGCGGGGCGTCAAGCCGACAGCCATACGGCTATTGGTTTTGAAAGCGATGATAGACAAAAAAGATGTTTTCAGCCTTTCCGATTTGGAAATAAAATTGGGAACAGTTGATAAATCGACAATATTCAGGACATTAACTCTTTTCCAACGATGTCGTTTACTCCATACGATCGACGACGGATCGGGATCATTAAAATATTCTCTTTGCGAGGAAGAATGTGAATGTTTGCCCGAACAACAACACGTACATTTCTATTGTATCGCCTGTAAGCATACATTTTGCCTGCGCGATAAGACAATTCCCTTGATTACGATGCCTAAAAACTTTTCTATCAAAAGCGTTAATTATGTGATAAAAGGCACGTGCGGCAAGTGTGCTGAAATTGCAACTTAGTTGCACCGATTAGGAGTTATCTTTGCGGTACTTTTAATTTTTAAAACGACCGATATGGCTCACAATCATCACTCGAGTTCTCATCAAGAACATCGCCATGAGCATGGAACCGGAAATATTGCATTGGCGTTTTTCCTGAATCTCAGTTTCTGTATCATTGAATTGATAGGCGGTTTACTTACTAATAGTATCGCCATTTTGTCGGATGCTTTGCACGATTTCGGCGACAGTGTAGCATTGGGTTTAGCTTGGATTTTCCAAAAAATATCGGGACGAAAACCTACGCCGCAATATACTTACGGATATAAACGATTTTCTTTGTTGAGCGCTTTTATCAATTCGGTAATATTAATAACAGGTTCTATATTTGTTTTTTACGAAAGTATACAACGTATTTTGTCGCCATCAGAAATCAATGCCCAAGGCATGTTGCTATTGGCCGTTTTGGGCGTGATAGTCAACGGCGCCGCCATTTTCCGGCTCAAAAAAGGGAACAGCGTAAATGAGCGAGTCGTATCACTTCACTTGTTGGAAGATGTGTTGGGATGGATAGCCGTGCTTATCGTAAGCGTGATAATGATGTTTGTCGACCTTCCTATACTCGACCCGCTTTTGTCGATCGGAATTTCCATTTATATCCTGTACAACGTTTACCGGAATCTAAAAACCATATTTTTAGTAATTCTACAAGGGAAACCTGCAAATATTAACGAAAAAGAAATTGCCGAAAAGCTGAAAAATCTGCCGGGAGTAGAAGATATACACGATCTCCATATCTGGACAATGGATAGCGAATATAATGTTTTGACGGTGCATTTGGTTCTGAATGCGTCCGGCGCTATGGTCGAACAACAAAAAATACGCTTAGACGCTCATTTATTATTAAAAAGTTTAGGCATTCAACATGCCACTATCGAAATAGAATGTGCGGATGAAAATTGCGAATGGTGTGAAACAAGATAAAAAACGGAGTAAAATGAATAAATATTTTTTTCTTATCGCGGTAATTGCGTTATGCAGTATAATAGCGCAAGCGGGGAATAGGTCTGTGGCCGTCGTAGAAGATTCCGATACTACCCAAACATTTTTAGAAAACGAAGCGCTTGAATTGGATGAAATAGTTGTATCGACGGGTCGAAGTACGCGTACCATCAAAAACATTCCTACGCGCATCGAATTTATCGGAAGTGAAGAATTAGATGAAAAAGCCAACATGAAACCCGGCGACATCCGCATGTTACTCAACGAAAGCACCGGTATTCAAACACAACAAACCTCTCCTATTTCTGCAAATTCTTCCATCCGTATACAGGGATTGGACGGCCGGTATACACAAATCCTCAAAGACGGACTTCCGTTGTATTCCGGTGCAGCAAGCGGATTAGGATTGTTGCAGATTCCGCCGCTCGACTTGAAACAGGTTGAAATCGTCAAAGGTTCTTCATCTACGCTCTACGGTGGTGGGGCCATTGCCGGATTAGTCAACCTGATTTCTAAAACGCCGACCGATGAACCTGAATTGAGTTTTCTTGTAAACGGGACGTCTGCTTTGGGACTGGATATAAGCGGATTTTATGCACGGAAATTTGAGAAAGTCGGATGGACGCTTTTTACTTCACACAACAGCAATAAGGCATACGATCCGGCAGACGTCGGATTAAGCGCTATTCCAAAGTTCGAGCGTTACACGCTCAATCCTCGCTTGTTTGTATATTTCAACGATAAAACCCAATGGGACTTCGGCGTAAATGCCTCGTTTGAAAATCGCTTAGGCGGCGATATGCTTTATTTGAAAGGGAAAAACGAAGACGGGCACAGTTATTTTGAGCAGAACAAAACCCTGCGTATCAGTACGCAGTTTTCGTTGAAACACCAATTTTCGGAAAAGTCAAAAATGAATATCCGTAATAGTTACAATCATTTTCAACGCACGATTACTATTCCCGGTTATACCTTTGACGGTATTCAAAACGGATCTTTCAGTGAAATAAATTATTTATTTGCCGGCGATAATACGGAATGGATAGCCGGTCTGAACCTGTGGACGGATAATTTTTCGGAGAAACGACGAAACAATGGGATTGCGCCGCGCAATTACGACCAACTGACTACCGGCGTTTTTGTGCAAAACCTCACAAAAGTAACCGATTGGTTTAGTATTGAAACCGGTTTGCGCGGAGATTATGTTTCCGGTTACGGTTTTGTCGTCCTGCCCCGTTTGTCGGGATTATTTAAAATCACTTCCCAATGGACTTCCCGCGTTGGCGGCGGACTGGGTTACAAAACGCCGACGATATTCACCGAAGAGAGCGAACGAATACAATATCAAAATGTATTGATGGTAAACAATGGCGTCAATCAATTGGAACGAAGTTCCGGTGTCAACGCCGACGTCAATTACCGTACGGTTATTGCCGGCGAAATAACGTTCAGCCTCAACCAACTGTTTTTTTATACTTATTTGAACCGTCCGTTGATGTTAAATTATTTGTCCGACAACCGCTTACAATTTCAGAATATCAATGGGCATATTGATACGAAAGGCGCCGAAACCAATCTGAAAATCGGATATAACGATTTCAAACTCTTTTTGGGTTACACCTTGATTGACGCATCAGTGAACGAAAACGGCAATTGGCATCAAAATTTGCTGACTCCCAAACATCGCGTCAATGCTACCTTAATGTACGAGGTAGAAGAAAAATGGCGGGCCGGATTGGAAGCCTATTACAACGGTAAACAATCGCTAAACGATGGTACAACCGGGCAAGCTTATTGGGTTTTCGGGGCTATGATCGAGCGGATATGGGAACATTTTTCACTATTCGCCAATTTTGAAAATTTCACAGACACGCGGCAAACACGATTAGGTAATATCTATACAGGCACAATTACCAATCCGGTATTCAACGATATATATGCGCCGCTTGACGGTTTTGTCGTGAACGCAGGCATAAAACTGAGATTTTAGCAGTAACGGGGTTATCGAAAAAACCGGTTTAATGCCTCGCTCATTTTATTTCATTCTGGAGAGAAACATTAAAATTAATCCGGTTATTTTTAATGAGATAGCGCCGTAAAAAAGTATTTTATGCAGTACCGGTATCGGAAAAATTGTTTTGAAAAGCAGGGAAATTAATATCATCGCTACGCCTGCCAGGATGAAATAAAGCCATGGACTGGGTTTAAATCCTTTAAGCCGGAAAACGGATATTAAAAAAAGCGTTTTGAATACGATTGCAATGCTGAGCAATACCCCAAAATAATAGGCAGGCATTCCCGCCCAGTGAAAGGTGAATGCAATGAACAATATTCCTAAACCACTATATAAAAACACCTTATTCGGTTTTTGTTTCTGTTTCATTCTGGTTGGGTTTATTTTTTGTTTTATACGATAAGATATGTATAGTAATACTTATGGCAACAGCAAACAGCAAGATTTGCAGCCAAAGTATTTTGTTTACAGCGAAAAATATAGTGCATAACATGGCTGTCCACATGATGGATACGGAAAAGATTTTTATGCGTAAAGGAATGGCTTTTTCCTTCAGAAAATCACGAATATATTCGCCCAAAACCGGATGGTTGAGTAACCGATTGTATAACTGTTCCGAACTACGGGCAAATAGCGTTGCCGACAGCAATAAAAAAGGCGTAGTCGGCAAAACAGGTAAAAAAATACCCGCAATACCTAAACTTAAACTTATTATTCCGAAAAATACAAGTAAATATTTCATAAATAATCCACTATTTTTCCATGCTCGCGTTTTAAAACGTGCAAAGGTAGTAATAGTTTTGTAAAACACTCGCATCGTATATTGTGAAAAAATTATACGTTTGCCATCCAGTTTATTTTTTATTTAGTTAATTCTTTATATTTTTGTCTGAAACTTATAATGATTTTATTTTAAATTTATTAACAGCGAATCCCCACAGAAAGGAGGTCAAAAAACGGTATTCGATAACAACTGTTTGTTAATTAATGATTTAAAAATAAAAAAGATGAAAAACTTGAAATTACTACAAATTATGCTCTTGGCGGCATTGTGCTCCTGTTCTTCCTGTATAGAGGAAGAAGAGAAACTGCCCGGTACTAAACCGGAAATGCTAATTGGGAAGTGGGAACGTTTAGGTAGTGGTGGATTATTTTTTGATTCACATACCTACAGGGAAAGATATGAATTTACAGAAATCGGAGGAATGATAACAAGACAATATTATAATTTTGAAGAAAAAAAATTTGAATCTCCTAAAACATTGCGTCATTTTCAAGATTGGTCTTATTCCGAGGAAGAAGAAAAAATTCATTTTGTAAATCATTATGGAACTCGCTGGTATCAATATGTTTTACAAATAACGCCTGATTCCATAGTCCTTGGCATAGGTACATATCACAAAATAAAATAACAACTTTAAATTTAAAAAACATGAAGACACTTGTTAATAAATTTTGCTTACTGTTGCTGTACTTAACCATAACAACCACAGCGCTTGCACAAAATTATTTAAAATCGCCCCAAGAAGTTGAAAATGAATTGAAATCCAATTTGGATTATTTGTTTCAAGCCTTGGATAAATCCAAAATCACTTCGGGATTATTATCCAATTATGCTTTGGAGTTAGCGGAACTGGCGCCTTACAACGGCGTTTTGTCCGATACGAAT
>JAISOJ010000001.1 GCA_031275735.1 Dysgonamonadaceae bacterium
CTTCGTCGCCAACGCGCTGCTGTTCCCTCCCTCATTTTTTATGGGGTCATCGTCCTGTCGACCAAAGGAGCGTAGCGACTGCGTGGAGACATCTATATTATTTTCGTGCGTTTGCCCTGTAATTTTTTCAATTATTGAGGCAAAAAAAAGGGAGAGAGGAGAGAATGGGGATTAATCGCCAAACAGATTTTCAATTTCGGCGCTGCTCAGATGTTCCATCGGATTGTTGGAGGTAATAAACGTTTCCGACAATTGATTTTTTTCGTTTTGCAGATGAAGAATTTTTTCTTCGATGGAATTGTTGGAGATAAAACGATAAACCATAACTTTCTTTTCTTGTCCGATACGATGCGCCCGGCTCAAAGCTTGCATTTCGGCCGCAGGATTCCACCAAGGGTCAATGATAAATACATAATCAGCTACAGTCAAGTTTAATCCGGTACCTCCTGCTTTCAATGAAATAAGAAAAGCGTTTACATCGTCATTTTCGGTGAAGCGGTTAATTTCGCTTTCCCGATCGGAAGTCTGTCCTATGAGCATAGCATATTTCCAAGCCTTTTCATCGAACGATTTTGCCAACAAACGGAGGTATTTTACAAAGGAAGAAAAAATCAAAACTTTGTGTCCGCTTGCCTTGATTGTTTCAAAATAAAGGATAATTTGGTCAAATTTGCCCGAGTCGCCGCTATATTCAGCATAAGTCAGCGATGGGTGATTAGACAAAAGACGAAGCCGCATGAGGCTTTTCAAAGCAAGCATGTTGTTTTTTACGAATAATTCCTTGTTTTCCAACAATTGATTACGGATACTATTTTTTTCGCCGATATATATCCGCTCCTGTTCTTCAGTCATATCGCAGTAAACAATTTCTTGCGATAAAGGCGGTAATTCGGGCGTGACTTCCTCTTTTGTCCGGCGAAGCAAAAAAGGCCGAATCATCCGGAGCAGAGTTTCCTCCGTTTTTTTATTTTTCTCTTTTATTTTGTTGATATAAGTGTTCTTAAAAAAAGACAGATTTCCCAGTAAACCCGGATTAATAAAATTGAACTGTGCCCAGAGGTCTAATAGCGAATTTTCTATCGGAGTTCCGGTAAGCGTTAGTTTATGCTCGGAAGTAAGGTGTTTAACGGCATGATAAATGATGGAATCAGGATTTTTGATGTATTGACTTTCATCCAAAACGATATAATGAAAAGAATAATGGCTGAAATATTCAATATCGCTTCGCACCATTCCATAGGAAGTAATGATAAGATGGTAAGAATTAAACAAATCTTTTATATTTTTCTGTTTCAACCGTTTAGCTCCTGAGTAAATATAAGATTTCAGTCGAGGGGCAAACTTCTTTATTTCGTTTTGCCAATTGTGCAATAAGGAAACCGGGGCAACAATCAAAGAGGCCGGAAGCGTCGATTCCATTTCATCGAAAAGCGAAAGTTGTCCGGAAGGATCAGTATCTTTTTTTTCTTCTCCGGATTGCGAATAAATGGATTCCAGCAAAGTGATGGTTTGAATGGTTTTACCTAATCCCATATCGTCGGCCAAACAGCCGCCAAAATGCATTTTTCTCAAATGCGTCAACCAATAAAAGCCTTCTTTTTGGTAGGGACGCAAAATAGGTTCCAGGTGTTTCGGAAGGGCGGGATATTCCAAAGGCGTTTCGTTGAATTGATCCCAAACTTTTCTTCGGTCTTTATCGAAAAAAATGTCCACCGCCGGATATAGAAAACGGGTATGTATTTTTCTCAAGCGAATAGTCGTTTCATTATCGTCCGTATGTTGAAAAAAATCGTGATAACGTTGAAACCATTCTTCCGGCAAGATAAAAATAGTCCCGCCAGGAAGTACATATTCCGGATTTCCCGTCAGGATATGTTTCCTGAAGTAGTTGAAAGGCAATTTGAAGCCATCGAAAACCACTTCGATTTCCAAATCGAACCAGTCGATTTTTTCGCTAATCTTCGATTGCAGGCTGATTTTTCCTTTATAATAGATTTGCGTCGTTTTTTGTTCAATAAGAAAATCCTTGAGTTTATTGAGATTCAGGTTCATCCAATCAATCAGGCCGAAGCGTTGCAGGATTTCCGGGTTTTGTTTCAGATAAAAACGATTATCGCCTTCGCTCTTTAAACCCCATTCTATTAAATTTCCCTGCAATTTCTCCTCCCAACTCAAATCCCTGTCAAACCAACAAATATTTTCTGTTCCGGACGTTTCTTCCAAAGCAACTACCCGCCGTTTCTTCGGGTTCAACGTAGGAAGAAAGCGTTGAATATCGTACTGGAAAAACAAAGAAAAAACCAAACGGGAATAAAAGTCTTCTTCCAATACCAGAATAGCCTGTTTTACAGGTTTTTTTTCGTTCATTTCGATGCCTTCGATCCGTACTTCGTATTTGGGAATAGTCTTCAAGATAAATTTTTCGAGGTACAATTTTTCGGAAGAAGCAGGGACGTTTATATGGGTTTTATTGAAAAAAGGGAGCAACTTCTTCGAATCAATATTTTCTACGCGATGAATTTTATCGCCCAAGAGGACGATGCAAGGTTTATCCGACAAAACAACAGCCGGGTGCTGTTGCAATACTATTTCTTCATTTCCATAGGTCAAAGTAATAAAATAGCGTAATCCTTTTTCATCTTTGATGAAGTTGAAAAGGCAACGACTTGTTTCGGGGAGCAACTCAATTCGATTATGGGCATAAACAACCCTGTTGGCGGCAACGTCACGAAAAAAAAGAGGAATTTGCGTCCGTCGGGCCAAATTCAATATTTTGAGGCAATTCATTTCAATCCGGGGACGAATCAAATTATCAATTGTACTTTGAGGGATTTTCGACTTATCTTTCGTTTTGGAATAAGCCTTTAGCAGCGCTTCGTCCGAAACTTCGTTTGCTGCTTTTAACAAAGCGATTCCATGTTCATCAGTTCCTTTTTCTATTTCCCCTTGAATGTTAGGAAGTCCCAGAATACGAAAGCTGGAGCCTGATTGCAAAATTGCCGAATAAAGATTAATTTTCCATCCAAAAGGACGGTGTTCGGTAACAACCAGAACTAATTTATCCTCCATATTGTCAATGCGCTTCCAACCAGTTTTTTCCGAATCCACAGTCGGCTACGAGCGGTACCTGCAATTGAACTGCGTTTTCCATTTCATAAACCACGATTTCTTTCACTTTTTCCAATTCATCGGCAAAGACATTAAAATTCAATTCGTCGTGTACCTGCATAATCATCCTCGATTGCAAGTTTTCTTCCTTAAAACGCCGGTAAATTCTATTCATTGCAACTTTGATAATGTCTGCCGCCGAGCCTTGAATCGGAGCGTTGATCGCGTTTCGTTCAGCATATCCCCTGACGATAGCATTACGTGAATTGACGTCGGGCAAGAAACGTTTTCGATGAAAAATTGTTTCCACATAGCCCTTTTTGCGAGCTTTCTCAATGCTTTTATCCATGTATTCTTTCACTCCCGGATAAGTTGCAAAATACCCGTCGATCAATTCTTTTGCTTCGGATCGGGGAATTCGCAACTGTTCGCTCAGCCCAAAAACGGAAATGCCATATATAATTCCGAAATTAGCGGTTTTAGCTTTACGACGCATCTCGCGCGTTACTTTGTTGATCGGCACGCCAAAAATCTTTGACGCGGTGGCTGCATGGATATCCTGTCCACTCCGGAAAGCCGCAATCATATTTTCATCCCGGCTCAAATCGGCCATAATCCGTAATTCGATTTGAGAATAATCGGTCGATAAAAAGAGGCAGTTTTCATCAGGAATGAATGCTTTTCGAATTTCTTTTCCATCCTCGTCTTTGATGGGAATGTTTTGAAGGTTTGGATTGGTGGAACTCAGACGTCCTGTCGCCGTTGTCGCCTGATTATAAGTTGTATGTACCTTCCCGTCATTCGGGTTTATCAACGCAGGCAAAGCATCTATATAGGTTGTGAGTAGTTTCTTAACTTTTCGGTATTCCAGGATTTTTTCGACGATGGGATGCTTGCTTTTTAAGTTTTCCAATACATCTTCGCTCGTAGTGTACTGACCGGATTTGGTTTTTTTTGAATTTTCGACAATTTTCAGTTGGTCGAATAAAATTTCCCCCACCATTTTAGGAGAACTGATATTAAATTCTTTTCCGGCCATTTCGAAGACTTCAATTTCAATATTTTTTAATTGTTTCGATAAAACAACCGACGATTCTTTCAGGGCGGGAATGTCTAAGCGTACGCCGCTTTCTTCCATATCGGCCAAAACCGAAACTAAAGGCATTTCAATTTGATACAGCAAATCGGAAAAATTATTTTGTTCAACCAGCTTTTCAAAAATATTTTTCAATTTCAACGTAACGTCGGCGTCTTCACTTGCATAGTCCACCAAAAGGTTTAAAGGAACCTGCCGCATATTCAATTGATTTTTCCCCTTGGGGCCAATCAGTTCTTCGATATGAACCGGTTGATAATTTAAATAAGTTTCGGCCAGATAATTCAGATTATGGCGGTATTCCGGATTAATCAAATAATGAGCGAGAAGCGTATCGAACATCGGGCCATCCATTCGTACCTTGTATTTTTTTAAGACGTTCATATCGTATTTGATGTTTTGCCCGATTTTCAGGATGGATTTGTCTTCTAAGATTTCTTTGAATAAATCGATCGTTTTTTGAGTTTCTTCTTTATTTTCTTGAACTGGAAGAAAATACGCTTCGCCTTCCTCAACGGCAAAAGACATGCCTACTAGTTCGGCTAATAACGAATCGGTTCCGGTCGTTTCCGTATCAAAAGATACAAACTTTTTATCTTTGATTCTACCAATTAAATCGGCTATTTTCTCTTCACTATCCAATAACTGATAGGTATGGGGAACGGTATGGATATTTTCAAGCGTTGAATGATTATCATTAGGCTCTATCGACGCTTTCCCTTGCTCCAAATCATCGAAAAGAGAGGTTTGAACCGGTATTTTTTTCGGAACAACCGGTTTATTTTCACCTAAAACACGAACAGCCAGTTGTCGGAACTCCAATTCGTCAAAAATTTCCCGGAGTACCGCTTCATTGAAATCTTTCCTAACTAATTCATCCAAGCTAAAGTCAATAGGCACATCCGTTTTAATAGTTGCCAGAAATTTAGAAAATATGATAAGGTCTTCATTTTCTTCAATTTTTGTTTTCAGGGCGCCTTTCAGTTTTGCCGTATTCTGCAAAAGATTTTCGATGCTTCCAAAATCAGCTATTAATTTTTTGGCAGTCACCTCCCCTACCCCCGGGCAACCCGGAATATTATCCGATTTATCGCCCATTAAACCTAAAAGATCTATGATTTGTAAAGGACTTTGTAATTCGTATCTTTTCTTGACTTCTTCTACGCCCAGCACTTCAAAGTCATTAACCCCATATTTCGGTTTATAGATAAAAATATGATCATCCACCAATTGTCCGTAATCTTTATCGGGAGTCATCATGAAAACCGTACAATCTTTAGACACTTTTTTGACAATCGTACCGATAACATCATCGGCCTCATAATAAGGAACTTCTAAAATAGGTATATGGTAAGCTCTAATAATATCTTTGATAATAGGAATCGATGCGCGGATTACTTCCGGAGTTTCTTCCCGCTGCGCTTTGTATTCTTTATAAATATCATGTCGGAATGTTGGCCCGGCAGGGTCGAACGCGATGCCGATATGCGTGGGATTTTCTTTTTTGAGTACTTCTTCCAGCGTATTGACAAAACCAAAAATGGCGGAGGTGTTAAACCCTTTGGAATTCATTCTCGGCATTTTTATCAAAGCATAATAGGACCTGTAAATCAATGCATAAGCGTCTAATAAAAACAATTTCATTTTTCTTAATTTTTTATTTTCAATGATTCATGGGGATAAAGATATAAAAAAATCATTATAGACTAAGCAAAACAAAAATAATTGATTTTTACAGCCTATCTATAAATTGGATAATTTCACCGTATGCCGGCAAATTTAGCTATCAATAAAAAAACTATGTTCGGTTAGAAAAGAGCGTAAAAAAGAAAAGGTTGTCATCCCGACAACCAATCTTCATTGTTAACCTTAAATCTAATACCATGAAAAACACGATGCAAAGATAATAGATTTTATGTTATAAAACATAATTTTTGAGCATAAATTTTATGCGTTTAATAAAATTTAACTTTTAAGATCTATTCAACAGCGAGTACTAATCCCTTAAGATACTCTCCTTCGGGATGATATATATTAATAGGGTGATCGGCCGGTTGAGCGAGTTGATGGAGAATTTTTACTTTTCTTCCCGATCGCGCCGCCGCACTGAAAACCGCCAGACGAAAATCGTCCTTGGATACGGCTTGCGAACAAGAAAAAGTAAACAAAATTCCACCGGATTGAATTTTCTCGAAAGCGGCGACATTCAGTTTCCGGTAACCTTGTAAGGCATTTTTCAGCACATTGCGATGTTTGGCAAAGGCGGGCGGGTCTACTACCAGCAAATCGTATTGACCACCGGCTTTTTCCAAATATTTAAAAGCATCTTCGGCAAAAGATTGATGCCGCTTGTCGTCGGGAAAATTCAAAGCGACATTTTCGTCCGCGAGGAGAACCGCTTTCAACGAACTGTCTACCGAATGAACCAGACGGGCGCCTCCCCGCAAGGCATAACAGGAAAATCCTCCGGTATAGCCAAACAGGTTCAGCACATTTCGCCCTTGCGCATATTTTTCCAAAAGACTCCGGTTGTCTCGTTGATCTACGAAAAAACCTGTTTTTTGACCTTTCACCCAATCGACCCGAAAGTTTAAACCGTTTTCAAGGATAAGGCCCGACACGTTTGTTCCTCCCAGCAAATAAGTATTTTCAGGTTCTAATTCCGCTTTGAAGGGAAGTGTATTTTCCGATTTGTAATAAATATGTTCAATTGCGTCGCCCATGACTTCCTTCAATGCCTGCGCCAGTTCTTTCCTCATTATATGCATCCCTGCCGAATGGGCTTGCACGACGGCCGTATTTCCATAAATATCGACAATCAATCCGGGCATATTGTCGCCTTCTCCGTGAATTAAGCGGTATGCATTATTGAGCGGATGAATCAAATGAAGCGATTGGCGAAGTTGATAAGCAACTTCGAAGCGTTTTCTCCAAAATTCTTTATTTACAGGTTCATTTCGAAATGTAAGAATCCGAACGGCAATCGATCCGATTTGGCAATGTCCCAGTGCAAGGAAACGCTTTTGGGAATCATAGACTTCCACAATTTCGCCTTCTTCCGGCGTACCATCGGCGTGATGAATCGCCCCGGAAAATATCCAGGGATGAAAACGTTTGATTGATTCTTCTTTTTTCGGATTTAGATATATTTTTTTGTAGGACATAGTTTTTCGTAAATTTTCAGGCAGGCCCAGGCGTCTAATGCCGCGTATTTTTTTTGCGATTCCGTTAACGATTCTGCGTCCCAATTGCTTAGGCGCTGACTTTTGGATATTTTCTTTCCAAACAGCAAAGCATAAATCTTTTGTAAACTGATATCATCAATACCATGCTCTTTCACAATGTTTTGAAGATCAATAAAACCGGCCGGAACAAATTGCAATCTCCGCCCCATAGAAGAAAAATCATCTCGCAACGACAAACCGATTTTCAATATGGAGGGATTGGATAACAAGCGAATAAGTGGAACAGGAAAGCCGATTTTATTCAAACGGAAAAGAAAACAGCTATTGTCCGTAGCCAGTTGGATAAGCGAAACTCTGTACGAATTTCCTCTCCTGAAAGAAGGACGTGTTTCTGTGTCAAATCCCAAACGGCTAAATCCGGATAAATAACGAATTGCCTCATTGGTGTCTTCCGGATTTTCAATTTCACAGATCCGTCCTTTGAATTTTTCATTTTCAAATACAGCTATTTCCTCTTTTGTTATTGTTCGTCCCAAAATATTATGCTTCTATTTCCTGTTTATATTTGATGAAATGCAATGCACGTAAGGCATTCACCGTTCGTTGTCCCCAAAAGCGTCGGAAATTGTCGATGCAAAGAAGCAGCGAATCATTCATTGTTTCCTTTTGTCCATTCTTGAATATGGCGATAAAATTGCCCAAATCTTGATAAATATCCGCTAAATCTTCTGATATTTTAACGGCTACAGGCGAGTCGCTTAGCTGTATATCCGGGTGAAATGTCTCCAAGTAAAGATCGTCGCCACCTAAAAGTCCGGCTATATTTTCCTGCACCTGCTCATACATACTTTCGGTAACCTTATTTTCCATTTCCGAGTCGTAACAGGTTTTTATTTCGGGAATAACGGATATTTTCAGATAGAGTAGCGGCAGTACCTTGGTCATATTATCTACAAAAGTCTTTTTGTCGCTTTCTTTTATTTTTTCTACAAATACACAATATTCTAATGCAACTCGTGCAAAATCAATTGTATAATTTGAAAATACGATATCTTCCATAAATTTGTTTTGCCACAAAGTTAATCATTCTTTTCAAAGTTTTGCCACAATTTGTCATTCGGGACAGGAGCTGTTAATTCCAAACCTTCTTGCGATACCGGATGGATAAAGCTGATTTTTCGTGCGTGCAGGCTGATTCCTCCATCCGGATTGGAACGGTCGAAACCATATTTCAGATCGCCTTTGATGGGACACCCGATATGCGCCAATTGACAACGAATTTGGTGATGCCGCCCGGTTTTCAAATTGATTTCCAAGAGGTAATAATGTTTAGAATGAGCAATCAGGCGATAAGAAAGGAGAGCTTTTTTCGAGCCGGGTTTTTCGAAGTCGTAAACGTACGATTTATTCTGTCGTGTATTACGAAACAAATAATGCGTCAACTCGCCTTCGCTTTTTTCAGGAGGATTTTTAACAATTGCCCAGTATGTTTTTTTTATTTTTCCGTCGCGAAACATTTCGTTCAAGCGCGCTAGCGCTTTGCTCGTTTTGGCGAAAAGGACCAGTCCCGAAACGGGACGGTCCAAACGATGCGTTACTCCGATAAACACATTGCCCTGTTTGTTGTATTTCTCTTTCAACCATTGTTTTACTATTTCAGAAAGAGGGATATCGCCAGTTTCGTCGCCTTGAACAATTTCCGAACATGCCTTGTTCACTGCCATAATATGATTATCTTCGTAAATAACCTCCATGGGAATTAAAAATTAAAAATTAGGAATTTAAATTCCTTATAAATTATTCCTAATTCTTAATTGATTACGTGTTCATTCCGCCATCAATTTGGATTACTTGTCCGGTGATATAGGAAGAAAGGTCGGACGCGAGGAAGAGAGCGGCATCGGCGACGTCGTCCGGTGTTCCTGCTCTGCGTAAAGGAATCTGTTTCGCCCATTCTGCCCTGACTTCTTCCGAGAGCTGGTGTGTCATTTCCGTTGCAATAAATCCGGGGGCAATTGCGTTGGCACGAATGCCGCGCGAGCCTAATTCGCGGGCAATCGATTTGGCCAAGCCAATCATGCCCGCTTTGGAGGCCGAATAATTGGCTTGGCCTGCATTGCCGTGTACGCCGACTACCGAACTCATATTAATAATACTTCCCGTTTTCCGTTTCATCATCACAGGCGTAAGGGCATGGATAAAGTTGAATGCCGATTTGAGGTTTATGTTGACGACCAAATCCCATTGTTGTTCCGACATGCGCATCATCAAACCGTCGCGTGTAATACCGGCGTTATTGACGAGGATGTCCACTCGTTCGAAATCTTTAACAATTTCATCTACGACCGCATGTGTTTCTTCAAAATCGGCTGCATTCGAGGCATATCCCTTTACTTTCACTCCGAATGTCGCAATTTCCGCTTCGGTTGCCTGCACGTTTTCGTCTATTGCCAAATCGGTAAAAGCAATTGCACATCCCTCTTTTGCAAAGCGGACCGCAACCGCTTTGCCAATACCCCGGGCAGCTCCTGTTATCACTGCCACTTTTCCTTCTAATAATTTCATGTTAATAAAATGTTTTTATTTTTTCTTGATTCCATTGAATAACAAATTCACAATATCGTTGGTTCTTTGCCGGTCGCTAAAAGAAAAACCTTTCAGAACACCTCTTATATAAGGAACTTCCAATCCCTTGAATGCATGATGAAGCGCTACGGCTATTGACTCCGGATTTTCAATTTCGAACAAGCCGGCGACGATTCCTTCATTTAAAATAGAGCGGATACACGCAATTTCTCTCCGGTCGAAATTTTTCCTTACATTTTCCACGCGCCAGATATCACGAAAAAATTTGGCTCGCAATGTTCCATTGCGGGAAACGGCATTTTTGATTGATTCCAGACGGATATAGATGAATTCCTCCAGCTTTTCATCAGCCGGAATATTTTTATTGACCACGGTTTCCAGCGATTGGTTGAGTATTTTCAATTCGGACTGGACAACGGCGCTATAAATTTCTTCTTTGCTTTTAAAATAGGTGTACAAAGTACGGCGGCCTTTTTGAGAAGCCTGAGCAATATCGTTCATAGTCGTATCTTCCACGCCTGTTCGCGCAAACAATTGGCGGGCTACTTCCACGAGTTTATCCCTTGTCTTTGCTATTGTTACCTGCATAACCTGCACATTAATTATATAATTGTGCAAAATTAAAATAAAAAGCGGTTTCAACAAAGGAAAAGTAAAAAAGATTTGAAATATATTTGTTTTTTCGGAAAATACGCTTACCTTTGCAGTCCAAAACGCGGGGTGGAGCAGTTGGTAGCTCGTTGGGCTCATAACCCAAAGGTCGTAGGTTCGAGTCCTACCCCCGCAACAAAAACCGATTAACCAAGTGTTTTAAATATTTTCTTGTTCCTAATCAAATAAAAAAGAAAAAAATGTGTTTTTTAAAAAATAAACGCCAATTGCTAAAACCGAATTTTTTCGACAAAAAAATTACGAATATACATTGATTACATTTCAGCTGTTTTCTAATTCAATGCCTTTCCTTTAAAGAAAAGGAGTAATTGTGAAAAAAAAATTTCACAATTAAAATTTAATATTTTTGTCAATAATATACAATATTGTGAAAATTATATCTATATTTGCACAAAATTATGAGAAAGAATTTGTTTGATTCAAAAAAAGCACAAACAATAAATAATGGTAAATCAAAAGGAGGAGAAAGTATCGGATTTTAAGGAGAAAGAACTATGGAAGTCTTATTCCTTAGCTAAAGGATTCAGCCAAAAAATAGCTAAAGGAGGTGGTATATCTATTGTGTTCCTAATAAAAGGAAGCGTAGAAATATCTATCAACGACGGAGAAATTCATATTATCAACTCAAGAGAGATGTTTATAACACAGGACGATTACTCCTACACAATAAAAGCTTTGAGGCAAAGCCAAATAATGACCTGTCTTTTTCATATCGAAACTTTACTGTCCGAGCAAGCATTTATAAATGAGTTAGTTCCTTTATGCAACAAAAATAAAGAGACTTTTATTAAACTTCCTGTTAAAGAAATGATTTTTTCTTTTCTTTCTCTTTTGCAAAGATTTATGAAAGACAATATCAACTCATATTATTTTTTTGATTTAAAAAGGCAAGAGTTACTTATTTTATTATTTGTTTATTATTCAAAAGCAGAATTGGCACAATTTTTGTATTTCATCATAAGTGAAAATATACGATTTAAAGAATTTATAATTAATAATTATCTAAACGTAAGGAATGTTCAGGAATTAGCTGCATTAGCTAACTATTCGACTTCAGGCTTTATCAAACGATTTCAGAAATGTTTTAAAGATTCTCCTTATGGATGGATGCAAAAACAACGAGCAAGGCAAATATTGAACGATATAAAACAAGGGGCAAAATCTTTACAGGAAATTGCTGTTGAATACAAATTTTCGTCATATCAACATTTTTCTAAATTTTGTAAAAAACAGTTTGGTTTTCCTCCCACAGAAATAAATAGCTATAAAAAAATGAGAGTAGAATAATTTATGGTAAAAATATATGTCAGAAAGGTTACAATTTATGAGCAAAGATATGTCAAATGGATTTACCTTTGTTGCAAGGTTATAATGGCTTGATAAATAATAAAAAAATATTTAATTACTAAACAAATTCTATAAAATTTTAGTTATATGTTAAAACAAACATCATTTGCACATCAAAAACAAGTTTTGGAGCAATTTTCATCCTTGCTTTCAACTTTTGAAAACGAATTTAAAGAGTTAGTTCGCCGATTTGAAGAAGGTTTAACTTCATTGTATGAAGAACAGGGGCTTATGGAAGAAATCTACGAAGATTACAAAAACATGTATTTGCAATCTTTGAAATCTTCCTTAGCAGAGTTATTATCGCGGATTCAAGAAGAAGACATTCCGTTCATTGAAAAAGAAATAGATTTTATTTCGTCCCGCTAATTTATTAAATAAGAAATGAATAATCAGTCAGGAGTAAGTAATAGTTTCCAAAACATAAAAGATACTACAATTAACACACTGGATATCGTTATAGCGAATGCTTTACTGAAAGGCCAGGACGTAGTAATTCCCGGTTTTGGATACTTGGAATTGAAGCTTTTTCCTGATCGTCGTACCGTATTATTCAAATCGGCTAATCCGCAAGATTTACCCTCAGAATTATATCTTGAGGGTTTAGACGAAAAAGATCATTTCTTTATTTTGAAAATGTGTATCTCAAACCCACTTGAAGAAGGAAAAGTGGTTTCAATGCCCGGTTTAGGTATTTTCCGTCCTCTCAAACGAGAGGACGGGAGTTTTCATGTTTCTTTTACACCGTCTTCTTTTCTTCGTCAGCGGTTGAACGAAGAAAAAACGGAAAATAAACAAACGATAGGAAACGTAAAAATAGAACCGGAATTACCAACCGCAAAAAGCGAACAAGAATTGATAGTCGGAACAACCGAAGGACTTTCCTCGGAGAGTGAAGTAATCTGCCAGGAATCTCCAATAGTTGAAAAATCGGAAGTAAGTGAAGAAAAAAAACAGGTATTGCCGGATATAAATGCTGCGGAAGATAATACTTCCAATAAGAGTCGTAAAAAGAGATCAATTGTAACGCCTTTAGCAAATTTGAAAATACAAACAAGCGACGCTGATCAGAATGGTATTTTTCAGGTAAATAACGATAATAATAAAAGACAAGAGGGTAACGAGGATTTTTATCGAAACGAAACGCCATTTGAAATAATTAAAACAAAAAGAAAAAATATATCAGGAATTTTATTGGGAGTCGTTTGTTTGATAGCCATCATAGTTATTATTTTTACCATTTTTTTTCAAGGTAAAGAAAAAGAAAATACGGTCGCCAATCCTCAATCCGAATCATTAAATTTAGTGGATTTAGCGAGAAAAAATTATGGTAATCCGGCTTTTTGGGTATATATCTACGAAAGTAATAAGGACAAGTTGACTTCTCCTGTAAATATACCCCAAAGCGTAACTTTGACAATTCCTGATCTATCAGAATATAACATTGATATAAAAGATAGTCTTGAAATAATACGAGCTAATATACGCTCCGAAGACATTTTAGAAAAATATATAGAAAATAAAAATAATAATTAACATTGTATTATGAAACGATTAATTGCTCTTTTACTTTTGTTCATAGGATTTATGGTTCATTCTTTAGGACAAACTCCATCTCCAATGACAGTTGTAGGCGATATGTACATAAAGGGTTCAATGGTTACAAAAGGCGCTGTACATGTGAAAACGGCAAATCCGGATTCACTGAGAGGCATTATTGACAATCATGGTACGCTTAAGTTAGATGCCGGCATTATTCTTTATTCCAACGACACAATTGATGGTTTATTGAGAAATGAGGGTACCGTAAATACAAATAAGGTAACTATACGTAAAACGTTTGCAAAATCCGCAGGTTATTATTACACGTTCTCTTTCCCTTTCAATGTAGGCTTAGATGGGGGAAGCATTACTAATAATACATGGGATAGCAACATAACTAAACCTAATTCCAATAATGCCGTTGCCCAATTATGGACCGATTATTATGCGGCTTATTATAGTGGTGAACGTAGGGCGAAAGTTACGGGTGATCCTAATGGTAATTGGGTGTATCTTAATGAAGACAGCTTGACATACCTGACAAAAGGAGAAGGATTCAGAATTGCGACTGTATCGGAAAATGTATTGGATTTTAATCTTACAAAATCCGTTGCGATCGACTCTTTATTTAGCTATAGCGATAAACCCAAACAGCTTATTTATTGGAACGATCCTCAGACTCGTTTTGCCGATAATACTCCCAGTGAAGGATGGAATCTTTTAGGTGGGCTTAACACTACTTCTTTTCTTTTGAAAAATACTAACATAGCATACTCCGAATCTGAAAGCGAACCCAATTTGCTCTATTTCTGGAATAATAAAGATGCGGAGTGGGAAGAACTCTATTATGAACAAGAAGAAGCCGTTCTCTCTCCTTACGTTACTTTCTATCTTCAGACAAACAAAGACAGAAATTTTATCTTCAAAAAGGGAGGACTTATAACGCGTAAAGCAGACCCTATCGGTTTCCGTTCCGCAGAAGTTGCCACAAAAGATGTGTTGCGTTTAACAGTTTCCAAAGCAGTTAATCCTCAACTTTCAGATAGATTTTACGTAGAACTGAGAGATGATTATGATACAGAATTTAAATTAGGTGAAGATGGACTTAAAATGCTTAATGAAGGAGGTTCCAAACCGCAAATATTTTCATGGTATCAAAACGAAACAACCTATAATCTTGCCTTAAATCGTATTCCCAGCAAAAATCAAGAAATTAAATTAGGATTGTATGTGCCGGAAGCGGGAGAATATATTTTTAGTCTAGATAATATACAAAACAGGGTTATTGAGAAAGCTATACTAAAAGATCAAGGCACGGAAGTTGCCGACTTAATAACAGGCTCAACTTACAAGTGCTATGTAGGCGAAAATAATTTAGATCGTTTTGTTTTAGAATTTAGTACGAATATCGTACCTATCGAAGACATCGTTGTAAAAGGACAGGATATTTTTGCTTATTCAAACAATAACATATTGACTGTTAAAAATTTACAAGAAGGCGATCAAATAAAAGTTTTAGATTTAAGTGGACGCGTTGTTGCCTCTGGGATAGCTTCCGGAGATGAATATTCTGTAGCTTTAGCTCAAAAAGGGATTTATTTAGTGAATGTCAAAAGCGATAAAATCGTTGTATTGAAGGTTCTGAATAAATAGATTCTTGAAGTGTTAAATTTTTTAGGAGAAAAAGATTTATTTTGTTACACAATAAAAAAATATTATACAAATGAAACGGCAATTAAAGTTTATATTAATAATTATATTATTCTTTTTATCAAATTCGATAAATGCCCAAGGCATTTATAACAACAATAGTAATAATTCGGGCGGTGATTCGGGATCATCTTCTCCCGGACTAAGAGGAGGCCCTCCGGGCGGCGGTCCTGATCCGAATGGACCAGGCGATCAAGGCGGTGAACCGGGAGGCAATAGCACAGGGACTCCGATAGGGGAAGGATTGTTTATTCTCACTTTTTTGACAGGAGGATATGCCCTATTAAAAAAACAAAATACAAAAAGAAAATATGAAATTTAGTGTGAAATTTTTTTCGTTATGTCTTTTTTTGATCATGGTAGCATCTTGTACTTCCTATAAAAAAGTACCTTATTTTCAAATGAAAGATCAAAAAAAAGGAGAAGTAGAGATCTCTTCTTTTTACAAGGAAAGTAGTGCTCGGTTTCAGCCTGACGATATTCTGGCTATAACCGTTAATCTTCCAGGTAGCGGGCAAGCGGTCGCTTTTGATTTTAATTTACCCCTTCAACCGGTAACTACCGAAATAAGCGAAGAAGTAGTGAATACGGGTATTGGACGACAAACATACATGGTCGACAAAGAGGGAAAAATTGATTTTCCTATTATTGGTCAAATTAGAGTAATCGGCTATACTGCTAATGAATTGCAAAGGCATCTTAAAAATTTGATATATCCTAGGCTACTGAAAGAAGAACCGGTAGTGACTGTTCGTTTAATAAATTTTCGCATAATAGTTACAGGAGAAGTAAATCGTCCGGGTCAAATCTCTGTACCTAAAGATCATATTAATTTATTGGAAGCTTTAGCGTTAGCAGGTGATATGACTCTCTATGGCCGGAGAGATAATATAGAATTACACCGCGAAATGCCGGATGGATCTGTAAAAATAGTGTATCTGGATATCAGCAAGTCAGATATAATTTCATCGCCCTATTACTATCTCCATCAAAATGATGTAATTTATGTTGTGCCAAATAAAGTACGTGCTCAACTTACCGACATCAATCCTCAGCTGGGAACAGTAATGAGTATCGGTTCATTCCTAATGTCATTGATTACGTTTGCTTTGTGGCTCAAGTAATTTAAAAATGGAAGAAATTAATAAATAAAAGATAATGGAAAGTTATAAAAATAAAAGAGAGAGCGTAAAAAATTCTAAAAAAGAAGTTGATTTTCAGTGGTTTTTTATAAGTTTTTTTATCCATTGGAAATGGTTTTTACTTTCAATTATCTTGTTTCTTATGTGGGGATTTTTACGTTTACGCTATTCAACGCCCATATACAATGTACAGGCAAAAATTATTTTGAAAGACAGTAGACGAGGAGGATTAAATAATAGCGAGCTTTCTGTTTTTCAAAGTATGGGTATTCTCCAAAATAATACAAGTGTAGAAAATGAGATCGAAATACTTACTTCTCGTAATTTAGCGGAAAGCGTAGTCATTGAGCAAGAGCTATTTATTCGTTACGTAGTCAAAGGCAAATTTAAAGATACAGAATTATATGGCAACGGAAATCCCAAGTATTATTATACATCTCCGGTGAAAGTATTTGTTGACTCTTCAGTTATATCAGCCTTAGGGTCAACAATTTTGCTTAAAGTATCTACTACGGACAACCACAATATTCTTGTGGAAGGTAATTATGGCGGTAATGTATTTTCGGGAGAATATTCTTTTCTTCCGGCAGTTGTGGCAACTCCTATCGGTGAATTATTGCTTTTGGGCGATGAAACATCCACTTTAAGAGCAGAATATCCGGTGGAAATACAAATAATTCCGCCCCTTAGCATAGCTCAATGGTACTTAGGGATGCTAAGTGTGAGTTTAACGGATAATAATACTTCGGTCGTTCGCTTATCACTAAACGAAACAAACAGCCAACGAGGCGGAGATTTTCTTACCAAACTAATTAATTTGTACAACAGCGACACAATGGCAGATAAAGATAAGGCAGCCAACAGCGCCTCTCGCTTTATTGATGAACGGTTGAGCGAATTAGGCGGCGAACTGATTCATTCGGAGAAAGAGGTTCAAGCTTATAAGCAAGCAAACGACATTGCTGATATCAGTTATGAAGCTGACTTAGTCATTGGAGAGAAAAATGTATATGAAAAGATGGAAAGGGAAATAGAGTCAAAATTAATGATGCTTTCTTTTTTGGATGATGAATTTAAAAAGAACGAAGAATCTTCCCTATTACCTATTACTTTAGGAATAATTATGGATACTCCCCCTCTTTCTACAAGTTTGGATCAGTACAATAAACTTATACAGGATAAGAAACGCATGTTGGCTTATACCGATATAGAAACTCCGATTATCAAACGGATAGATGAACGTTTATCTACTTTGAGAGAAAATATTCGTATGAATATAGAGTCTTTACGATATAGTTTGGAAGAACAAAAAAAGGATTACGCAGATTTAAGAAAAATATATAGCGAAGGAATAGAGGAGGTTCCGCGTAAAGAACGGGAACTTACCGAGATTGTCCGCCAACAGATGATTAAAGCAGATCTTTTTGTTACTTTACTTAGTAGAAAAGAAGAAATTGCCCTGACGCTAGCTGTTACTGCTCCAAGCGCTAAATTGTTGGAAAGTCCTTTGTCTTCCGGCGCTCCGATTGCTCCCCGTAAAATGAGACTCTATATGTTATGTTTATTGGGAGGTATTGTATGTCCTTTTGTTGTGATAGGTATACGGGAATTATTTAATTATAAAATATCCAATGAAGAAGAAGTCCGTCGTTTTTCAGAAGTACCGGTTGTTGTATCGCTTCCGATGGTAAAATCGAAAGAAACATTAGTGATTTCTTCCCATTCAACTACGGCTATTGCCGAGCGTTTCAGGCTTTTGAGAACAAATTTGCAATTCCTGCTAGGTAATCCGGATAAAAAAGTAATACTGGTTACTTCCGCTATTAGCGGGGAAGGAAAAACATTTGTATCTATTAATCTGGCTATGACCTTTTCTTTGAAATATAAAACTATTTTAGTGGGTTTGGATATTCGTCGTCCTAAAATAGGCATATACCTTGATCTACCTAAAGAAGCCGGTTTTATTTCATATTTAACAGGTAATAACACTGATATAGATAAGTTAATTAATAAAAATATAAAAGGAACAGAATTGGATGTCCTGATTGCCGGAGTTGTTCCACCGAATCCAAATGAACTTTTAATGGAAAAAACGTTGGATGATTTGTTTGTTTTGCTACGGAAAAAATATGATTACATTATTATTGATACGTCGCCAGTGGGAAGCGTATCGGATGCATTTTTAGTAAACAGAGTTTCGGATGTTTCACTTTATATTGTGCGAGGTAACTTTTCACCAAAATCATCAGTGACTTTGATAAATAATATTTATGACGAAAAGCGTTTAAATGATGTAAATATTGTATTAAATGCATTTAATAACAAAAAATCCGGTCATTATGGATACGGATATGGAGGATACGGGTATGGATATGGCTACGGATACGGAAATTATAGAAATTACGGATATGGTTACACGACAGAATAACAATAAAAATCACAATAAAATCAAAGAAATTATGAAAAAGGGGGTTGTTTTATTTTGTACAGCGTTCTTGTTCTCTGTTTTTACTATTTTTGCACAAGAAAAAAAAGATTCAAGTAAAGAAATAGAAGAGCTTGGTAAAGGACAAAAAGCTAAATATTGGGATAATTGGTTTATTACGGCGGGAACTAATGTTAATTTATTATGGGGAGAGCAAGATAAAGAAATTGCAAGTTTGACAAGTCGGTTAAAGTTCGGAGGAGGAAATTTTTCCATCGGGAAATGGTTTACTCCTACTTTGGGGATGCGTATTCAGGCAATATCAGCGGCTCTTAAAGGATTTAATTATATTATACCGATGGGGCGTTATGCTTTTTATTATCATCCTGCTTCTCCTCTTGCCAAATCTATAGTTCCGATAGGATTTAGCGAACCTAGCGAACTTCATGCTGAGTATATTATTCCAGATGACTATTTTACCATACAGGATACCAAAGAAATCGTAGAAAACGAGGGAAATTGGCATAATTTTAAATTAGTAAATAGCCCTAAGGGCAGGGCATTTACACAAGAAATGAGTTATTATTCAGTTACCGTCGATGCTATGACTAATTTTACATATCTTTTTCATGGCTCTTATAAAGAAGGGATGCTGTTGGATGTTATACCTTTTGTAGGCGCTGGATTTCTACATGCTAAAGAGGGCTTATCGAATCCTGCTTATACGTATGGGGTTGTGAAGGCTGGTCTTCAAGCAAGTATTAATTTGGGGAATTTAGCTATTTTTGCGGAAATACAAGGAAATATAACCTCTCACGATTTTGACGGTTACGTTGGCGATGAATTATTTGATATGGTGTTTCATGGGATGGCTGGCCTGCAATATACATTCAATAAGCGTTTTGCAACAGTACAAACGGGAGGCGCTTCTCTGTCATTGGATGAAATTAATTATTTGAATGAAAAGATCAATAATAATCGTACGATGATTGAAAAACATCAGAATATTTTGGATCGTCATCAGGATTTGCTTGATCGCTTGAACCAATGTTGCGAGGAAGAAGAAGGAGTTAGAACCGAAAAAGAAATAATAACTAAAACCGAGGTTATAACTACAAAGTATTTACCCGAGTATATCCGGTTCACCTTAAATTCGGCTCAAATTCAACTCACAGAAGAAAGCAAACTGAAAGACGCTGTTGAATTTATGAAAGCGAATCCGTCAAGTAAATTACTTTTAGTAGGATATGCTGATAAAAAAACAGGTGCAAGTAGTTACAATTATGACTTAAGTCGCAAACGCGTTGAAGGCGTTAGTCAAGAATTAATCCGTAGAGGAGCAGATCCTAAACGTTTGATTTTAGAATGGAGAGGCGATACTGAACAACCATATGCCCCAAATGATTGGAATCGAGTAGTGATTATGGTTGAACGATAATTTATTATAAATGAACCGAAAGTGTCTCTAATGGTTCTATTATCATAGGAGGCACTTTTTTAGTTATTAGACAATGAAAAGGATATTATTCATTATTGTTGACTTATTAATTATTTATGGAAGTATTCTTCTGTCTTTTTATTTACTCGCTGAAATTGATATGCTGGAAGATTTTCAACAAAATTTTGAAGCATTTACAATTGTAGCTCCATTTATTGGTCTTTTTTACTTCATCTTAATGTATGTTTTCGAGCTATACAACCTTACACATAAAGAAATTGGAGAATTAGTTTATACCGTTCTACTCATATCCATATCCTTGATGATAGGTATTATGGGCGTTTGTTTTTTGGTACGGGATGTGGCGATGGCTTTTCCGCGTAGCGTTATTCTTCTGAGTACTCTTACTTATTTTGTGGTATTAACTTTATGGCGAGCGCTTCTTTGGTATGTCAATCATAAATTACATGGAAAAAAGAAAATAATCATTATTTATAATGAAACAAATGAGTTATCGGAAACCATAAAAAGAAAATGCGCCAATTTTTATCAAATTCTGTATGAATGTAAAGGGAAAGATCCTTTACTGTCTGCTAAGATTGAAGCATCGGACGAAGTATTTATATGTTCAGACGTAGGGCAAAAGACACGCGAAAAAATTTTACCTATTTGCATTAATTACAAAAAAAATGTTTGTTTCGTTCCTAAATATTTTGATGTGAGTATTATGTCGTCTATTTTTTATAAAACGGACGATATTCCTACTTTTTGCATATCCAATATGGAACTTTCTCCGGAAGAACGTTTTCTTAAACGTTTCATCGATTTATTGTTTGGCGTGATTGCCGTAATCGTAACGTTTCCTTTTGCTTTGATAACGTTTTTGTTTGTTAAATTAGATGGAGCTCCTGCCTTCTATACTCAAGAACGGCTTACTGAAGGAGGTAAAACATTCAAAATTTTCAAATTCAGGACAATGGTTCCTAATGCGGAAAAACTTTCAGGTCCGGTTTTGGCGGAGGAAAAAGACCCTCGCATCACCAAAGTAGGAAAATTTTTGCGAATGGTGCGCTTGGACGAACTCCCGCAATTGATTAATATTTTGAAAGGAGAAATGAGTATTGTCGGCCCTCGTCCGGAACGTCCTTTTTTCACAGAGCAATTTGAACAAGAGCTTCCGGAATATCATTACAGACTTAAAGTAAAAGCCGGATTAACCGGACTAGCGCAAGTAGAGGGAAAATACAATACGACGGTAGAAGATAAATTGCGTTATGATTTAATCTATATCAATAATTATTCGATATGGAAAGATTTCCTTATCATGTTGCGAACAATCAAAATATTGTTCCTTAAAAGCAGCACGGAAGGAATCGATTCTAATTAAGAGTTATAATGAGAGGAGCAAATGTTGAAATATCGGTAGTCATGGCTGTTTATAACGGCGAAAAGTATCTGAAAGAAGCGATTGATTCTATTCGATCCCAAACATTCGGCAACTTTGAGTTTATTATTATTAACGACGGTTCTACAGATACTACTTCCGAAATTATTTTTAGTTATTCCGATCCACGAATTGTTTATTTAGAGAATGAAACGAATAAAGGCTTGGTTTATAGCTTAAATAGAGGCCTATCCTCCAGCAAAGGAAAGTATATCGCCCGTATGGACGCCGACGATATTGCATTGCCGCAAAGATTGCAGATCCAATTTAATTATATGGAAGCGCATCCGGAAATCGGAATTTGCGGAAGCAATGTTGAAGCTTTTTTCAACACAAAGAAAAAAAGTGTGATTATTCGATTTCCCAAAACCGATAAACTAATTAAAGTTTTTCCTTTCTTCCAATCGCCTTTTTCTCATCCTTCTGTTATAATGAGAAAAGAAACGCTGGTTAAAAATAATTTGAGTTATACCGACAAATTCCTTCATGCGGAAGATTACGCTTTGTGGGTGGAACTGTTGAGATACACAAAGGCTTATAATATTCCGCGTGTCCTGCTGCGTTATCGTATACATGAAGCAAGCGTTACGGCAGGTACGAGGACGGATAAAAGCTTTATTAATTCGGTACTAATTCAAAATAAATATATTCAAGATAAAAACATAACTATCTCTTTTGATGATACGGTTCTTTTTTCACGTTTTACCAATCGTCATGAAAATTACAGTTTAAATGCGGACGACCAACAAACAATCGACCGGATATTGGAAAACTTTTTTTCCCAGTTGTTTGAAAAACAAAAGAAAGATTATCCGGTAGCGATGGATTTTGTTTCTTCGGCTTGTTTTTACCGTTTTTTAAAAGGGCGGAAATATCCTCAAATGCCTTTTCTGAAAAAACTGTATTGGAAAGGTTTGAGAGTCTTTATTAAGAAATTACCGATTTACCTGAATCGTTTTTTAACTCAATCTTGATTTATGAATAATCCGGTAAAAATATCTGTAATAATGTCGGTCTATAATGGCGGAAAATACTTGAAAGAAGCGATTGATTCTATTTTGAATCAGACATTTAAGGATTTTGAGTTTTTAATTGTCAACGATGCTTCAACAGATTCTACTTCAGCCATTTTGTCGCAATATACCGATTTTCGAATCAAAATAATTGAGAACGAAACGAATAAAGGTTTGACTTATAGTTTAAATTTAATGCTGGCTCAAAGTCGTGGCGATTACATTGCCCGAATGGATGCCGATGATATCGCATTGCCGAACCGGTTGGAAATTCAGCATCAATTTATGGAAATGCATCCGGAAATAGGTATTTGCGGCAGTTTTGTTGAGTCTTTTATTCAAGGCACGAAGAAAAGGCAAATCGTCCGTTTCCCAAAAACAGATATAGAAATTCGCGCTTTTGCTTTTTTTCAGTCGCCGTTTTGCCATCCTTCTACGATGTTCCGGAAAAAAATTAAAGATAAATATCACTTGCAATATTCTCCTTTATATATTAAGAGCGAAGATTACGCTTTATGGGTAGAATTACTGAAATATACCCAAGGGGCGACTATTCCACAGGTTTTGTTAAAGTACCGGCGGCACGAACAATGTTTTTCCCGTTGGGAAAATGAAAAAGCGAATGGAAAGATTGAAATGATCACAGCTATTCAAAAAAACTATTTGGCTTGTTATCATATTCATTTAGATGATAGTAATTTGTCTGTTTATACTCAATTCGTTGATCGTTCTCTCCCTTTTGAACTGAATATTCGTAATCAAAAAGCGGTAGCGCATGTCATTCGGGACTTTCTTTCTCAGCTTTCTCTCAACCAAAAGTGTTTGGAAAAAAAAGCGGTTTATAATCTTTCAATGATTTGTTTCTTCAAATTTTGGGTAAAGAAGAGATATCCTCTCCCTTTTTTATTACAAAAATTATTTTTGAAAGGAACGTTTATCTATATGAAACGTATGGCCGGAATAAAGGATTTTAATTAAAATAAAAGAATTAAGCCAATGAAATTAGCATTTAAAGTCATCCTGTTATTCCTGATCGTTTTCAACTTCAGAATACCTTTGGTATATAATTCGGTATTTGTGACCGTTATTTTGTCTACCTTTTATTATTTAATTACAAAAAAATCCATTCCTTTTACCTATTTTAATTACCGTCATAATGCCGTAATTATCATAGCAACTCTTATGCTGGCGCTGGTTGTATTTACTTTTACAACTCTTCATGAACAAGATATCGCCGTAACTATCAGGCGAATATTCGTTCAGTTATCTATGCTGCTTGCTCTTATTTATATATTTCCTATTCTTTTGGAAGAAATTCAAGAGTCTAACGCCTTTGAGGAAGCGATGCTGATTGTATGCTATACTTTTGCTTTACAAGGGGGAATTCATTTAGCGGCTTATTTTATTCCGGCTTTAGGCGATTTTATGATATCCATAAAGCCGGAGGGTTTTCAAGAAGGTATGGCGGAGCGAAATATTAACCGTTTCAGAGGATTTGCCCTTTCCGGCTCTGTCTATTTTGAGCTTCCATCGGCTTACGGCGTTGCTTTTATTTTGTATATAAGATTACAATTGATTGAAGGTCAGAAATATTTGACCGGATATAAGAACTATATTGTTCTTTTATTAATCGTATCGGGTATTATGTTAACAGGAAGGGTTGGATTTGTCGGAATAGGAATCGGTATGCTATTGTATTTCCTTTTTGTAAAAGATCCGATCGTCATTGTGGGACGAATCTTTAAAAATGCCATTGCTTTTTCTCCTTTTATAATAATAGGCTGGTTCATTCTTCTTTCTCCCAGTCAACGTACATCCATTGAAAATGAAATTTTTCCTTTTGCACTCGAATTTTATTATAGATTCAGGGATACCGGTGAAATCGGAACCTCCTCCTCCGACGCAACATTCAAAGCTTTTTATTTTCCTTTAAAAGATGAAACCTTATTGTGGGGACATGGAACAGACGATGTTTATAAATTACTTGACCAATATAACTTTACCGATGCAGGCTATATGCGAACATTGATGTTTGGCGGAATTCCTTATTTTATCTGTTTATTCATTTATCAATTTCTTTATTTCTCTATGCCGATAAAGGCGGCTTCGTGGCTTCGGGAGAAAGAAAGCAAGAAAGACTTGTATTGTTTCCTATTTTTGTTTGGCTATATTTTAACGCTTCATATCAAAGATACGGCTTTAGCTCTTCAGCATCTGACGGAGGTACTTTTCCTTTATATCGGTTTTTCTTACCTTATTAAGTATTACGCAAAGTCAGAAAAATAATACTCGGAAAGGTTTCTATGCTATTTAATTCATTTATATATTTATTATTTTTCCCCATAGTTTGCCTCCTGTACTGGTTATTTCCAAAGCAATACCGCAATGCGCTTTTGTTGCTTGCAAGCTATTATTTTTACATGAACTGGAATCCCTTATACGGACTGCTGATTTTATTTTCAACCATCGTAACCTGGCTTTGCGCCTTATTTTTGAATCAAAAAGAAAAGAGGGAAAAAAAGAAAATCATTCTATTTTGCGCTTTAATACTTAATCTGGGAATTTTAGTTCTATTCAAATACGCTGATTTTATAACGCTTAATATCAACGATCTATTTCAAACGTTCCATATTAAATGGGAAGTTCCTTTTTTGGACTTATTATTACCGGTAGGGATTTCATTTTACACTTTCCAGGCGATAGGCTATACTATCGACGTGTATAAAGGAACTATTTCCGCCGAAAAAAATTTTATTACATATGCTCTGTTTATCTCTTTTTTCCCACAGTTAGTAGCAGGGCCTATCGAAAGAGCTAAAAATTTATTACCGCAGTTTCATCGCACACATCATTTCGACACAGCCAATTTCGTACAAGGCGCGAGATTGATCCTTTGGGGCTATTTTATGAAAATAGTTGTTTCCGATCGATTGGCCATATACGTAAATTTTGCATATGGCAACATTTCTTACCATAATACTATTACCTTGATTGTCGCCACGATTTTTTTTGCTTTTCAAATTTATTGTGATTTCGGCGGGTATTCCAACATAGCTATCGGTTGCGCCAAAATTATGGGGTTTGATTTAATGGCTAATTTCAAAAGGCCTTACCTATCGACTTCCGCGATTGAATTTTGGCGAAGATGGCACATCTCTTTGTCCACCTGGTTCAGGGATTATGTATATATTCCGCTAGGCGGAAATCGTTGCAGTAAGGGGCGAAATTACTTGAATATATTTATTACTTTCACGATAAGCGGTTTATGGCATGGCGCGAACTGGACATTTATTGTATGGGGCGCCTTGAATGGTATTTTTCAGATTATCGAAAAATTTACCGCCGGTTTTCGAAAAAAATGGGCGGATTTTTTTTGTTTATCCAAAATTCCGATTGTTGTCTACGGCTTTAATGTGTTATTCACATTTACCATTATTACGATTACATGGGTGTTTTTCAGGGCAGGAAGTATGAATATCGCTCTGCAAATATTTGATAAGCTATTGAATGTCCATAGAGGGCCTTTGTTCACGCTTCCTCTTCAAGCTTTATTGTATGGTTCTTGTTTTACACTCGTCCTGATTGTTTCCGACTTCCTTCAAGAAAGGAATGGAGATAAGCATTTTTTTCTTGAAAACAAATCGGCTTTAGTCAGATATGTTACTTATTTGTCGCTCGTGATAATCATTCTGTTATTCGGCGTTTTTGACAGTTCGCGGTTTATTTATTTTCAATTTTAAAATTCTTGTAAATGAAAGTAAAGACGTTGATATTAAAATTTTTCGGATTTCTTATTTTTTTGTTTATACTGGATTTTGGGATAGGAAAAATCTTAAACTATTACTATTTTAAACAAAAATATGGAGAATACGCCGTCTTGACAAAAACCATAGAAAATCCTACAAATCAACGGATTGAAATATTAATTATGGGTTCTTCCCGGGCAAGGAGACACTACCATCCGGGAATAATATCCGCTACATTAGGCAAATCGTGTTATAATGCTGGATATGACGCCCAATCTATCCTTTTCCATAAAGCGTTGCTGGATATTATCGAGGAAAAATATAAACCCGAAATCATAGTTTTAGATGTGAATATGAACGAATTGGATAATGAGGAAATTTCTTATGATCAGTTATCCGTACTTTTGCCTTATGCCTCCCGTTATCCGAAGTTATGGAATACATTATTGTTGAAATCGCCTTTTGAAAGAATAAAGGCGATCTCCCGAATTTATCCCTATAATTCGCTGCTGGACAAAATCGTCAAGGGAAATATTATCTATCAGGAGAGTGATATCAATGGTTTTATGCCTTTTTATGGCATGTATGGAAACGATTTGGTAGAAAGAACCTTTCCTGAAATCGATTTAGACCCCAATAAGGTAAGCGCTTTCAATGCTTTTCTGGCTATTTGCAGGGAAAAAAATATTCAACTGTATATTGTTTATTCCCCCGAATATGTGAAATCTTTAAACACTTCGTCTTCGATGAACTATATTATTGAAACATGCCAAAAGCAGGGCATTGAATATATTTCGTATCAAAATAATGAATCTTATTTAAAGAATGAATTATTCAGGGAGTATTTGCACTTGAATAATGTCGGCGCCGAAAAGTTTTCTTTAGAAATAGCCTCAAAAATAAAAGAAAAGATGAATGAAGAATAAAAAGAAAATCGTATATTTGCTTCCGGGCGGACTTTTTAATTCGGGCGGAATGGAACGGGCAATAACGATTAAAGCGAATTATTTAGCGGAAGTTTCAGGCTATGATGTTTCAATTGTAACGACAGAGCAAATGGGGCTTCCTGTTTTCTATCCTGTCTCAGGAAAAGTACATCTCTATCATTTGGATATCGGAATCCATAAAAATTTCGGTAAAGAGTCTTATCCGCAGAAAGTAATTTCCCGCTATTTTAAAACGAAAGAATATAAAAAAAAGCTAAACGCTCTATTGAATGAGTTGAAACCGGATATAACCATTTCTACTTTGGGATTGGACATTGGTTTTATACACCAATTGAAAGACGGAAGTCTTAAAATCGGCGAATTGCATTTCCCTGGAAATTTCCGGCAATTGATGGCAAACAAACTTTCTAAAGATTTTATATCCAATTATATAGCTAAATTGCGTACACAGGAGTTAAAAAGAAAAAGCGTTCTGCTGGATCGCTTGGTTGTATTGACTCAAGAAGAAAAGGCTTCGTGGAAACAGCAGGATAATATTTCCGTCATCCCGAATCCTTTGCCGTTTTATCCGGAAACACAATCGTTGTTAATGAATAAGCAGGCGATTGCCGTTGGCCGCTTAGTTTATGAAAAAGGTTTCGACATCTTGATTGATGCGTGGCAGATCGTTTCGGAAAAGTATCCCGACTGGATGCTCAATATATTTGGCGATGGAAATCAAAAACAAAATTTATTACAACAGATTACCGATAAAGGCTTAACGGGAGTAATCAAAATTCATGAGCCGGTAGAAAATATTCAAAGCCGCTATATGGAACATTCCATGCTAGTTTTTCCTTCCCGCTACCTGGATGCGCTTCCAATGGTTCTGATTGAAGCAATGGCGAGCGGATTACCATTGGTTTCTTTCAATTCGCCTTGCGGACCGAAAGACCTCATCAGGGATGGAGTCAATGGTTTTTTGGTCGAAACCGGCGATATAAACACTTTGTCGGAAAAAATAATTACACTGATCGAATCGGAAGCCTTGCGGCAATCCATGGGAAAAGTGGCAAGAGCATTTTCCACTCGCTTTAGGATTGAGACGATAATGAAACATTGGATTGATTTATTTGAAACGCTTGATAAAAATGATTTATATTAACGGACGTTTTCTTACTCATCATATAGCCGGTATTCCTCGTTTTAGCTACGAGATGTGCCGGGCAATGAGTCGATCCGGTATGGCGATAACGGTGGTAGCTCCTTTTGATACGCCTCGGAAAGATTATCCCTTTCCTGTGGAATATTACGGAAAAAGGAAATCCCATCTTTGGGAACAAGTGGATTTGTACTGCTTCATGAAAAGGAAAAACGGCGCTTTATTAATCAGTTTCAGTGGTTTAGGGCCCGTATTATATAAAAATCATTTGCCGACTATCCATGATTTGTCTTTTTGGAGATACCCCGAATGGTTTTCATTTTCTTATACCTTGGTTTATAAGATACTGACGCCGATTTTGGCGCGGAAAGCCGTTTCGGTTCTTACAGTAAGTCAATTTTCCAAAAATGAAATTGTTGATTTACTGAAAATAAAAGAAGATAAAGTGGCGGTAATCCCCGATGCTGTTCCTCCGGAACTTTGCCCGAAGCAAAACGAAACAGACAGGAATAATCCTGAATGGAAAGAACGTTATGTACTGATGGTTTCGGCTCGCGATCGGAGAAAAAATTTTTCCCGGACAGTAGAAGCTTTTCTTTCTTTGAACTTGGAAAATATAAAATTGTATATTGTCGGCGATTCGGGTACCGTATTCAAAGAGAAAGGTATGATTGATTTTCATCACCCTTCGATAAAACTTTTGGGCAGGGTCAGCGACGAAGACTTATCGTTTTATTACCGTCGTGCCGTTTTTTTCGCTTATCCTTCTATGTATGAGGGATTTGGATTGCCGCCAATAGAAGCGATGGCTCAGGGTTGTCCTGTTCTGGCGTCAGACATTGAACCGTTGCGGGAAGTTTGCGGAGAAGCCGCTTATTACTGTAACCCGAAAGATACTTCGTCCATTGCCGAAGGCATGAAAACATTATTAACCGACAATGCTTTAAGGCAACACTTAATTAAAGCCGGTTACCGGCAGATCAAAAATTACGATTGGGAATTATCTACTCAAAAAATACAGACATTACTTGCTAAAATAGGATATTTATGAGAAAATGCGCTTTCACGATATGTGCCAAAAATTACATCGGATTGGCAAAAGCAGTCGAATTTTGTAACAGTATCATATAAACAAAAATAAGCTTAGAGCCATTACCAACATACCTGATACTACGCCAATAATAGAAAGATGATGTTTTCCGTATTTTTCGGCAGAAGGCAATAATTCGTCTAAGGAAATAAAAAGCATGATGCCCGAAACAGCAGCCAAGATCAATCCGTTTAAAGTAGGCGTCCAAAAATGAGTAAGAAATAAAAAGGCGAGTAGCGCGCCTGCCGGCTCTGAGAGGCCGGATAAGAAAGAAAGCCAGAAAGCTTTTTTCCGGTTGCCTGTGGCATGGTAAATCGGTACGGCGACAGCAATCCCTTCGGGGATGTTATGGATGGCAATTGCTACCGTAATAGGAATAGCCACATCCAAAGCGCTTAAAGCAGAAGTAAATGTTGCAATTCCCTCAGGAAAATTATGAATGCTGATAGAAATAGCCACCATAATTCCGGTTCTTTTCAACTGGGTACTCTTATACATCTCCTCCACTTCGTGAGCCTCGTGAGGATTGATTTGTTCCGGTATAAGAAAATCGATCAGATTTATTAAGACGATTCCGGCAAAGAAAGCGAAAATCAGGTATAAAGTGCCTGTTTTTTCTCCATAACCGGCAGATAACTCTTGCAAGGCTCGGGGCATCATTTCCATAAAAGAAACATAAATCATGATTCCTGCAGAAAATCCCAAGGAAATGCTGAGAAAGTTTTTATTGGTTTTCTTTGCCAGTAAAGCGATTAAACTACCGATTCCGGTCGACAAACCGGCAATGGCAGTTAGAAAAAACGCAAATAATATTTGTGAATGTGTAAAGTCCAATTATTCTGTTTTTTGGGCAAATGTAATATTTTTTACATTACTTTGCAACAATATTCGGATTTTGCACGAGGCAAACTTGAGGTTTGCCTCGTTTTTTCCCCAAATTGATATTTTGATAGTATAAATATTTTTATTTACTTTGTAACTTCAATTAAATATATCAATATGTTAAAACAAACAATGAAAACAGGGAGTAAAATATGCAGCTTAAAACTAATTGTTATTTCATTAATAATAGTTTGGGCAATGCCTTTGGGGGCGCAAATCAGTGAAGGAGGAATGCCGCCAAGTCTTTCTTTTAATAATTTCAATTTAAAAAGTTCCATACAAACGTACGAAGCTGTAATTGATTTTGATATAGATCAACTTTTAGCAGAAGATAATGAGCTGGATAGTTTAGGAATGCCTCCTCGCTGCGCTAAAATTATTTCATCCGATTTAACGGTCGAAAATAGCGGTAAATGGTCTACGCTTCCCGATGGACAACACATATGGAATTTGGAAATATATGCTCCGGAAGCGCTTGCTATCTTGTTGCATTATGATGAATTTATCATCCCTGAAGGAGGTAAGTTATTCATTTACAATCCTGATTATTCAAAAATATTAGGCGCCTACACTTATCGGACCAATGCAAAAAAAAGCGGGTTTGCAACTGAATTTATAAGTGGCGACCGGATAATTTTGGAATATGTTTCTCCGGAGGTTTCTTCAGGTGAAATTGTTTTTCCTCAAATAAAAATATCGGGAATTGCTTACGGTTATAATCATTTGATAGTTCCGAAAGGAGAGGGTCTTTCAAAAATACGGGGAGAATCCGAATCTTGTATGATTAATATAAATTGCCCGGAAGGGGATGATTGGCAAAATCAGAAACGAGGCGTTGCGAGGGTAGTAATTCCTCAAAATGGATATATATATTTTTGTACCGGCTCTATGATTAATAATACCTTGAGCGATTTTGATCCCCTTTTCTTAAGCGCCTTCCATTGTTTTGAAAATATAAATCAATCGTCAATGGATAAAGTCATTTTTTATTTCAATTATGAATATGAGGGATGTATCAATTTAGGCACCGATCCTTCATGTCCTACAATGACCGGAGCGCAAATATTAGTTAATTTGGATATGCAAGGAAGTTCCGATGGAGCGCTTTTGCGTCTGAATAATCCTATACCCGAACATTATGATGTCTATTTTAATGGATGGGATAGAAGGAACATTCCTGCTACAAGCGGCGTATGTATCCACCACCCGGCCGGCGACGTAAAAAAAATATCTACGTTTACTTCTCCGCCCTCTTCTACGATGTGGCCGGGAGATGGTGGCCCCGGAGCGCCGGATGCACATTGGCTTCTTTATTTTGTTGAGACTGCTACCGGACATAGCGTAACGGAAGGAGGCTCTTCCGGATCGCCTTTATTCAACCAAAATAAATTAATTGTAGGCACATTAACAGGAGGAAATTCAAGTTGTAATTATAAAAATGGGTCGAATTATTATGGTAAATTGTGGTATCATTGGGATAAAGGATCTGAAAAAATGGTTACATATCTTGATCCCTATAATACAAGAGAAGAATTTGTAGAAGGCGTTTTTTTGGATTATGAATACGTAAAAGCCAATTTTACTACTGATGAGAAAAGGGATGAAATGTATGCAAGTAAACCTATTAAATTCACTAATCTTTCTCGTAACGCCAATACATGGGAGTGGAATTTTGAAGAGGGAACGCCCGCTGTTTCAACCGACGAAAATCCACCATTAGTTACCTTCAATAATCCGGGCGTATATACCGTTTCATTAACAATTAATAAAGGAACTGAAACTGAAAATACTAAAACAAGAACGATCGAGATTGTTGCAAAAGAGTATTATTGTGACGAAGAAATTATTTCCGGAAATGGGTCAGGGACGTCACAGTATCCATTAGGAGCCTCTCAAAGGCAAGCCCTCAGTTCGGCAATTTATACTCCTCAAGAATTAGGCTTGGAAAAAGGCGCATTAATTGACAAGATATCATGGTATGCCGAAAACGCTTCTTCAAGAACACGCACGCTTCTTGTTTATTTAACAGAAACAGAAGATGATGTTTTAACAGCTACGAAATGGAGTAATGAAATAGATGGAGCGACTTTAGTTTATGAAAGCTCGAATGATTGGGTTAATGAAGCCGGTTGGGTTACGATTACGTTTCCTGAGCCTTTTAAATATTCAGGAAAAAAGAATTTAAAAGTATTAGTTCGTATTTATACCTCCGGAAGTTCCGAATATTCTAGTTCCAATTGCCATTATTCGACAGCAGTCGATAAGCATTTACGTTGGACTTCAAATGCGACTATCGTCCCGACAAGTAATGGGACGCTAAACAGCAATCGTCCCGACATTAAGCTTTCTGCCTCCATTCCCTGCGGTGCAGAACCTCCTGCGGCAAACTTTCTTGCAGGTACATATACTCCGGAGGAAGTTGCTGAATTTCTTGCAGATGAAGAGATTTTATTTACAGACCGCTCTACAGGTCCGGTGGTGAATTGGGAATGGCTCTTCCCTGGAGGAGTTCCGGAAAGAAGCGTTGAAGCAAATCCATCCGTAAAATATCCTGAAGACGGAACTTATATCGTTACATTAAATGTGTCGAATCATTTGGGATCCTCTTCTTTAAAAGATACGGTTTTTATTAATAAAAGAATTCCTGTTGCCGGATTTTCCTCTTCATCGACAGGTTTCACAACTTATCCGGATCATGGACAACTATTACCTTTTGCGGGCGGGACGGTTACGTTTACAGACAAATCATCGTATGCACCTAATCAATGGGAATGGCATTTAGAGGGTGTAACTCCCAACACATCTAATAACTCTACATTTGTCGTAAATTATCCGCAAGGCAATAATGCCTATGCTGTTGCTCTTACAGCAAGCAATGAAGCAGGTTCCAATACAATAACATTGGACGATTATATAAAAGTAGGCGGAGAGGCTAAAGTGTGGAATATTCCATATGGAGACGAAGGAAACACTATACACCAGTTTGCTGATGGAACTTACCTTACCGGTACTAACACTACTTATGCTATATTAGCTGAGAAATTTATCAATCAGGCAAATGGAACTATCTCTCAAATAGATTTACTAATGATTGTCATCAATGCTACCGGAATCAATGGAAGGACTTACACCATTTCTATTTATGACGAAAAAGATAATAAGCCTGGAAGTGTTTTAGCATCAACCACTTTCAAAGGTTATGACATTAATCTTTCGGGTTATACAACCGTGGTTTTTCCTCAACCGGTATCAGTGCTGGGTAACTTTTACATAGAGATAAAAGGGATGTCTTCGGTCAATACGGAAGTTGCCATTGCTTCATCTAAAGAATCCATTCATTCTACCGTTTATGTGTATAAAAGTCAAACGTGGAAACCTATTGAAGATTATGATCCTGAAAAACGGAAAATATCAATGAATATAGTTCCGGTTTATATGCATGCTTCGGGGGCAAATTTGGTAAATCCCGGCCTTGTAGATGAAAATAAGGTAAAATTATATCCTAACCCTATAGATAATTATTTGAATATTTTGAGTCAATATCCGGTTAAAAAAGTCATTGTTCAAGATACTCAAGGTCGGTCAATACAAATTATTAATGATTTGAACAAAGAAGAAACGATTTCAACTTCAAATTGGGAGAAAGGAATTTATATTGTGAAAATACTCACAGAGAAAGGCAATTGTAATTATAAAATTATTAAAAAATAGCCGCATTAAATATTTCTTTTTAAATTTGTTTTATGAGAAGGAAAACCAAAGTGATCCGGAAATTTTTCTCCGGAGAGTTTTGGTTTTCGTTTTCTAGTGATAGAATCTAAACGGAGTGATGAAAGAAACTTTTCGAGCAGGCGGTTATCAAATTTTTCGAGAACATACCAGTCAGGCAAGAGTTGGAAACGTTTCTATACTATGCTCGGTATAGTGTAATAATCAAGATTTAATCTGACAGTTACAAAAAATTATATTGTTCTTTGACTTTTTTACTCGAACTCTACAACGGTAATTCCGGCGCCGCCAAACTGAACATGTTCGTCTTGAAACCGTTTGATTCCGTCTACCGTTTTCAGATAATCGCGAACAATTTGCCGTAAAGCGCCGCTCCCCGTCCCGTGAAGGATACGGACTCGTCCGGCATTGCATTGGATAGCATCGTCGATATAATAAGTAACTGTTAGCAAAGCTTCTTCGCTCCGCATTCCTCGAATATCAATTTCCGGTTTGAATTGTAATTTTGTTTTCGATAGGGAATCGGAAGCATTGGAGGAAATAACGGAATGTTGTATTGTTCCTTTCTTGATTTGATTGTTACTGATTTTTTCGATTTGTTCTGTCTTGACGGTTGTTTTAATTGATCCGAAAGCAATGACCAAGGTTTTATCTTTTTTTTCAATCACTTCGCCGACTGCTCCCTGGCTTTTTATTCTGACAGCATCTCCCACTTCGATGATTTCCGAATTGAAAACCGGTTGCCGTTCCGGCTTTTTGTTCCTCTTCCGCGCTTCTCTGTCCTTTATTTTATTGATTTTACGAACGATTTCATTTTCCGTATCCGCTTCTTCTTTTAATGATTCTTTGAACGCTTCCAACGACCGACGGGTTTCCTTTGTTTTCTCTTTATCCGCTTGCGTTTCACGAATTTGTTTAATGGTATTTTCGATCCGGGCGTTAGCCTCTGAAAGTAAGCGTTCGGCTTCGGTTTTAGCTTGGGTAATCAATTCTTTTCTATGCATTTCCATCTTTTCCAAATTCGATTGGTAATGTTTGGTTAAGTCCTCCAAACGTTTTTCCTGTTGACGGATTTGCTGTCGTTTGGATTCCCAGTATCGTTTGTCACGAGCAATATCCAGTAAATATTTGTCCATGCTGACATAATCTTGTCCGACCTTTTCGGAAGCTTCGGAAATGACGTCTTCCGGAAGACCAATTTTACGAGCGATTTCAACAGCGAACGACGACCCCGGATTGCCGATAGATAATTGGAACAAAGGTTGCATCTTGTAACGATCATACAACATCGCTCCATTAACAACGCCTTCGCGCCCTTCAGCGAAGATTTTCAGGTTATGGTAATGTGTCGTGATAACGCCAAAGCTGCCTTTTTCGTTGAAACGATGAAGCAAGGCTTCTGCAATAGCCCCGCCGATTTGAGGCTCGGTGCCGCTTCCGAATTCATCAATTAAAATCAGAGAATCCGGACGTGCGTTTTTAAGCATGAACTTCATATTGGTCAGGTGTGAACTGTAAGTCGATAAATCGTTTTCGATGGATTGTTCATCCCCTATATCCAAGAAAATATCGTTGAAAATACCCACCTGTGAACGTTCGTTAACCGGAATCAATAAGCCCGATTGCAACATGTATTGCAATAAGCCTACCGTTTTGAGAAGAACCGATTTACCGCCGGCGTTGGGTCCGGAGATAATCAGGATTCTTTGGTTTATTCGACTTCCGTTTTCCTGCTTCCGTTTCTCTATCCCTTTTTCTTCATACTCCTTTCTCCTCACTCCTTCTTCCGCGCCTCCTTCGAGTTTGATATCAAGCGGAACTACCGGTTTATTTTGTTTTCTGTGCGAAAGATACAACAAAGGATGAACCGCTCCCATCCAGTTGATTTTCGGTCGGGATTCTACAATGGGAGAAATAGCTTCTACTTCGATAGCAAACAATGCTTTGGCTCGAATAAAATCAATGACGCCTAAGAATTGATAAGAAATCTCAATTTTCGGTATCAAGGGGCGAATTTGATCGGTAAAAGCTGTGAGAATACAGACAATTTCGCGTTTTTCCTTGCTTTCCAGTTCACGAATTTTATTATTTGCTTCAACTACTTCGGCAGGTTCGATGAAAACCGTTTTACCGGTAGCCGATTCGTCGTGGACAATTCCCTTGAGTTTGCGTTTGTAAGCAGGTGAAACGGGAATCATCAAACGCCCGTCGCGCAGGGTCGGCGTCGCCTCCTTATCAACGAAGCCTTCCGATTGCGCAGTGCGTAAAATGCTTTGCAAAGTATGGGATATACTATTGGCCGTTTGGGTTAACTGTTTCCGGATATCCGCCAAAGCGGGTGAAGCGCTGTCTTTTACTTTTCCAAATTTATCCAAGATGGCATTGATTTGCTTAATCAATTGGGGAAAAGAAGGAACGTCTGCCGCCAATGCTTGCAAATGAGGGTAAATCGGATTATCCGATTCTTGTTTCAATTGAAAGAAGCGGAGAATTTCGTCGATGGTTTCCATCGAACGAAGAATATCAAACAACTCTTTTTCAATCAGATAAGCTCCTTCAATTCGAATCTTTTTCAAGGCGCCGCGAACATCGTAAAAATAGTTGACAGGGAAACGGTCTTCCTCTCGAATAATCCGGATAAATTCCTGTGTTTGGTACAATTGAGTTTGGATAAAATCAACGTTGGAAGAAAAAAACATGGCTGCAACTTTTTCTTCTCCGAGCGAGGATAAACATCGAGCGGTAATTAATTGCCGTATCTTATCGAAACCTATTTTTTGCTCAAAATTTTCGGGATATATCATAATTAGTGTTCAACTGCACACTTTTTCCCTGCTCGCAATGCGTTCAAATTCATTTCTACTATTTCCTGCCCTTTTCGTTCGAATATCTGCCGGATACCGCTTTCCAATTTAGCAAAATCAATTCCTATATAGGGAGATGCAGATCCCAATAAAACCACATTACCGGAACGGGGCGTACCTAAATCCTTGGCTATTTGTTCCGTATTCAAAATGACTTTATTAGGTAAGCGGTTGTATTCTTCCAACAATTTTTCCATTTCCGGATAATTGGAAATATTTTCATAAGGCTTGCTATTTGTTACTACCCAACCGTCTTTTTTCAAATAATGCAAATGACGCAAAGTCTCCATAGGTTCGAGCGAGATGATAATGTCTGCGCTTCCTAAAGGAATCAAGTCGGAAGCGACTGGTTGATCGCTGATTCTCAAATGCGACTGAACATCGCCTCCCCGTTGACTCATTCCATGTACTTCGGATTGTTTCATATAAAGATCAGCTTCCAGAGCAGCTTTCCCAATAACGGCGGCAATAGAAAGAATACCTTGACCGCCGACTCCCGCTAAAATTATATCTGTTTTCATTGATTAATCATTTTTTTTAATTATTCTTATTTTTTGCTTTTGCTTTTCTCGCATGTGTTTGGATACATTCTCTACAAGGAACAATTACCGAAACGCCTTGATATTCTATTTCTTTGCGAATGATTTTTTTCATTTCTTCGTAATTTTTTTTCAAAGGAACAATTTCCAGCAAATGTTCCGGACTTACACCTATACCCTTGCAAATAGAATGAATACGTCCTGTGGCAGCCGATTCTTGCCCGCCGGTCATACCAGTCGTTTCGTTATCGGAAATAATAATCAGCACATTAGCGTTTGCATTGACACAATCCAAAAGACCGGTCATTCCCGAATGCGTAAAAGTCGAATCGCCAATGACTGCTACCGACGGAAAAATACCCGCTTCGGCGGCGCCTTTAGCCATAGTAATGGACGCGCCCATGTCGATGCAGGAATCAATAGCGCGGAAAGGTGGTAAGGCTCCCAAGGTATAACAACCAATATCACTGAACACCTTAGCTCCTTCGTATTCTCTTAACACTTCATTCAAAGCTTCGTATACATCGCGATGACCGCAGCCTGCGCACAAAGCGGGCGGACGTGATTCAACAACTGCCGGCGTTTGATAATAGGAAGCTACTTCCATTCCTAACGCCTTTCGGACGCTATCAGGAGTCAATTCTCCATCGCGAGGAAGCGTTCCGTCTAAACGACCGTGTATCTTTAATCCGATTCCCAAATAGCCTTTCAATTGTTCTTCCACAACCGGGTATCCGTCTTCCAAAACCAGGATTTCATCGCAAGCTTCAGTTAATTGAAACAATTGTTTTCGAGGAAGTGGATACTGGCTGATTTTCAACACAGGATTTTCAAATCCGTCCGGATAATTTTCACGTAAATAATTAAAAGCAATACCACAAGCCACAATACCTAAACGGCATTTTTTGTGTGCTGCATTCATATTTTCGTTATCGAGCGAATCGGATAATCCGAATAATTGATTGTATTTGGATGTTTCGGAAGCCTGGAGAAATTCTTTTTGTTTTTTGAGTAGAGCCTTGAAACGTTGACGAGCAATGACCGGCAACAAAATATATTTCATGGGCGCATCTTTTTCCAACCGGATAGGATTTTGCACTTTCGGTTCACGAGTTTGAACTCCTGCACGCGAATGTGCCATACGAGTTGTAATGCGGAACAGAATAGGATATCCCCATTTTTCGGACCAATCATATCCTTCATAAATCATATCGTAGGCTTCTTGTTGATTGGAAGGTTCGAAAATCGGGAGCATGGCAAAATTTCCATATGTCCTATTATCTTGCTCGTTTTGAGATGAATGCATAGATGGATCGTCAGCTGTAACAATAATCATTCCTCCGTTGATACCCGACATAGCAACGTTCATAAAAGCATCAGCAGCTACGTTTAATCCCACATGCTTCATGCACGAAAGCGTCCGCTTTCCGGCATATGACATTCCTAAAGCGGTTTCTACGGCTGTTTTTTCATTGCTACACCATTTGGAATAAATACCCCGTTTTTGAGCGGTTGGAGAGTTCTGGATGTACTCGGTAATTTCGGTTGAAGGCGTTCCCGGATAAGAATAAACGCCCGATAAACCCGCGTCGATTGCGGCTTGGGCAATAGCTTCGTCTCCTAAAAATAATTGTTTCTTCATGTAAATTAAATTAAAAAGTAATGAACAAAGGTAATGAATTTCTATCTATTTCAAAATTTATACTTATTTTTGTTTTTAAATGTAGGCATGAGCAGCTATATTAAATTGTAATAATTGTATAATATTTGTATTATTATGGATAATTTTAAATTTTGGAGTCCTACCGAATTTATATTCGGTAAAAACACCGTCAAACATGTAGGCGCTTTAATCAAAAAGTATGGCGGTACGAAAGTATTGGTTCATTACGGCAGTCAATTTGCTGTTAAAAGCGGTCTTCTGGCGGAAGTAAAGAATTATTTGCGTGATGAATTTATCGACTATGTTACTTTAGGCGGCGTGCAACCCAATCCGGTTGATACCTTAGTGTATAAGGGTATTGAATTGTGTCGGAAAGAAAATGTTAATTTCATTTTGGCGGTAGGTGGAGGAAGTGTTATTGATTCTGCTAAAGCCATTGCCGCCGGAGTTCCTTATGCCGGCGATTTCTGGAATTTTTTCGACGGCAAAGTGACGATCAACCGGTCATTGCCGGTAGCGACTGTTTTGACTATTCCTGCAGCGGGTAGTGAAGGTTCTCCCAACACAGTAATTACCAAAGAAGAAGGAGCTTTAAAACGAGGACATGGAAGCCCTCTTCTCCGCCCCGTTTTTTCTATTATGGACCCTGTATTAACTTTTACTTTACCGGCTAGCCAAACAGCCAATGGTATCGCAGACATGATGGCACACGTAATGGAACGCTATTTTACCCAAACGTCCGGCGTAGAAGTGACCGACCGGTTGTGTGAAGCGGTTTTATTAGCGATAATCAAAGAAGCGCCGGTTGTATTGAGAGAACCGGAAAACTACGATTCCCGCGCCAACATTATGTGGGCAGGAACTATTGCCCACAATGGGATATGCGGCGTTGGACGAGAAGAAGATTGGGCCACACATGGTTTGGAACATGAATTATCCGCTTTGTATAATGTGGCTCATGGCGCCGGTTTGGCAGTTATGTTTCCGGCTTGGATGCAATATGTATATACTTCCGGAATCGACCGGTTTGTACAATTTGCCATACGCGTCTGGGGTATCGAAGATACCGGCAATAAAAAAGAAACGGCTTTAAAAGGTATTCAAGCTTTGAAAGATTTCTTTTCGTCTCTTGGGCTGCCGGTTAATTTTGAGCAATTAGGCGCTAAAAAAGATGATATCGATCAATTGATTTGTAAATTGAAAATCAATTCGGGCGGAGCTTTAGGTAATTTCCGCCGGTTAGACATGGCGGATGCACGGGCTATTTTTGAGATTGCAGCAAAAAGCTAAAAGAGCATAGATCAATACCTAATGCCACCGTAAATAATAAAATGGTTATCCGCAATACGTCCTATGAAATATAACAAGATTCATAAAATCAAATAATAGTATCAATTATTGAATTTTAATATCTTCGCAACAGATATACGAGAGATACTGTCTATATGCTTCAATTCAACCATTTTGTCTACCGGCAGGCGAAGAGACCATTAAGCAAATCCGGCGGACAGCTCGCTATAGCGATATCAATCTTGCCTCGGCAACTACGTCTATCTTTTTTTCATATTGCGTCTACAGAGGCTCGCAATGTAGAAACGGTGTATAAAAGGGGGTATGCCCCCTTGTCGAATCATTTCTTGATGACTGCCCGAATAAAACAGATGATTGGTAGTAGCAAAAATTCAGCAAATGCTTTTCTTCTTTTCTTTTGACTGACTTTTGGTCCTCACTTCCGTAGCCGATTTGCGCATTTCTTCTAATGAAATTCCGCACGGTTTTGAGTTGATTTTTATCGCCAATCTGTTCATTTCCAAGAATGATACGCGGCATCGGTCCCGTACCGCTAATAGTTAATGTCCCGTCGGACAATTTTTAAGGCTATTTTACAGAAAATCAATGGTTTTCTCCAACTGGTTTCCGCGCGACCCTTTTATTAATAGGGTATAACCTTTGATTTCTATTCCGGCAAGATAACTTATCAAATCAGTTGTTTGTTGGAAAACCGTCCACTCTTCGGGAAGTCCCGTTAATTTCGTGAACCCTTCTCCTACTAAAATAACTCGGTCGATTTTGTTTTGAATTAGGATTTCGACAATTTTTCGGTGTTCCTTTTCGCTGTATTTTCCCAACTCTCTCATTTCCCCCAGTATCACCATACGGGGAGATACCGGCAAAGAAAGAAAGTTATCCAATGCAGCTTCCATACTGCTCGGATTAGCGTTGTACGCATCGATAATCAATTGGTTTCTATCGGTCTTTCGACTTTGCGAACGGTTGTTCAAGGGAATATAATTTTCAATGGCTTGGTTGATTCGTTGATTTTCAATTTTGAAATAAGAAGCGATACAAATAGCTGCCAATACATTTTCAAAATTATAAGTTCCTGCCAAAGCCGTTTTTATTTCGTACGTTTCTTCATTTTTCGTCCATTTCAAATGGAGATAAGGCGAAGATTTCGTGATTGTACCGTAAACAAAAGCTTCTTGCGTCGTTCCATAATATACGGTGGAAAGGTAATCGGACAAACCTCTCAATAGTGGATTATCCGAATTGCAAAATATTATTCCGCCTTTTTCGCGGAGAAAATCGTAAAGTTCGGTTTTTGTTCGAACAACGCCTTCAAAAGAGCCGAATCCTTCCAGATGGGCTTTTCCCAGGTTGGTGATCAGGCCATAATCCGGTTCGGCAATCCGGCACAAATTCCGGATTTCGCCCGGATGATTCGCTCCCATTTCAATAACGGCGAAAGCATGTCCGGATTGTAATTGCAACAAAGTCAAGGGGACGCCTATATGGTTATTTAAATTTCCCTGTGTATAAAGGACAGGGTATTGAGACGATAGAGCGGCTGCTATTAGTTCCTTTGTCGTCGTTTTACCGTTCGTTCCGGTAATTGCAATTACCGGCTTTTTCAATTGCTTGCGATGGTAATTCGCCAAATCTTGCAAAGACCGAAGAGCGTCATCGACTTTGATAATTCGTTCCGATCGAGGTAGATTGTTTCGATCGCCCACCGCGTAAGCCGCACCGCTTTCGAGAGCTTGTTCGATATAATCGTTTCCATCAAATTTATCGCCTTTCAATGCGAAAAAAAGGGCATTACCCGGGCAATTCCGGCTGTCGGTCGATATTACCGGGTATTTTTGAAAAATAGAATAAAGTTCAGCGATATTCATTTTGATGACACCCGTCTCTTTTTGTAAGAAACAATTCTTCTATTCCAACTTTTTCAAGGCTTCTTTCACTCTTTGCATAGCTTCTATCAATTGTTCGTCCGAAGTAGCATAAGAAAAACGGATGTAATTAGGTGCTCCGAAAGCCGAACCAGCCACAGCTGCTACATGTCCTTCTTCTAAAAGGAACATTGACAGGCTCGTAGAGTCTTCGATTTTTTTACCTTGGAACGATTTCCCGAAATATGCACTACAATCGGGGAATAAATAGAATGCTCCTTGCGGTTGATTTACTTTGAATCCGGGAATTTTTTTCGCTAATTCGACCATTAAGTTACGGCGTCGCTCGAACGCAGTACGCATCGTTTCCACACAATCTTGCTGACCCTTGTAGGCTGCTTCGGAAGCTTTTTGGGCAATCGAATTTGGACCGGAAGTGTATTGCCCCTGCAATTTATTGCAAGCCGAAGCAATCCATTGGGGGGCGGCAATCCATCCCATGCGCCAACCGGTCATGGCATAGCCTTTGGATACGCCGTTAACCACCACTACCCTATTTCGGATTTCCGAAAACTGGGCGATGCTTTCATGTTTACCTATATAGTTGATATGTTCATAAATTTCATCGGAAATAATAACGATATCCGGATACTTAGCCAAAACGCCGGCTAAGCCCTCTAATTCTTCCCGAGTATACACGCTTCCCGTCGGATTGGAAGGCGAACAGAGGATAAGCGCTTTTGTTCGGCGAGTGATAGCTGCGTCCAATTGGGTCGGCGTGATTTTGAAATTTTGCCCTATATCGGCAGAAATGATCACGTTGGTTCCTCCTGCCAATTTTACCATTTCCACATAGCTAACCCAATAGGGAGCCGGAACAACAACTTCGTCGCCCGGATCAATAATAGAAAGAATAACATTACAAATCGACTGCTTGGCGCCATTGGAACAAACAATTTGTTCGGGTTTGTAATCCAAGTTATTTTCCCGTTTCAGTTTATCCACAATAGCATTTCTCAGAGAAAGAAAACCCGAAACAGGCGAATAAAATGAAAAATTATCTTTTATCGCTTTATTAGCAGCATCTTTAATAAAATCGGGCGTATGAAAATCAGGTTCTCCTACGCTTAAATTGATTACATTAATCCCCTGTGCCTTTAATTCTTCGCTTTTTTGGGACATCGCCAAAGTTTCGGAAGGAGATAAAACGGCTAAACGTTCGGAAATTTGTGACATATTTTTATTCTAAAATTAAATTATGAATACAAAGATACACAAGATTTTTTAAATTCGTCATTTAATATTCCTCAGGTTATGCCCCATCTTTTCTTTCTTTGTTCGCATATAAGCTTCATTGTACGGATTGACAGGTATTTCGATGGGAAGATTTTCTACAATTTCTAAGCCATATCCTTCCAAAGCGGCGCGTTTTACCGGATTGTTGGTTATAAGCCGGATTTTGGAGATATGGATATCCCGCAAAATCTGAGCGCCTACCCCGTATTCGCGTTCGTCGGAATCATGTCCCAAATGAAGATTAGCATCGACCGTATCCAAACCCTCTTCTTGAAGTTTGTATGCCTTCATTTTATCCATCAAACCAATGCCCCGGCCTTCCTGATTGAGATAAACAATAACTCCTTTTCCTTCTTTTTCAATTATTTCCATTGATCGATGCAATTGTTCACCACATTCGCAACGCAAAGAACCGAAAATATCGCCCGTTGCACAAGAGGAATGCATACGCACCAAAACCGGTTCGTCTTTCTTCCATTCCCCTTTTATTAACGCAATGTGTTCTAAGCTATTGGATTTTTGCCGGAAAGGAATCAATTTGAAATGTCCATACAGGGTAGGCATATTTACCGTTTCCCCTTTTTCTACTAGAGATTCGTATTTCAGACGATAAGCTATTAAATCTTTGATAGAAATAATTTTTATCCCTGTTTTTTTGGAAAGCTTCAATAATTGAGGTAAGCGAGCCATTGATCCGTCGGGATTGATAATTTCGATCAAAGCGCCGGCAGGATACAAGCCTGCCAAACGAGCTAAATCGACCGTAGCCTCCGTGTGTCCCGCCCGTTTCAAAACGCCCCGGCTACGCGCTCGTAAAGGATTGATATGTCCCGGACGTCCTAAATCTTCGGGTTTCGTATTGGGGTCGGCTAATGCCCGGATGGTCGCCGCCCGGTCATACATGGAAACGCCGGTAGTGCATCCTCCCCCTAATTTATCGACGGTTATGGTAAAAGGCGTATCAAAAATGGAAGTATTCTTGGAAACTTGCATTTCCAATTCAAGTTCGACACAACGCTCTTCTGTGATTGGAGCGCACAGAACTCCCCTACCCTGAGTCATCATGAAATTAATTTTTTCAGGAGTCACTTTTTCGGCAGCAATAATAAAATCGCCCTCGTTTTCTCTATCTTCGTCATCTACTACAATCAAAAATTTCCCTTCTCGGAAATCTTCGATTGCCTCCTCAATCGTATTTAATTGGTACATCATTTCTCTATTATTTTTTTTAATTCTTCCTTTAATTCGTTATTTACCTTACAAACCATTTTCAAATCATTATTTATCCGTTTTTGCCTAAAAAAAGCGATAGTATACAACATTAATCCGAGGGGTAACAAAAGAGCGCATATCCAACGCAATAACGGTTTATTCAAAAAAGCGGGGAAAACCGTTCCTATAATCGGATAATCCATTAATTTACTAATGATCAAGTTTTCATCCGAATTTAACAGATCTTCAATATAGTTATTCATCAAACAAATAAGGATTTCAAGTTCCTCGTCTCTATTTTTTTTCCAAAAAACAGTGTAGAACGAAATTCGTTTGTGTTTCATTAAATAATTATTCGACAATATATTCCACTCTTCTATTTTTTCCATATCCTCCTTGTAAACGGGAGGAGTCATAATCACTTCTTTCCGTATATAATTTCGAATGTTTCTTTTCCCTGTAAGTCTTTGGAAGAATGTTTTCCAAGCGTCCGGATTCATCACTACCGAATCGTTCACCGCTTTGTATGTAAAGAAAATTCCTAAAGACGCCAGGCACGCCGTACTTAACCACATTCCTTCCCAAACCGGCCATACCCCTTGCCTGGCCATTTTAAGCCCAAAAGTATCGACTGTATAATAAAATATAAACAAGAAAACCGATAAAACAGCCGGCATCCCCAAGCCTCCTTTGCGGATGATTGCACCCAAAGGCGCCCCAATAAAAAAGAAGAGAAAACAGGCTAATGATAATGAAAACCTCTTATGTCGTTGTATATCATGGCTTCTAAGCATTCTAATTTTATGAGATTGATTTCCGGACGAGTAAATGTATTCACTATTGATATTTTCGACTTTTGTATTGGCTTTACGAACATAATCTAATTGGTTATTTATACTTAAATTGTCGAAATAGGCTTGGAATCCTTTTGCAAAAAGCGTATCATTCTTTTGAACATTCTTTTGTCCGGTGGAAGAAGTTTGTTTGAATTTATTCAAATAGATACGATTTTTAAAATAAGGAGTGCTCAAGGTATTGATGCTATCCATTTCATATCTTACAGAATCAATAAAAGAAGTTAATTCCGTTATGTTTTTTCCGATGTCCCTGCTACCCATGATCGATTCATCGGCCATATTGAAGCTCGTATCGAAAGGAATCAGGATCGTTCTTAAACTGAAAATTTCACGCTCATAAGGGATATTTTCCTGTGGAGAACGGGTTTTGCGCGTTTTCAGATTTTGATACAATTCGCCGCTATAAAGAGAAAGTACCAGATTTTTTTGATCGTTCGATACGCTCATTTTACCTGTATCGGCAACAATAATCACCGTGTTTTCAAACCCTTTGGAATAATCGTAAATCATCATATCAAACAAAAGACCGCTTTTTTTATCTTTATGCCTGACATACACGTTGTAACCGGTTATCTCCCGACAAAATATACCTTCCGAAATATCTAACTCCGGCGATTTTTGCTTTAAAGAAAGAATAATGGTATTCATCTTGACATGAGCCTTGGGCAAGATATTGTTTTGAAAATAAAAGGAAATAAAAACAATAAAAATAACCGTGACAATGAGAGGTTTCATTATTTTAAGCAAAGAAATTCCCGAAGCTTTCATCGCCAGAAGTTCAAAATGTTCGCCCAAATTACCAAAAGTCATCAATGAAGCTAAAAGAATGGAAAGGGGTAAAGCCATGGAGGTAAAAGTAAGCGCCGCATAAAAAAATAATTTGGCTAATACAACTATGCCTACTCCTTTCCCTACCATATCGCTCACATACATCCATAAAAAATGCATTAACAGAATAAAGAGACACACGCTGAACGTAGCCAGCAATAGGGGGAAGAAACTTTGTAAAATAAAAGAATATAGCTTTTTTATTCGAAACAGATTCATTCAATTTTTACTCTTAAAATAAACGCGTTCCTGTTATTTGTTAATTTACAGCCCCAACAACCTTTTCAAATCTTTCACTTGTTTATCCCAAAGTATGATACCCGCTTCTTTTTCTTCCGGCTCGGCAAAATCCGTAATTTCCAGCATCAGTCCTCCTGTCAATTCATTTTTATGAAGCCTGAATTCGAAGTAAGAATTGGGATTTTCGTCCTCCAACCAATGAAACCGGATGTAAACGTTCGGATTAATCCCAGTCATTTCAGCATTAATGGCATGCCCATCCCACGTAAACGTAAATATTTTACCATCATCAACAACTTCATCGGCAAACCATTCGGAAAGACCGATAGACGTTCCTATATGAGTCCAAAGACTATTTTTAGACGCATTATCGAAAACATATTCCATGCGTATTTTTTCTTTTTCCATCTTCCCTTTTTAATTTTTCAGATTGTTGCACAAGATACAAATAAAAATGAAATATTCAACTATTTTTTATCAAAACCTTAATTATTTAAGATTAATACAAGAAACTACTGCCTCCTAAAAATTCCCTAAGAAGCGATGTGTTAGGTAATTCCTCCAAATTTATATGATTGAAAAAACGAAGGAACTTCAACAAACGGCGAGCTTCCGAATATTCGGGAACCGTTTGCGGAACTTCCTGTAAAATAGGTTCCGCCATACGTCTTAGGGCGGCAAATTCATATAACATCGCCGAATTGACCATAACGTCGGCATTTTCCTGGTAAGGAAAAATCCACTTATCTTCACCTCGACGAACCGAAGGCCAACGGGCAATCGTTTCTACTGCAGAATAGCCTCTGAATTGGAAATCGCGAACAATTCGCCGGAGCAAACGGTTATCGGTGGTCGATATCCAGTTGTGATTGTCCAATGAAATGGAAGTTAAAGCCGATACATAAATTTTGTAAATGGAAGCAGGATCAATGCAGGGAAGTAAATCCGGGTTCATGGCATGGGTGCCTTCCATTATGATGACCGCATTTTTTCCCATATGCACGTTATTTCCTCTATAAACACGTTTCCCCTGTGTGAAATCGTAAGAGGGAAGAGCAACCCTTTCCCCTGCCAATATTTTTTTTAAATCTTCGTTAAATTTAGGCAAATCAATTGCATAAAGAGATTCATAATCATATTCGCCGGTTTCGTCTAAAGGCGTATCCACTCGGTTCACATAATAATCATCTAAAGAAATACCGACCGGCCAGAGGGTATTAGCCACCAATTGTACTTGCAATCGTTTACACAAAGTGGTTTTCCCTGAAGAAGAAGGGCCTGAAATAAGTATAATTCGAACCCCTCCGGCATACTTGGCCAATATTTCATCGGCAATTCGGGCGATTGTTCTTTCTTGCTTGGCTTCTGCTACTTTTACAATCATGGAAATTTCTCCTCTTGCAATGGCTTTGTTCAAATCGCCGGCATTAGTCATTTGCATTGTTTTCTGGTATTGTAACAATTCCTGGAAAACAGACAACATCTTTTCCTGTTTTACATAAGGCTGCAACTCTCCTGGATTATCCGGATTAGGAATGCGCAACAAAAGACCGTCGTTGCATTTTTCAAGCCCGAACAAACGAATCCATCGCGTGGAGGGTAATAAAGCGCCGTAATAACTGTCGACGAATCCGTCTAAAGAATTGTATTGGGAATAAACCTCTTTGATGGTTTCCAGCAAACGGGCTTTGTCTTCTAATCCTTTTGAACGGAACAAAGCAATCACTTCTTCGCTCTTCTCTTCATGTGTGAGAAAAGGGTAGTCGGCTTCAATGATTTCTTGCACCCGTCGAAAAATAGCCTTTACATCTTCCTCTTCTATTTTGCGTTTCAAGTCAATTTCACAATAGTATCCTTTCGAAAGCGAATGTTTAATGTACAAGTTTTGTCCCGGAAACAGATCTTCAACCGCCTTAGCAAACACAAAACACAAGGAACGAACGTAAACTCTTTTCCCCGACGGGTCGCTTATGTCTATAAATTCGACTGTTTTGGATTGATAACAAATGTAATTTAACGATTCGGTTTTATTGTTTACCCGAGCGCAAATCAAAGGATACGATAGCTGTATTCCTAAATTTTTGCCTATATCTATAAGACTAACACCGGCATTGAAATACCGCGTAATATTGTTATTTTTACAATAGATTTTAATCAAATTTTCCATCAACAAAAACTAATAATTTGTTAAAATACACATTTAGGATTACAAAAATACAAAATATATTGGATATTTTTATTACTTTTGACAGGAAAAGTATTACTTTTGCACAGTTTTAAGAAAATATGTTTATACACTATAAAATTAAAAAACAAAAAAAATGAAAAGTTTATTAAAAAGTACAATTTTATTGATGATGGTTTTCGCCATGGTAACTATGGTTTCATGCAATGCTCAGGCCCCAAAAGCTGATTTGAAAACGGATATTGATTCTCTTTCTTATGCAAAAGGAATTGATCTTGTTTATGCACAAGGCTTAGGTCAATATTTGTCGCGAATGGGAATTGATTCGATTTATGTAAATGATTTTATTAAAGCCTTCGAAGAAGGATTCTATGTGGACAAAAACGACAAGAAAATGTTTGCCCGCGCTTTAGGCCTTCAAATTGGACAACAAGTCGGTAGTCAGTTTATTTTACAAATGAACCAGCAAGTCTTTGGTGATGATACTACCCATACGCTTAATAAAAATAATTTTGCTTCCGGTCTTATATCCGCTTTATTAAACAAAAATCTTTTGATAGACAAAGACAGCATTCCTATGTATATTTCCGAAACCGAAAATGCAATATTTTTAAAGCAACATGTAAAAGAAAAAACCGAAAACCTCCAGTTCCTGGAAGAAAACAAATCCAAAGAAGGAGTGATAACTACGGAAAGCGGGTTGCAATATAAAGTGATTAAAGAAGGGAAAGGCGCTAAACCGGCGGAGACCGATATTGTAAAAGTAGATTATGTAGGAACTACTATCGACGGAGAGGAATTTGACAGTTCCATTAAAGCAGGAAAACCGGCAGAATTTCCACTTAATAGAGTCGTTAGAGGATGGACGGAAGGAATCCAATTAATGCCGGTCGGTTCCAAATATATTTTTTATATTCCTTACGATTTAGCTTATGGCGAGCGAGGAAAACCGGGTTCGATTCCTCCTTTCGCAACACTTATTTTTGAGGTTGATTTACATGAAATTGTAAAGAAATAATAACGAAAGGATATCTTTCTTATATGGTAATATTATGGAAAAAATTGATAGATTAGACCGGAAAATTCTGGAAATTATCTCCCAGAATGCCCGTATCCCTTTCAAAGACGTAGCGGAAGAGTGCGGCGTTTCGAGGGCCGCCATCCATCAGCGCATTCAAAAAATGATTGAAATGAAAGTCATCGTGGGTTCCGGTTATCACGTTAATTCTAAAGTATTGGGATACAATACTTGCACTTATATCGGAGTAAAATTGGAAAGAGGCTCCATGTATAAAGAAGTGGTTCCTGAATTTGAAAAAATCCCGGAGGTAGTGGAGTGTCATTTTACAACCGGACCCTATACCATGTTGATCAAACTTTTCGCTAAGGATAATGAGCATTTTATGGAATTATTGAATGGCCGCATTCAGGAAATTCCAGGTGTAATTTCAACAGAAACTTTGATTTCTTTGCGTCAAAGCTTTAAACGCGAAATTCCTGTATTAACCAACTAAAAATGAATAGTTAACAATGAGCGATGAATATCAAACAATAAACAATGAAATATTTTTTACTGTTAATTGTTCATGGCTCATTGTTAATTGTTCTTAATATGATTTTCTCCTCTAATTTTTTTCCCTATTTTTGTTCTAACATCTTAACGTGGGGATAATTTTGTGCATTGTACAGGATACAGGAGAAAGGAGAGAAAAGAGAAAAGGAAAAGAGAAATCACAATGTGTTCTTTACAACTAACGAAATGATGCGTGTTTCCTTCCTCCCGTATCCTTTTCTCTTAATTTATTACACACAAAATTATACCGAGCATAGTATACATAAAAGTTTTATTTTATGATTAAAAAAGCGTTCTTCCTATTTTTGCATTTAGCTGTCTTTTCTTCCTGCACCAAAGAAAAGCCGGATATCCATGCTGTATGCGAATTAACGCCATCCGGTATTTACTTAATTAAGTGGGAAATATATCCTCCTTTAGAGGGATCTGTAAAAATTTATGAATCTTCAAGACCCGATTCTTTCGATCTTAACTCTCCTGTAGCCGAACAAAATATTTCCGTGGGATACAAAAATGTATTGTCTATGCCGAGTATTGCCCGCACCTATTTTAACCTTGTTTTCAATAAAGAATATTCGGTTATCACGACCAGCCGGTCGGTACCCATGCAGAAAATACTTAATTTCAGGGATATCGGCGGTTATTTCAATAAAACAAAAAAACAAATCCGGTGGGGTAAGCTCTACCGTTCAGGTTCATTAGCCCCGGCAAACAGATACGATATCTATGTGTTGAATAGCCTGGGAATAGAAACGATTATTGATCTCCGGACAGAAAACGACAATTATTTTCACCCGATAAAATACCAACCCGAACGTATTTTTAATCTCCCGTTGAGAGGTAACAATCACAGTGTTTTTTACGATAAAATATTGGCAGGGGAAATGAAAAAGAGAGATGCTTTTATACATTCTCAAGATTTTTTTTCTTTTTTGCTCGAAAACAATACGGATTATTTTATAAAAATGTTTGATATCTTATCCGATGAAAAAAATTACCCGCTTGTGTTCTTTTGTTCTCTGGGAAGAGACCGTTCTGCCATTGCGACTGCTTTGATTCTTTCGGCTTTAGACATTGATCGTGAAACGATACTCAACGACTTCATGCTATCTAATGATCTTTTAGTCGATTTTTATTCGTTAATGGAAAATGCCGATTTATTTTCGTCGCAAGAAGTACAGGAAACATTGACGGCTTTGTTCAATTCAAACAGGGAATATCTTACCTACGCGCTGGAACGAATAGAAAAAGAATACGGTTCCATACAAAACTATTTGGAAAAGGAATTGAAATTAACCCATAAAAAACGTGAAAAATTGAAAGAGATTTTGCTTTCCGAATAAATTATTTAGGAAGAAGGAGGAAAGAAATAATCACTCCTGGCGCTTTTTTCCCAAAAGGAATCTGTGTGTTAAAGCTATACAGCAAGGATAACAACCAGGTAAATATCCATAAAATTATTTTGTAAAAAAATCGACATAAAATTTAAAAATAGTTGCTGAATTTCGTTTTTATTTGTAGTTTTACACAATAATTTTAACAAACGCGTAATTATATGAAATATGTTTTGACCCCCATAGCGCTCTTCTCTTTTTACGGGAAAATTTTCCGTTCCGGTAATTACGGCATGTTGTTTCCACGCTCCGGCATTTTATCCGGCTCTCCTCAAAATGTTTGAGATGACGCAAAATTTCTGCCTCAAAATACCTCAGGAGGGCAATATTCAAAGGTAAGAAAACAAAATTCCAACAACAAAGCGAATCTTTTCTTGCGTTACCGGCAGAAAG
>JAISOJ010000096.1 GCA_031275735.1 Dysgonamonadaceae bacterium
AAACTTTGCTGGGACTCGAAATTGTGGATGAAAAAGATACGGTTCCCGATATGCAGGCTTATGCGCGGGAACGCTGGAAAACCCGACAAGCCAAGTATAATTTTATTGAACGGTTGGAAGAAAAATAGCAATAAGGTATATATTCCCATTTTATTTATGTAATTTTGTACTTTCTCAGAAATCGCATAGGGGAGGAGCTATCATTTTTTAATTCATGAAAAAACAAATACTTTGTTTAGTCTTGTTTTCTTTTTCTATTCTGTGTTGTACGGAAAGAAAAAAAAATTTGGATTTGCTATTATCCGATCTGGATAAAGCCTTAGACAATGTAGAGGAATATGACCGCCAAAAAGAACTACGGTTGATTGACTTGAAACGTCAACTGTCCTTGAATCTTTCGTTCGAAGAAAGGGATGAAATTTATTCCAAACTCTACAAAGAATATGAAGCCTATACCTTTGATTCGGCAATGTATTATGTGAAGATGCATCTGGATTTTGCTGCAAAACGGAAGAATGTCTACCAGATAACCGAATGTAAAATGCGCTTAGCCCGTATGTATTCCACTTTTGCCCGTTTTACGGAAGCCATCGACCTGCTTAACTCGATTGAGAAAAAAGACCTGATTCCAGAACAATTAACAACTTATTACAGCGCTTATGCCGAAATTTACATTTATTGGGCGGAATATAGCAATAATGAAGACCGGGGAAATTTTATGTCGATAAAAGACACATATCAAGACTCCGTACTGTCTGTATTGTCTCAGGGATATGCTTTTGACATCAATTACGGAAGAAAATGCATTGATTCGAAAGATTTCACAACGGCAAAAAATATTCTTTTACCACACCTGGCACAAATAAATCCCGAAACAAGGGAATACGCTATTCTGACTTCATTAATTGCTTATCTGTATGAATCGAAAGGCGATGAAAACGCTCAAAAAGAATATTTGGCACTCTCGGCTATTGCCGACGTCAAAGCTTCCGTGAAAGAAAATACATCGCTACGCAATTTGGCTTTTTATTTGTTGAACGACAGAGATATAGACCGTTCTAACCGTTACATCAAAAAGAGCCTGGAAGACGCCAATTTTTACAACGCCCGCTTACGCAATATTCAAATAGCTAAAATTCTTCCGGTTATTGACAAAGCCTATCAACTGGAACGTGAAAAACGGCAAAAGAATTTACAATTCGCTATTATTATTATCGCCCTGTTGACTTTATTTTTAGCCGGAATCACTTATTATCTTTTCAATCAAATGAAAAAACTATCCCGTATCCGGAAAGAACTGATTATAACCAACAAAAATTTGAGAAAAACCAATATCCGCCTCTCCGAAACCAACCATATCAAAGAGGAATATATCGGACACTTCCTGAATCAATGTTCTGTTTATATCGATAAATTGAACGCCTACCGTAAGTCTCTGAATAAAAAGGCGACAAGCGAGAAAATAGGAGAACTTTTTCAAATGTTGAAATCTTCTCAGATTATTGAAGACGAATTGAAAGAGTTTTACCGGAATTTTGATACAACCTTCCTCGAACTTTTCCCCAATTTTGTGGAGGAATTTAATAAATTATTACCCAAAGAGGAACAAATTCAGCCGAAACATGCTTCCGAGCTAACAGTCGAATTGCGTATTTTCGCTTTGCTGCGTTTAGGAATTACCGATAGCGCCAAAATTGCCGGCTTTTTGCGTTATTCTATTTCCACTATCTATAACTACCGTTCTAAATATCGGAACAATTCCTTGATTCCTCGCGATAAATTTGAAGAAACCGTAATGAAAATTTGTATGGAACGCAGATGACCTCTCCCCCATTTGACGCATTATCGAAGGAGAGAAGCCTTATAATCCTCTTACTTTTTTCAATTATTCCTTTTGAGATTATTCTTTTATTATCAATGAAATAAAAAGAAAGATAAACAAAATAAATTTACTTTTTGTTTATTTGAAAGACAGTTCATCTTTAATAGTCAATATATTTGTACTGAATTCAAACTATATTTGAAAACGAATTATTTTTTTTAAATTTAAGTATATGAAAAACAAAAAATGGAAAAACTCAATGTGCCGGATTAAAAATTTCCGGTTTCTCTGTACGAAATCTCTTTTATTCTTTTTCTTCCTTTTTCTGTTTTGTTCGGCAACTTACGCCCAAAAGACAGTAAAAGGACAGGTGACGGACGAAACAGGAGAAGCCGTTATCGGCGCTTCGATCGCGGTGAAAGGAACGAACTTGGGAACCGTTACCGATCTTGACGGGCATTTCCAACTAACCGTAGCGGAAAATGCTGTATTAGTCATTTCCTATATCGGGTACGTCGCTCAGGAATTGCCTGTTGCCGGAACTTCTACTTTTAATATTGTATTGAAAGAAAACGCTCAATTACTGGACGAAGTGGTAGTCATCGGTTACGGTGTAGTTAAAAAAGCAGATGCTACCGGTTCGGTGGAATTGCTGACAGCAAAGGACATGAACAAAGGACCTATTGTAACGGCAGACAATCTGATTACCGGACGCATGCCGGGCGTTCAAGTAATTCCCAATGGTAATCCCGGAACCGGATCGCAAATTCGCATTCGCGGCGGCGCTTCGCTGGATGCAAGCAACGACCCGCTGATTGTGGTAGATGGCCTTCCCCTGGAAAATGCTTCCATATCGCAAATTAACCCGAACGATATTGAAACATTTTCGGTTTTGAAAGATGCTTCGGCTGCAACCATTTATGGTTCGCGAGCTTCTAACGGCGTCATTTTGATTACTACCAAAAAAGGCACAACAGTCAATCACAGTGAAGGAGGAAAAAGTAAATGGAAATTTAATTTCGATGTACAGGGATCTGTAATGACATTGCCTTGGACAGTGAAATCGCTCAGTCAATCCGATTTTATTGACGCCGTTACCAATCTTCAAGCTTCATCGGCTGCCATGTTGGGCTACAACGGAACAATGTACAACACCGACTGGCAAAAAGAAATTTTCCAAACGGCGATAGGAACGAATACCAATTTTTCCGCATTAGGTAAAATCGGCTCATTTTTACCTGCTCGCATTAGCGTGGGCTACAACAATACCCCCGGTGTGCTGATTACTTCGGGTTATCAACGTGCAAATGCAAGCGTTGCTTTAAATCCCGCTTTTTTCAATAATACCCTGAAAATAGATGTGAATGTAAACGGTTCATACGAAAAATACAACAAAGCCGATGAAAACGCTATCGGCGGCGCTATTTTCTTCGACCCGACCAAACCGGTTTATGTAAACGGAAGCCGCGATGAAAATGCAAAATACCTGGGTTATTACGAATGGGGCGCCGATTATGGCAACAACGACAGTTATCCGTATAACAATTTGTCGGGACGTAACCCCGTTTCTCTCCTGAAAGAAGTTGATCATACTTCCGATATATGGAAGATGTGGGGAAATGTGCAGTTCGACTATGCGATTCCCTTTGTGAAGAATCTAAATGCCGTATTGAATTTAGGTTTGCAGACAGAAAGATGGTTTGAAGATTCCTTTACCAACAAAACGGCAAGCACGATATTTACCGATGCCAACGGAGTTACCAAACCGGTAGGAAGCGAATGGCACAATAAAGGCAATTCTACCAATCAACTATTGGATGCCTATTTGAAATACAACAATACATTCGATTTCTTCAAGATGGATTTAACCGGCGGTTATTCTTACCAAAAATTCAATGTCGGTACGGAATACAACAGCGGCGACGTCATCAAACACGCGCTCATAAGTACGACCGAATTGCCGTTAGACAAAATTTATACGCCGAAAGTATTGATTTCATTCTTCGGTCGTGCCAATTTATCGTTCATGGAAAGATATTTACTTACACTGACTGTAAGAAACGACCATTCTTCCATGTTCTCAAAAGAGAACCGCTCAGGCGTTTTTCCCGCTGCAAGTTTCGCATGGCGTGCAATTGAAGAAAAATTCATGCAAAATCAGGAACTTTTCTCCAACTTAAAACTGCGTTTAGGCTGGGGTATCACCGGGCAACAAAATCTTTACGGAGATGAAAGAATTAACATCAACCGTTACTTGCCGCTGTATTCACTCGGAACAAATACCCTTTCGCAATACCCGATAGGAACTGCAAATACTTATCCTGTTTTGCCGCTGGCATACAACCCTAATTTAAAATGGGAAAAAACAACTACTTACAATGCCGGTCTGGATTTCGGATTTGCAAATAACCGCGTTTATGGTTCGCTTGATTTCTATTACAAAGAATCAACCGATTTGCTGGCAAATGTAATGATACCGGCAGGCGTAAATTTTGCCAACCAAATGTATATGAACAGCGGAGCATTCTCCACCAAAGGCGTGGAACTCGGTTTGAACTGGGACGTAATCCGCAACGAACAAAAAGGCGCATTTAACTGGTCGCTCGCTTACAACATTTCCTTAAATAAACTGGAAATAACCGATTATTCGAAAGAATCGAGCAACGAAAAAACGTATATTGCCGGCGGAGGAGGAGGTATTCCGATTGCAATATTCGAATTAGGTTATGCTCCCTATACCTATAACGTATACAAACAAGTATACGACGATAAGGGAAATGCTATTGAAGGCGTATTCGAAGACCTGAACAAAAACGGCGCACTCGACGAGGGAGACAGATATTTGTTCCACAGTCCGAATCCCGTTACGACGATGGGATTAGCATCTAATTTCTCGTACAAGAATTTCGATTTTTCAATGGCATGGCGTGCCAGTATGGGAAACTATATATACAATGCCATCGACTCTAAAAATTCTTACCGCTCGCAACTCGATCCGTCGGGCAGTTATTTGCATAACATAATATCAGCCAAATACCAAGCTCCCGATGATATAAAACGTGTTTCGGACGAATGGATTGAAAACGGATCATTCCTAAAATGGGACAATGCTACGCTGGGTTATAACTTCAATCAGATTATAAAAGGAGTAGATATGCGCGCCTATTTTTCTGTTCAAAACATTCTGATCCTGACAAAAGCAAATGTAAACGATCCCGAAATAGCTACGGGAGGAGATAAAGCCGGCGTCATAGAAAATTTATATCCGCGTCCGCGTACATTCCTGCTTGGTTTCAATTTTAATTTTTAATCGAATAATACAATATGAAAAATATATTTAAAACAACAAAATATGCAGCATTTGCAGTAATTGCTACACTTGTTCTAAATTCATGCATGGGCGATTTGGATGTTATTCCCGAAGATCCCTCCATTATTACCGACGAAATTTTTAAAGACAATCCGGATGCATACAAACAAAATCTCGGCAAATTGTATGCGGGATTGGCTGTAAGCGGACCTACTGACGCCGGTTCATCCGACATTCAGGGCTTGGACGCCGGTTACGGACAATATATGCGCGCTTACTGGGTAATGCAGGAAATCCCGACAGATGAAGCGCTGCTTCATTGGGGCGACGCAGGTATTCCCGAATTGGGAACCTGTACTTGGACAGCTTCCAATCAGTTTATCCGCGCAATGTACTTGCGTATATCTTATCAGGCACGCGTAACAAGCGAATTTCTGAGCATGACCACCGAGTCGAAACTCAACAACAGAGGACAAAGCAACCTTATTCCCGAAGTGAAAGTATATCGGGCAGAAGCGCGTTTTTTACGTGCATTCTCCTACTTCAATGCGATTGACCTGTTCGGAAAAGTGGGTTTTATCGACGAAAACGTAACACTCGGACAATTGCCCGTTGAGAAAAACCGTAAGGATTTATTTGATTATGTAGAAAGTGAATTATTGGCAATTATTCCCGACTTAAAAGACCCGCGTACCAACGAATACGGACGAGTAGACAAGGCGGCAGCATGGATGTTGCTGGCAAAAATGTATCTAAATTCCGAAGTCTGGACAGGCGCTAACCGCTATGCAGATTGTATTACCATGTGCGAAAATATCATGGGCGCAGGTTACGCTATCGGAACAAATTACGACTACCTTTTTTTAGCAGACAACGACAAAAACAGCAGTTCAAGCGAATTTATCTATACCATTCCGCAAGACGGTTTGCATTTGCAATCTTACGGCGGGATGAGTTTTGTTATTCAAGCGGCAACCTTGAGCGATATGGGATCTCTCAATATGGGAGTTGGCGGTTGGAACGGCGCTACTATTCGTCCCGAACTCTACAACAAGTTCACAAGCGAAGACAAACGTGCCATGTTCTTTAAAGACGGACATTCGTTAGACCTTTCTCAATTAAACTCCGATACCAAAATTGGCTACGGTACATTCAAATTCCGTAATACAACTTCCACCGGCGCAAAGGGAAGTCATAACGACTTTGTCGATACGGATTATCCCCTGTTTCGTTTAGGAGATGTTTACCTGATGTACGCAGAAGCAGTTGTCCGTAGCGGCGGCGATAAAACCAAAGCAGTAGGTTATGTAAAGGAATTACGCGATCGTGCAAAAATTACCTCAAATTTATCATCAAACAATTTGACGCTTGACTTTATTTTAGATGAACGCGCACGTGAATTATATTGGGAAGGATGGCGGCGTCAGGATTTGATACGTTTCGGAAAATTTACAGGCCAATCATACAAATGGCAATGGAAAGGAAATGTACACGAAGGCGCTTCAATTCCTGATTTTAGAAATCTCTATCCGCTGCCCGAAGACCAAATAAGCATGAATCCCGGTAATCTAACTCAAAATCAGGGTTATAATTAATATATTAATTTCTTAAACAATTTTTTATATGAAAAAAATATTAAACAGCATATTATCCATGGTTTGCATATCTTCGCTATTTCTTTCTTGCGAAACGGAACGCGATAATCCGATACTGGCTTCCGATGTAAGCAAACCCGTGATTACTTCGACCATTCCAACCTCTTTGGAAATAACAGCAAGCAATTTGGATGGTGTTTTTACTACGGTAGAATTTACGCCAGCAGTGTATTCAATAGACATCCCCATTACAAACGTAATACAAATGTCGTTAAATAACGCTTTTCCAGCAGATGCGACTGTTTCTGTCGACGCTGCCACATCGGAAAAAAGCATTGAATTAAAAAACAAATCATTAAATGCTGCAATTATCGAACTCGGAGCAAAAGCGCTCGAACCTGCGACTGCCTATTTACGTGTAAAAACAGCGGTAAGCGCTACAACAGGTTCGCCTGCAACCGAATTGCAAGTATCATATTCCGACGCCGTACAGGTAACAATTACGCCGTATGAACCGCAACCGGCATGGGTATACGTGCCCGGTCAATATCAAGGCTGGTCACCTGAAACTGCTCCGGCATTATGTTCTTTGACAGACAACAAAATATATGTCGGTTACATAAATTTCGATGCAGCCGGAAGTGGTTTCAAAATTACAATGGACCGGTCGTGGAGCAACGACTATGGTTTGAACTCCGCAAAAACCAATTTGGAACATCCGGGAAATAATATAGAAGCCCCGGGAGCCGGTTGGTATAGACTTACCGTCGATATGAACAGTTTAACTATTTCGATGGAACAGTTCGGAAACCTTGGCGTGGTAGGGTCGATTAACGGTTGGGGGCCGAGCGATGGCGGCAGCGGCACGCCTGATATTCCTATGACTTATAATGACATGCAACACCGCTGGGAAGCAACGATTACCTGCTCCGGAGATGACGAAATAAAATTCCGGCTCAATGAAGCTTGGACAACAAACTGGGGCGGAAAAGACGGCGTTGCAGCATTAGGCGGCGACAACATAAAAATAGCCGAAGCAGGAAGTTACTTAGTAACACTGGACCTGACCGACCCGAATAATCTTACTTATACGGTTGCGAAACAATAATAATTTAATCGGTAAACGGTAAACTCACATGTTTACCGTTTACTTTTTATTCTCAAATTCTCCATGAAACACTTTCTATTTTTTACTTTAGCGCTGTTTTTCATTGCCTGCAATGATCCGGCGGATAACCCAAACAATAATAATCCGGCGGGATCAGAAACATTTCGCGACGGCGTCACCCGCATCAGCGACGACTCCCTCGCCTTTGTTCTTTTTGCCCCGAAAAAACAGTCGGTGCATCTGATTGGCGATTTCAACAATTGGACGATTTCCGATACATACAAAATGAATAAGGACGGCGACCGCTTTTGGATAAAAATCGGCGGCTTGGATGCAAACAAAGAATATATTTGCCAATATCTGATTGACAATGCCATCCGTATTGCCGACCCGTACGCCGACAAAATCTCCGATCCGGAGAACGATAATAATATTCCGTCGACCATTTATCCCGGGCTACTCCCCTATCCTACCGGCAAAACTACTGAAATTGCTATGGTCGTCTCCACCCAAACCGACGCTTACAACTGGAAAATCGACAATTATACCGTAACCGATCCCGAAAACTTAATCATATACGAAATCCTGATACGCGACTTCACCGCGCAACGCTCCATCAAAGGCGTACAGGAAAAGCTCCCCTACCTGAAAGCGCTGGGCGTCAACGCGATTGAACTCATGCCTTTCAACGAATTTGAAGCCAACGACAGTTGGGGATACAATCCTTCCTTCTACTTCGCCCCCGACAAAGCCTACGGAACCGCCGCCGACTACAAGGCCTTTATCGACGAATGTCACGCCAACGGAATGGCGGTCATCATGGACATGGTCCTGAACCACAGCTACGGGCAAAGTCCGCTGGTAAGGATGTACCAAAACAACGGGACGGTAACAGCCGACAACCCGTGGTACAACGCAACCTCGCCCAACACAAGTTATTCCTGGGGTTACGACTTCAATCACGAAAGCCCCTGCACCCAAGCCTTCGTGGACAGCGTTTGCGCCTACTGGATAAAAGAATACAAGATCGACGGCTACCGCTTCGACTTCACCAAGGGATTCACCAACACGCCCGGCGACGGACAGGCCTACGACGCATCCCGCATCAACATTCTCCAACGAATGACCGATGAAATCCGAAAACGCAAAAGCGACGCCATCGTCATTTTCGAACACCTGGCCGACAACAGCGAAGAGAAAGTCCTCGCCGAACACGGC
>JAISOJ010000110.1 GCA_031275735.1 Dysgonamonadaceae bacterium
ACAAACGACAAAGCAGGTTTTCACACAAATCTCATGCGTTGGGTCAGTCCGCAGGCAATCAAAGAAACATATAACCCATCGACGCAGGTGGATTATTCATACATGAGCGAAGAATAAAATATAGCCTAAGTCATATCAAGCGATATGCATTTCAACTGTTTTATTGTGTATGTCGCTTGATATTTCTTTTTCAATTATTGTTTGATAAGTAATCCGGTCTATTTTTATTCAAAATCTAAGGAACTTCCGTACTTATCTTTGTCGTACAATGACCGGAAAAATAACCGACACCTCCATTGCTTATGTTGGTAACGATATTAGCCGGCGGAGTTCCGAACATGGGATTTTCCCGTCCTATTTCCGATAGGCATTGGTTGATGAAATCATAATATCCTTTAGGAATAATGCTCATTTCCACCTCCAGTTTATCTCCGGTTTTCAGATATACCGAATTGTTCCGGCTTTCGGAAGTATTGTTTTCCCAATTGGAAACATCGTTAAACCATTGCAACGTTAATCCGTCGATTCTTTGTCCGTTAAACAGGACGTCGTCTGTAATCACATACCGGCTCAATTTTTCCGAAACCGATTCGCCGTTCACTGCAAATCGAAATAAATAATAGTCTTCCGAAACAGCATCTTTTCCATAAGCCAATAAGAGATAATTAAGATTGTTCATTATTTTTGTGGGAACTAATTTAATCGAATCAAGATATGCGGGAGGAAGAATCGTTGTGGAAGCTTCATATTGCTCCGGTATTCCGTCGCGATTAAAATCCACCGTAACGTTTAGATCGTACCGTTTGCCGGCTTCTGCTATACAGCGATCGGAATAATAATAGCCGGGCATATGCTCCTGTTCGACAAATTCGAATCTTTCTCCTTCGGAAGAAGTAACCGTTACCAGGGCGCCGGAAACATTGGCGTTCGATTGGTCGTCGAAAAAGGACGTCGATTCGGAAATACGGATTTCTTGGCTTCCGAGTTGATCGGTTATAAGCCCGTAAATAATAATGAATGGTTTGGAATTTCCGGTTTCGATATCGATTCGTTCCGTACAAGCGCCGGTTGCGAATAACAGGACTAGACAAAATAAAACTTGCTTTTTCATTGGCTTAGAATTTGAAGTTATATGTTATCGAAGGAATAAATCCGAACAAATACATCATTTCCGCGTAGGGAGCCGCCGTTTCGTTTTCCCTGTTGAAATAAATCGTCCAGGGATTTTTCCGGTTATAAGCGTTGTAAATGGAAAAATTCCATTCGCTTTTCCACCATTTTTTCGAATCCGGATGGGGAACGTAATTCACCGATAAATCCAACCGGTGGTAGTCTGGTCTTCGATTTTCGTTTCTTCCGGAATAAATCGGGAAATATTCTCCGAACAATTCAAAACGTCCTGCCGGATAAGTAGTCGGGTTACCGGTAGCAAAGACCCAGGCCGCCGAAATATTCACTTTTTTCGACAAGCGATAAGCAGCCATAATATTGATTACATGAGTTTTATCAAACGGAGCCAGGTATGTTTTGCCGTTGTTTACTTCAGGGATGGTTCGCTCCGAACGCGAAAGCGTATAATTGACAAACCCTGTCAGTTTACCCTTATTCTTTTTAACCATCCATTCTATGCCATAAGCCTTGCCGGTTCCGGTACGGATTTCGTCTTCCAGATGTTCGTTCATAATTAATTGAGCATGTTCGGCAAAATCGACAACATTTTTTAAATCTTTGTAATATAATTCCATAGAAGTTTCATATTGATTGTCGTTAAAATTATGGAAATATCCCGCCGAATAGAGATTGGCTTTTTGAGGCTTGATTTTGGGTCCGGCGGAAAACCAGACGTCCAGCGGCGAACCGGCGGACGAATTGTTTGCTAATTGCAAGTATTGCGTATTATGACTGAAATTGGCTTTTACGGAAGAATTTTCATTGATACGGAAAACCCCGCCGATACCGGGTTCGATAGAAGTATAGACCTGTTGGCTTTGATCCATATTTCGGAATGTTGAAAGGCGCAGACCGTACCGGAGATCGAGTTGCTCCATAAACGTTTGTTCATTAGACAAATAAACAGCATGTTCCCCTGCATAGGAAATCGGAAGTTCGTAGTTCTTTTCAAAACCTTCCATTTCTACAATACCGGGTCGAAAGCGGTGTAAAATGCTTGAAATACCATAAGTCAAATTCCATTGCCGGCTTATCGGATGGTGGAGATCGGCACGGAACATCCAGTCGGTAATTCCTGAATCCCAATTCATTCGGGTATTTTCCATATGGCTCTGTATATTGTAGTTATAATTCGTAAAATGGACACTGAATTTAGCAAAAACGGTATTGTAAAGGTTGTGACTCCATGTCAAAGAGGCGGCTGTGTTTCCATAACTGAACTCGCCTATAGTAGCCCCGAAATCATCGACGCCGGAATAAATATTCAGTTCCAATTTATCGTTTCCGGGCAAATGATGCGTTAATTTAGCGTTCATGTCGTAGAAATAGAGAGTCGTATTCCGGAGGTCTTTGTCAGGTGCAAATACAAGGAATAAATCTGCGTAACTTCTCCTTCCGCCTATCATCCAGGTCGTTTTTTTGTCCAGCGGCCCTTCCATCATTAGCCGACTGGATATTAAGCCGATTCCTCCTGTTCCCTTGATTGTCGACGGCGCTTCGTCGCGGCTGTGAACATCCAAAAGCGACGATAGTCTTCCTCCGAATTTGAACGGAAAATCGCCCTTATACAATTCGATGTTGCGGATTACGTCGTTGTTGAAAATAGAAAAAAAACCCATCATGTGGGAAGGATTATAAACCGTGGTATTGTCCAAGAGAATCAGGTTCTGGTCGGGAGAACCTCCGCGAACACTGAAGCCGGAACTTCCTTCCGAAGTCGCTTGTACGCCCGGTAATAACTGAATGGCTTTCAGTATATCCACCTCGCCCATCAAAGCGGGCGTCAACTTGATTTCGTCTATGTGCAACCTTTCCATTCCCATGATAAGGCCGGTAATGTTTTCGTCTTTTCGGCTGGAAGTAATGACCACTTCTTCCAATAAATCGTTGGGAACCAATTGTATGTCTTGATAAACGGAAGTTTTTAGATTAATTTTAATCTCTTTGGTTTTGTAGCCGACATAAGAAAAACGGAGGAGATAACTGCCCGACGGAAGCGACAAAGCATATTGTCCGCTATCATCTGCAATCGCTCCGGATTGATTTTCAATCACATAAATACTTGCTTTCGCCAATCCTTCTCCTGAATGAATATCGGTAATTTTCCCTTGTATCGTATTTTTTTGAGAGAAAACAATTAGTGGAAAACAAAAGAAGAAAAAAAGCAAAAATTTCCTTAAATGGTGTAGAATGCCTGTAAATACCATTTTATTAATATATTAAACGTACAAATGTATATCATAAAATTGAAATTTCGTGCACAAGTTAATGGAAAACTATGTTAATTTTTATGCAAAATATGAAATCTACTCTGATTATTAACCAATTATCTATGGATGAACGAATCGTTCCCTCAAATTTTTTAGCAGCAGTGCAAAACGGAAACGTATATGTCGTTAATTTCGAAAACGTTATTGTACTGTACTCGTCCATAAATTGTCTGAAATTTTTTTTGCCTCAATGCGCGAATTATGACCGACCATAGTATACCTTTGTTTTTGTAATAATGTTCGTAATCGTCATGAAAAAATTACCGATTGGAATACAGTCGTTCAATGATTTATGTAGAAAAGGACGTATTCGTATGATTATCATATAGTTATAAGTTAAATTTTAAAATTAATGCATCATGTAGTAATTACTAAAAATAAATATTTTTGTAAAAAAATAAGGATTTATTTTGTTTTTATTATTATATTTTTTAATATTGCAAGGAAAAAGTAAGGTAATCAGATAAAGATCGGTATGATGAAAAGTTTTATTTTTACAATTATTTTGCTTATTGTGAGTATATTTATTTCTTATTCACAGAATTATGAAATGAAATTGGATTTAAATGTACCCCAAGATACATTATCTATAAATGACAGTATATTTCTGAACACTCGTACAACCGATTTTTTGATTGATGAGGCGATAATCCCTGTATTGAATACAAAACAATTTATTTCCCCCGGATTATTTTCCGATTCTTTACATTCAAATTTGAAAGTAAATTATTCTCACCCTTTGCCTTTCTATTATTTCGATTCCGAGCATTATACAGCAAGTCCTTTTAGTTATAGTTTTTATAATTGGAGGGAAGGAGGAGATATAGTGGGAATTAATAATTCTTTCAAAATATCCGATTATTTACATACCAATCTTAGTTTTTCAATATCAAGCGCTTATGTAGGATATTTACAACCCGATCGATATAATAATGCTTCTGTGTCTTTATACACAACACTTCAACCGCACGACAGAGTATATCTTACGCTGTATGGTCAAGCTTCTTTGAGAGAAGGAATTAATCCTCAATTGGAACCAGCAATTAATGGCGGTAATTACTATGGAATAGAGTTGCGTTTTAAGATTTATAAAAACATCGGATTGGGGATAGGATTCAGAAACAGTTATTATAGAAATCATTGGAATTCGTTTAAATATATGAGTCCTGCGTTTTTTTAAATATAATGTGCGTATGGTCGGGGTAAATTTAGCGAGGCTGCTGTTTCGTTTTTACGCGCTTGGAAATCGCGGAATTTTCATGTAATTTTGCTCGCAAAATTGAAAATTAGAATGAAAAAAGTATAAACGCCTCATTTTCAATTTTCAATACTTAATTCTTAATTTGTATGAAGACCGTATTAAGTGGAATCCGTCCGACAGGCAACCTGCATATAGGTAATTATTTCGGCGCATTAATTAACTTCCTCAAAATGCAGGAAGAAAACAAGTGTTATTTTTTCATTGCCGATTGGCATTCGCTGACCACGCATCCCGATCCGTCGCTCCTGCACGTCAATGTCAGGAATGTACTTTCCGAGTATTTAGCTTGCGGTTTAGACCCGGAAAAGGCAACGCTCTACATTCAGAGCGACGTGCCTGAAATCGCCGAACTCTACCTTTTGCTGAACATGCACGCCTATTTGGGTGAATTGGAAAAAACCGTTTCTTTCAAGGAAAAAGCGCGTCAAAATCCCAATAACGTGAATGCCGGTTTGTTGACGTATCCTGTTTTGATGGCTACTGATATCTTGATTCACAATGCCGATTATGTACCGGTAGGAAAAGACCAGGAACAACACCTGGAGATGACCCGCAACTATGCCCAGCGCTTCAATCACAAATACGGCGTCGAATATTTTAAGCAGCCGGCAGCTTACAATTTCGGGCAAGAATTGATTAAAATTCCCGGATTGGACGGAAGCGGTAAAATGGGTAAATCGGAAGGCAATTGCATTTACCTGATAGATGAACCTAAAGTTATTGAGAAAAAAGTGAAAAAGGCCTTGACCGATAGCGGCCCCGCCGGATTAAATGCTCCTAAACCCGATTGCATAGAAAACTTGTTCACGATTATGCAAACGGTATCTTCCCCGGAAACACTGCAACATTATAACGATTTGTGGAACCGGGCGGAAATCCGTTACGGGGATTTCAAAAAACAGTTGGCCGAAGATATTATCAACGTAACAACGCCTATCCGTGAACGAATCTACGATATCAAAAACGACGACGCTTATCTCAGGAAAGTAACGCGCGAAGGTGCGGAAAAAGCGCGCGAAAGCGCCAGTAAAACATTGAAAGAGGTTCGCGAAATTATGGGCTTCAAAACTTTTTGAAAAGAATACGGTTTTCATAATCTAATTTAAGCAGACTATTACAGGAATTTCATCAATTACAATTTGCCTGTATTATAAAGATAATTACCATATATTTATCTCATTTACCTTTTAGGAGAAATTCTATCCATATATGGTAATTATAAAATTGAATTGAAACATTTGTCTGCTTACTGCCGATGGATTATACCTTTACCAGTATCACTAAATATTTTGTTAAGCTCCAGAAATTTTTCGGATCTAAAATTCTTAATTCTACTTGACCATTGGCGTCTTTCACAAATTCGTAAGAGCCGTCCGGGTGAGTTGAAACCAATTTCCCTTGTTTCGCTTTTAAAGGAATAACTTTCAGTTGATTGAAATCTTTTTCCCGGATGAAATAATCTTTATTGAAATCGGCGCCCAATTGGTTTTTCACCAAAATCTTTTGCTCTTTCAATTCCTTGGAAGTCCCAAAGCAGTAATAGACTGTGTTTAATTCCTTCTGCTGCTGATTGATTGTTTCCCGTTGCTCTTTCGTTTGCGTTTTTAGTGTTTGTACATCAGTAGAAAGAGTCGTCACATGGGTGTGCAATTCTGCAATTTGCTTGTCCCTCCTTGCCAATTCGTCGCTCAAAGCCAGTAAAGCGGATGTTTTTTCTTCCAACTCTGTCTGCAAATTTTTGATTGTATTTGACAATTGGGAAGATTTGAGATTGGAATTTTTCAATCGTTTTTCCAAATCGGCAATTTGTTTCCTGTTTTTATCCAAAGTTTCAGTAACAAATTTCATATCGTTTTGGATGCGTTCGCGGGCAGAGGGAGTTAATTCTCCTGGAGAACCGGACTGTACCGACAAATAATTTTCAGCCGTTTTTATGCTGTTGAAATTATCTTCTATTTCATTGAAGAGTTCCATAATTTGATCCAGTTCCACTGCATTTTGCGCATTTACCAAGGCTAAAGAATCTTTTTGAGCCTGAAGAGCTTTGTATTCGGACGAATTCTTAACACAGGAAGAAGCCATCATAACGAGTACGACCATACAGATAAAAATTACTTTTTTCATTGTTTTTGTATTTTAAAAATTAGTTACATTTTTTTTCCTGCTACCACTAAAACAAACTCTCCCTTCGGTTCGTTCATAGTAAAATGAGAAATCAATTCTTTTAAACAGCCCCTTACAGTCTGTTCATACAATTTAGATATTTCTCTAGATGCCGAAGCCATCCTTTCTTCTCCCAAATATTCGGCCAATTGTGTCAAAGTTTTTACTATTCGAAACGGAGATTCATAAAATATTAAAGTGCGTGTTTCTTCGCTCAATTCTTTCAAACGGGTTTGACGCCCTTTTTTCTGAGGAAGGAAACCTTCGAAAGAAAAACGATCGGTTGGTAAGCCCGAATTAACCAAAGCCGGAATCAAAGCCGTAGCGCCGGGTAAACATTCTATTTCCACGCCTTGCTTGACACATTCCCTTACCAGTAAAAAACCGGGATCGGAAATACCGGGGGTTCCGGCGTCGGAAACCAATGCAATACTTTCGCCGGCTTTTATTCGTAATACAATTCCTTCAACCGTTTGATGTTCATTGAATTTGTGGTGGGATAGCATCTTGTTCCGTATCTCGAAATGATTCAATAAAAAACCGGTGGCACGCGTATCTTCGGCAAGGATTAAATCTGCTTCTTTTAACAGACGTATCGCTCTGAAAGTCATGTCTTCCAAATTACCCACCGGAGTAGGGACCAAATACAATTTGTTTATTTTTGTCATTGCTAAGTAAAACGTTTTTCGAGCATTCCTTTCAAAACTTTAACCGATTCGTTTTTCCAATCCCAAGTAAAATGACTATTAAGATAATCGAGCGTTTCTTGTAAAGAAGACATGTTATTCAGGTCGTCTAAAGTTTTATTCATCAAGTCAGCATTGTTTTCAAACAAATCCTTTTGAAAACGGAATCGATCGTTCAAACTCATGGATTTTTTGAGGTCGGCATACATTGTTTTAATAATTTTGTCTTCTAAAGAAACATGTGAAAAAAAAACCTTTTCCCCCGTTTCTTTTACCATCGGAACGGCAGGTTGTTCCGATAATTGAGATGCTTCTATCTCCCGCAAACGTTGTTTCAAAGCATCCAAGCCCTTGTAAACTGTCTGTAAGATATTTTCCAACTCCTTAATTTGCTCTATGCATGACTCTATTTCACTCTTAAAAGTCATATTAATACGCTTAATAAGTACGACAAAAGTAAAAAAATTATTCCAGATAATAAAGTTTTATAAAAAGAACTTGGTCAAGTATAGCTAATTTTCCAGATAGGAATTGTTTACCCGACTTTGGGTCGAACGAATGGAGTGTATTTCATTCTAAAGCCGTGGATTGTTGTCGCTCCTTACCGAATTGACGAGGTCGCCCTACATACAATTTATTGTTACTCCAAGATAAAATTATATCTTTGTATTCTACAAAAAGTATTTTCATGCTTACGAAAGAGTATATTACAGAATTGAAACATAGAGGAGAGGGTGATATTGCTGTCCTCGTAAAAGCCCAACGGGATGTAGGTGCTATTGTGTTTATTCTTGAAAGTTTAGGGCAATTGCCTGAAAACTTTCAGGAATTAGATGAGTTTTTTGAAAGTGTAAAGCAATTTACAAGAATTCAAGAGAAATTTAAAAAAGTAGTGATATGATGCCAATAATATTTACAACAGGTGCATTTTTGCAGCCAATGAAAGTTAAAAGTGATAATGGCAAAGAACATTGGATTTGGACTGTCTCTGAATTTATTGATGATAGTTTCAATAATGGTGAGGTGTTTAATCCCAATGAGTACGCCGATTCATTAGAAAAGTTGTTACAATGCAATGATGAAAGTTGATAGAGAAATTGATTTTTACTTACTCAGCAACGGCAAGGAATATTTGTGGGAAGTAAAATTGATGGGCAAAGGCGACCCCGAAAGTGTAGATGCAATTATTGTAAGAAACAGCAATGTATTTGTTGCGAATACGCTTTTGCAGCATTGTTTCGATGATAGAACTCACTTCTATGGACACGACCCAATCAGCGCCAATTATATTAAGCAATCCTACGGAATTTCAAAAAATAGCCGGAAATAATAAGGCTGGTACTATTGTTATAAAATACTAGATCAATAAATAATAATAATATGAAACAATTATGTTTAACACACACCCAAGAGCATGAAAATGCGTATTCGTTAACTTGTCAACTCGTTAGCTCGTCAACTCATTTTCGTATGAAACAGATACTTTTAATACTACTATTTATTTTTGGAGCGCTATCTATTTCTCGTGCACAAGAGGTAGTTGCCAATTCCGACAGAGGATACTATATAAAAGACAACAAGATTGTTTCGGGTATCGCTATTGAAAAGGCGAATCGAACGCAACGATCCGAAAGGTTAATCATTCCAAATCAAGTCAGCCATCCGGCCGCAGTCTTATACCCCGGCGATATTGAAGAATATGGATTTGATGATGTACGCCGCTATATAAGCGCGGAAATTATACTGCAAGGCAATCCTAAAAAAGTATTTTTGGAAGAACTCATGAATTTGGACACAATCGTTGTTTACTCGTATCCAACACAGGGAACCGATCTTTTCTTTTTGCAAAAAGGTAATAGCCTACCGGAACTGATTCAGGATGAAAAGGAATTTTGGGATTTGTTTCGCAATCCACTCTGTCCGGAAATAACCGAATTTATTAATTTCAAGAAAAAGGCAAAACTCGATTACGGAACAATGAGCCTCTATCGCAGGGCGTATTCGGATTGTAACACAAACCTGTTTCCAAAGTTCCGTATGGGAATAACAACCGAGGCCGGCGGATTGAAGCCGGGAATAAATAAATATACAGAATATACATTTGATTGGGATTTTTCCTTTCTGGCAGGTTTGTTTGTTCAAATACCGCTTGACGAATGTTTCTCATTCCGTCCCGAACTGCTGTATTCTTATATTCATACTCCCAAGTCGCAAATCAGTGGAACGGTTCGGAAATCCATTGGGAGCAAATCCTATATTGTACGTGAAAGTTTTCAATTTCCCCTGGTCTTCCGGTACAATTTTAATTATACACGAGGCAAGATTATCCCTTATGTAGATTTAGGCCTCTTACTGGATGTGAAGTGGAAAGCAGGCGACAATATCGCGGTTTGGAATAATGAAACAAAATCCTGGTGGCAGTTAGCCGGTTCAAAAGAAAGCCGCTATCAATATGGAGGTGTTTTAGGCGGAGGAGTGGAATATAAATTTTCTCCCGAACATTCGCTTTATGCCGGTATCCGGTTCAAATACATACAAGGGGATGTCCGAAACGAATATGTAGAACAGTTGAAATATATAACTTTCAATATTGCTTATGGATTTAGTGTTTTCTAATTCTTGCGGAGCACGATCATCTTATTTCATGGTTTTCAAATCTCCAATTCTCCTTTCTGCATGCCTTTTATCGCCAATAAATTTTTACCGGCGGATAAAATGCATCTTCTATATGGTCGATTTCGAAGGGAGGAGCGTTGCCGACGATTGAAATGATATCGAAACGGGTAGGTAATTTTACGTCAAACGATTTGATATAAATATCTGCAGCCGAAACAATGTGATTGATTTTTCTATTCGTAACAGCGTCTTCCGGATCGGAATACGAATTATTGGAGCGGGTTTTCACCTCGATAACTACCAGTTCCTCCGCCGTACAGGCGACAATATCAATTTCATAGCTTCCGCATCTCCAATTGCGGTGCAAAATTTTGTATCCTTGCCCTTGTAAATACTCAATAGCAGCGTCTTCGCCCGATTTTCCTAATGCATTGTGTTGAGCCATAGTTAAAATTTTGTACAAAAATACATTTTTTCTTTTTAATTTCAACATATACTTTTAATTTTGCAAATTAAATTAACATTTGAGAAAAAGATGAAAACAAAATTTTTATTTATTACATTAATTATCTTACTTATGTCTGTATCTTGTCAAACAAAAGCGCAAACGTATACCATTGAGACTACCCTTGGTAACATTAAAATCAAATTATACGAAAACACGCCTTTACATAAGGCGAATTTTGAACAAATGGTTGAAGAACAAGTCTACGATAGTGTGCTGTTCCACCGGGTGATTCAATATTTCATGATACAAGGAGGCGATCCGTCGACCAAGTACGCGGATAATGGCGAAATGCCTGTTTATGTAGAAAGAGAAACTATTCCGGCTGAATTCCTTTCCGAAAACTTCCACAAGAAAGGCGCTTTAGCTGCCGCGCGTACAGGGGATTTTGTTAATCCTGAAAAACGGTCTTCGCCTACTCAGTTTTACATTGTGCAGGGAAAAACTTATACGGAAGAAGAGTTGAAATACCAGGAAGATTTCGGAGGAAAATCTTGGACGCTTGAACAAAAAGAAGTTTATAAAACTCTTGGCGGAACGCCTTTTTTAGATAATGAATATACGGTATATGGGGAAGTAATTGAAGGATTGGATGTAGTAGATGTAATAGCCGCTGTCCCCACCTTGCCCAACGATCGTCCTGCTTCCGATGTACGGATTATTCGAATCGTAAAGGATTGATTCCGGATGCAGCGCCTTCTTGATGATTATTTCTTTATGAAACAAGCTTTGTCGGAAGCGCAAACCGCTTTCGACAAAGGTGAGATTCCGGTAGGAGCCGTAGTGGTCTGCAACAACCGGATTATTGCTCGCAGTCACAATCTTACGGAAACCTTGAACGATGTGACGGCTCATGCAGAAATGCAAGCCATCACAGCGGCAGCCAATGTCTTAGGAGGGAAATACCTCGTAGATTGCACGCTCTATGTAACAATAGAACCCTGCCCAATGTGCGCCGGAGCTTTAGGCTGGTCGCAAATCTCACGCCTTGTTTACGGGGCAGCAGACGAAAAACGGGGCTATTTGAAATATGCTCCGCAGGCGCTTCATCCTCAAACAGAAATCATACGAGGAATCATGGCGGAAGAATCGGCGGCATTAATGAAAAGTTTTTTTCGGAAAATTCGGAATCCTTTTATATAACATGTTTTATAACATACTGCTATCTGTTGGCAAGTAACTTTTTTTTTCCTAATTTGCGCAGTTTTTAAAAAAACAACCGATATTTATTGTTAAACTTAATTTATAATGAGGTATCATGAAAGTATATCAAACAAATGAAATCAGGAACATTGCCATTATCGGCGGTTCCGGCTCCGGGAAAACCACTCTCTCTGAAGCGATGCTTTACGAGAGTGGGGTTATAAAACGTAGAGGTTCTGTAGCAAACGGCAATACGGTATCCGATTATTTCCCTGTTGAGAAAGAATACGGTTATTCTGTTTTTGCTACGGTTTTCAGTGTAGAATGGAACAGCAAAAAACTGAATTTTATCGATAGCCCGGGTTCGGACGACTTTACCGGTGCGGCTGTTTCTGCTTTAAGCATAACCGATACAGCCTTGATGGTGCTTAATGGTCAATATGGCGTGGAAGTAGGTACTATCAACCTGTTCCGATACGCCGAAAATTTGGCTAAACCGGTTATTTTTCTAGTTAATCAATTAGATAAAGAACATGCTGATTACGATAATGTATTAAATCAATTGAAAGAAAATTACGGCGGCAAGGTGGTTCCTATTCAATATCCCGTACAAACAGGAACTAACTTTCATCAGATGATCGATGTCTTGAAAATGAAAATGTACCAATGGAAACCCGAAGGCGGCGCTCCTGAAATAATGGATATCCCCGCTTCCGAAGCTGCTAAAGCGGAGGAATTGCATAATGCCTTGGTGGAAGCTGCCGCCGAAAATGACGAAGCCTTGATGGAAAAATTCTTTGACCAAGGTAGCCTGACCGAAGAAGAAATGCGCGAAGGAATTCGCAAAGGATTAGTTACGAGAGGCATATTCCCCGTGCTTTGTGTTTCTGCCGATAAAGACATGGGAGTTCGCCGTTTGATGGAATTTTTAGGGAACAACGTACCAGGCGTTACCGAATTGCCTCGTTATAAAAACGTCGAAGGAAAAGAAATTACAATTGATTCTACCGTACCTGCCAGCCTATTTGTTTTCAAGACCACTGTCGAACCGCACATTGGCCGCGTATCCTATTTTCGTGTGATGTCCGGTACTATAAAAACCGGCGACGACGTGTTAAATGAAGATCGTGGGTCAAAAGAACGAATCGCCCAATTATTTGTCGTAGCGGGTCAAAACCGCGTAGAAGTTACCGAATTACACGCCGGCGATATCGGCGCTACGGTTAAACTGAAAGACGTTAACACAGGCAATACTTTGAATGGGAAAGGCGTCGACAATAAATTCAGTTTCATTAAATATCCTAATTCTAAATACCGCCGCGCAATAAAATCAGTCAATGAAGCAGATTCCGAAAAATTAATGGAAATTCTGAACCGTATGCGCTCGGAAGACCCGACTTGGGTGGTAGAGCAGTCGAAGGAATTAAAACAAGTGATTCTTTCCGGTCAAGGCGAATTTCATTTAAAGACTTTGAAATGGCGGATAGAAAACAATGATAAATTGCCGGTGGAATTTCTTGAACCGAAAATTCCTTACCGCGAAACGATTACCAAGCAAGCGCGTGCCGATTACCGTCATAAAAAACAATCGGGAGGCGCCGGCCAATTTGGGGAAGTTCACTTGATTATCGAACCGTATCAAGAAGATATGCCTATGCAAGACATCTATAAATTCAACGGGCAAGAGTTCAAAATACAAGCTCGCGACGTACAGGAATATCCATTGGAATGGGGAGGAAAATTGGTGTTTGTCAATTCAATTGTCGGTGGTTCTATTGACGCCCGTTTTTTACCGGCTATACTAAAGGGAATCATGAGCCGTTTGGAACAAGGACCATTGACCGGTTCGTATGCTCGCGATGTACGCGTAATCGTTTACGACGGCAAAATGCATCCGGTCGATTCCAACGAAATTTCTTTTATGCTTGCCGGACGAAACGCTTTTTCTGCCGCTTTTAAAAATGCAGGACCGAAGATCCTTGAACCGGTTTACGATGTGGAAGTTTCTCTCCCTTCCGAATATATGGGCGATGTAATGGGCGATTTGCAAGGACGCCGCGCCATGATTATGGGTATGAGTTCTGAAAAAGGATATGAAAAACTAATGGCTAAAGTACCTTTAAAAGAAATGGGAAATTATTCCACTTCTTTGAGTTCGATTAGCGGTGGCCGTGCCTCTTTTACCATGAAGTTTGCTTCCTACGAACTGGTACCCGCCGATGTTCAGGACAAATTGCTGAAAGAATACGAGGCACAACAGGAAGCGGAATAACAAAATGACGCTCTTTATAAAAAAACTACCCGTTTTTAATTCTTTTAACTTTCAAAACTGGGCGGTTAGCGAATTATTTTTGAGAGAGAGCCTCGCGCGAAATATTCAAAATTTAATTTTAAAAACAAGCAAGACTTGCCTGTCACCGGGATACCGGTCTCTTTGTTAAAAAATTGCAGGGGCTGTTTCAAAAGCCCCTTGTGGCGTGCTTGTCATTGCGGGTCAAGCCCGCAATCCCCTGAAAGACAACGCTCGTTTTTCGGGAGATCCCGCGTCAAGCGCGGGATGACGCACTTTTGAGACAGCCTTTTTTTTGCCAGCATTCAATGAAATTACTCATCTATAATTTAAAAACAAATGAAAGCAAATGTAAATAATACGATTTATTGGATATTAAGTGGCCTGTTTCTATCGGTCTATTTTTGGATCATCTATCAAAATACATACAATATCCC
>JAISOJ010000036.1 GCA_031275735.1 Dysgonamonadaceae bacterium
TATCAGCAACCGATGCCTTTTATTGATGCCGATCCGGAATTATACCGGGCTTTCATGCGCGGCGAACGTATTTTTGAAAAAAGTTTTGTCACAACAGAAGGAATGGGCTATTCGGGATTGGGGCCGGTGTATATCCGAAAATCGTGTATTGCCTGTCATCCGAGTTACGGCGGACGGAGCAAACGGGTAGAAAAATTCGATACCAACGATAGCCGGAACGGTTATTTGTTGATGATTTATGACCCCAGTTCTCCGACGCTGGCTTTAGCAAGCAAATATTTTACGGGAATGACGCAAACCCGTGCGGTAAGTCCTTACAAGCCGCCAATTGATGAAAAGGGCGTCCGTTTGGAATGGCCCGAATATGTCGATCCGGAAACGAATAATAAATATGGAGACGGTACTTCTTATTCGCTGATTTATCCCAAAATAACGATTGATCAGGATGCCATTTTATTTAAGGATTTTGATATGAACAAACATGCGGCCTCCATTGAAGCTACGATCGGCATTTACGGCGTAGGTTTGTTGGATGCTATTTCGGACGAAGATTTACGGGCAGAATATCAAAGTCAACAAACGCGCGGTTATTGTCCGGGCATTATCGGCGCAGATATTGATGAAACGGGGTTAAATCCGTATTATCCGGGAAAACATCCGGGGCGGTTTACTTATCTTTGTACACGCGCTACAATTGATAATGGGCCGGGGTCGAATGCTATTTGGAATATTACCAATGTGACCCGTCCCGATAGAAGATATCACTATATCACGGAAGAATATGCCCGCGTAATGTCCAAAGATCCGGATGTTCAGGCAGGATTGAAACAAAGCGAAGAGGAAATTTTTGCTCATTTGATGTCTAAAGAACTTAAACCGGAAATGACGATGGAAGACTACAATGATTTTATGGTCTGGCATCGGGCTGTTGCGGTTCCTGCTGCTCGCAACCTGGACGACGAAACGGTAAAAAAAGGCAAAACGCTTTTCTATGAAACCGGTTGTACCGCCTGTCATAAACCGTCGTGGACTACCCGCAGCTATCATAAGCCGCAACCCGAACTTTCCAATCAAAAAATTTATCCATATACGGATCTTCTTCGTCACGATTTGGATATGTATGAACCTGGACGGGTAAAGGTATGCCGGACAACTCCTTTGTGGGGACGCGGTTTGATGCCTGTTGTATCAGGACATTCGGATCATCTTCACGATTTACGCGCCCGTAATTACGAGGAAGCTATTTTGTGGCATGGAGGAGAGGCGAAGCAATGCAGGGAAAAATTCCGGAACATGTCGAAGGAAGAGCGCGATGCTCTGGTTAAATTTTTGGAATCTATTTAATTTATTAAGAGAACAGGAGAATGGAGAAAGGAAAAAATGGAGAAACGGAGGAAGTAGAAAGAGATCCTTTTTTCCTCCCTCTGTTTCTCCACTCGCCTGTTCATCGATTTGCATTTTTCGTTAGTAATTATACTCTTTGACGCTTTTATCGTCTATCCGACAGGAAAGAAGAGATAGTGCATAGAAGAACAAAGAATAGCCAATTTCTATTTTAAGAACAAAAGAGGTTGCTGTGAAGCAGCCGCTTTTGTTTTTTGTATTTGTCTCGTCCTGCCATTACCGTTGTGCCATTCAACATTACTTCCGATTGATGATTTATGACTCTGCCAATTAATTAAAGTCAAAGATTATATAAAATCAAAAAGAGCTGTACCAAAAAACTTCAGACAGCTCTTCCCCAATAAAATATGTAAATCTAAATTACTCTACCTTAGGAGTTTCTTCATAATCGGAATTATCTTCCCCCGAAGTATCTTCTGCAACGGTTTCCTGTGGCGTACTTTCTACCGGCGCTTCCGCTATGGATTCTGTTTCGGGAGCTTTTTCCGCAAGCGTTTCCTTTACGGAAATTTCCGACACTTCTTTTTCTTCTTCTGAATTTTTCCTTATGCTGGTTGCTTTAGGAGCGTTGGATTTAGAAACGCTATCTTCCCCTTTCCTTTTCGAACGGCGAGTTTTCGTTTTAACAGGAGCTTTTTCTTCTTTCAACATCAATTCGTTGTAGTCTACCAACTCGATAAAACACATCGAAGCATTATCTCCTAAGCGGTTGCCTGTTTTGATAATACGAGTGTAGCCACCCGGACGGCTACCTATTTTTTGGGATACATCTTTGAATAACTCGCTTACAGCGTACTTATCACGCAAATTGCGAAAAACAATACGTCGCGAATGAGTGGTATCTTCTTTACTTTTAGTGATAAGCGGCTCAATATATTTACGAAGCTCTTTTGCCTTGGCAAGGGTTGTAAAAATTCGTTTGTGTTTAATCAAAGAAACGGCCATATTAGACAACATGGCTTCCCTATGGGCGTACGTACGGCCTAAATGATTGATTTTATTATTATGTCTCATCGTTAATTATCTTTATCTAATTTATATTTGATAATATCCATTCCAAAATTGAGGTGCAGATTTTCCAGTAAATCATCCAATTCGGTTAATGATTTTTTACCAAAATTACGGAATTTCAATAAATCGGTCTTGTGATATTTCACAAGGTCGCCTAAAGTTTCCACGTCGGCTGCTTTCAGACAGTTCAATGCCCGAACAGAGAGATTCATGTCTGCTAACTTAGATTTAAGCAATTGACGCATATGAAGTATTTCTTCGTCGAATTCTTCATTCGATTCCGTACCGGTTACTTCCAATTGAATTTTTTCGTCCGAAAACAACATAAAATGATGAATCAAAATACGAGCAGCCTCTTCCAAAGCTTCTTTAGGATGTATCGATCCATCGGTAGTGACTTCGAGCGTCAATTTTTCGTAATCGGTTTTCTGTTCTACACGGAAAGGTTCGACAACGTATTTCACATTGCGAATTGGCGTATAGATCGAATCGATTGCCAACTGATTGAGATCGTCATTTTCCGTACGGTTTTCTTCCGCAGGAACATAACCGCGACCTTTGCCGATGGTCAATTCCATCCGGAGATTGGCGCTCTTGTCCAGACGGCAAATCACAAAATCAGGATTTAATATTTTAAATCCAATCATTTGTTTGCCTATATCGCCGGCTTTAAATTCGGTAACACCTGAAATACTGATAGTTACTTTCTCGTTATCAACGTCTTTAACAATTTGTTTAAATCGTACCTGTTTGAAATTGAGAATGATGTTGGTTACGTCTTCAATTACCCCCGGTATAGTGGAAAATTCATGATCCACCCCGTCGATTTTAATAGAAGAGATAGCAAATCCTTCTAAGGAAGACAAGAGAATACGTCGGAGCGAATTACCGATTGTAATTCCATAACCAGGTTCCAACGGGCGGAATTCAAACTTCCCGAAATTGTTGTCCGCTTCCAACATTAGTACTTTATCGGGTTTTTGGAATGCTAATATCGCCATTGTGAACTTGATTATTTAGAATATAACTCTACGATTAATTGCTCTTTAATATTCTCCGGAATATCCGCCCTATCGGGGATATGCAAATATTTAGCGCTTAAAGAAGCTTGATCCCATTCGATCCAAGGGTATTTGCTGTGATTAAAGCCGGAAACGCTGTCAAGGACTACTTCCAACGATTTGGCTTTTTCGCGAACGCCTATGATTTGCCCCGGTTTTACGGAATAAGACGGGATGTTTACCACTTTTCCATCAACTACGACATGACGGTGCGAAACCAACTGGCGAGCGCCGGCTCTTGTTTTTGCTAATCCCATGCGATAAACGACATTATCCAAACGCGATTCCAGTAACTGTAAAAGCACTTCACCCGTAATCCCTTTCGAGCGGGAAGCTTTTTCGAACAAGTTGCGGAATTGCTTTTCCAATACCCCATAGGTATATTTGGCTTTTTGTTTTTCGCGTAATTGAATACCGTATTCCGAAGTTTTTTTCTTTCTTCCGATGCCGTGCTGTCCGGGAGGATGTGTTTTTCTGCTTAAAACTTTATCCGGTCCGAAGATAGCCTCTCCGAATTTACGGGCGATTTTTGTTTTTGGTCCAGTATATCTTGCCATTTTTTATTTGAATTTAATTAAACTCTTCTTCTTTTGGGAGGACGACATCCGTTATGTGGAAGTGGAGTAACGTCGATGATCTCGGTTACTTCGATCCCGGCGCCATGTACAGTTCTGATAGCAGACTCGCGACCGTTACCCGGACCTTTCACATACGCTTTTACTCTTCTCAACCCCAGGTCGTATGCAATTTTTGCACAATCTTGAGCCGCCATTTGGGCTGCATATGGGGTATTTTTTTTGGAACTTCTGAAACCCATTTTACCCGCAGAAGACCAAGAAATTACTTGTCCTTCGCTGTTTGCAATGGTGACAATGATGTTGTTGAATGAAGAATGAACATGCAATTGACCGTTGGCGTCCACTTTCACCACTCTTTTTTTAGCTGCGACTGTTTTCTTTGCCATTTTTCTTAATTTAATTGAGAATTAAAAATTGAGAATTAAAAAATAGCGTTTTTTACTACTGTAATTCCTAATTTATAATTCATACATTCATAAATTACTTCGTTGCTTTTTTCTTGTTAGCGACTGTTTTCTTTTTTCCCTTGCGGGTACGGGCGTTGTTTTTGGTACTTTGCCCTCTCACAGGTAATCCGATACGATGGCGTATACCGCGATAAGTGCCGATATCCATCAATCGTTTGATGTTTAATTGAACCTCCGAACGAAGATCGCCTTCCACTTTGAAACTGCGACCGATGATTTCCCGCACGGCGGCGGCTTGCTCGTCGGTCCAGTCTTTCACTTTAATATCTCTGTCTATCCCCGCTTCCGACAGGATTTTGTTGGCTGAACTGCGACCAATACCGTAAATATAAGTCAACGCAATTTCGCCTCTTTTATTTTGAGGTAAATCTACCCCTACTATTCTTATAGCCATTTTTCAAAGATTTAGAAAAAATAATTATTTAGCCCTGACGCTGTTTAAATTTAGGGTTTTTCTTATTGATCACATACAAACGTCCTTTTCTCCGCACGATTTTAGAATCGGGAGTGCGTTTTTTAATTGAAGCTCTTACTTTCATAATTTTATTCTATTTTTTATTTGTATCTGAACGAAATTCGGCCTTTGGACAAATCATAGGGCGACATTTCCACTTTTACTTTATCTCCGGGGAGAATTTTGATGTAGTGCATCCGCATTTTCCCTGAAATATGTGCAGTAATTTCGTGTCCATTTTCCAACTCGACCCGGAACATTGCATTGGACAAAGCTTCTACAATGATTCCATCTTGTTCTATTGCCGACTGTTTAGTCATAAATGCTTGTTTTTTGTAATACTTGATCTATCCATTCAAACGTTGATAAAATATCTGCTTTCCCCGGGCGAATAGCTACTGTGTGTTCGAAGTGAGCAGAAGGTTTTCTATCGGCTGTGCGGACAGTCCATCCGTCTTTTTCAAACTTTACATTTTTGGAACCTAAATTTATCATAGGTTCTATCGCAATACACATGCCGCTTTTCAGTAGCTGACCACATCCTTTTTTCCCATAATTGGGAACTTCCGGCGCTTCATGCATATTCCTCCCTATTCCGTGTCCGACCAATTCTCTGACTACACTACAACCTCTGTTTTCACAATAGGTCTGAATCGCATGTCCCACATCTCCTATTCTTTTTCCTTCTACAGCATTACTGATTCCCTCATACAAAGCTTCCTTCGTGATTTGAAGCAACTTTTTTACTTCGGCAGCGACTTCGCCTACTTCGAATGTATAGGCCGAATCGCCGCAATAACCATTGATTTTTACTCCGCAATCGACGGAAACAATATCTCCTTCTTTCAACATCGTTGTACCGGGTATTCCGTGAACCACCTGTTCGTTAACTGAAATACAAAGAGCATTGGGAAATCCGTTGTATCCTTTGAATAATGGAATTGCTCCATGATCCCGGATAAATTCCTCTGCTATTTTATCTAATTGAAGCGTGGTAACTTCCGGTGCGATATTTTTGGCAACTTCGGCCAGCGTAGTCCCAACCAAACGGTTCGCTATCCGCATCAATTCTATTTCTTCGTCTGTTTTAAGATAAATCATCTTACGAATAAGCCGTACCTTGTCGCCCTTTAATTCTTCCCGATTTCAATAGCCCGTCGTAGTGGCGCATCAACAAATGACTTTCCACTTGCTGCAACGTATCCAAAACAACTCCTACCAAAATCAACAAAGAGGTTCCTCCAAAGAATTGAGCAAATTCCTGCTTAATTCCCAATAAACCGGCAAAAGCGGGCAAAATGGCCACTAATGCCAGAAACAGAGAGCCGGGAAAAGTTATTCTCGACATGATTTCATCAATATATTCCGCGGTTTTCTTTCCCGGTTTAATTCCCGGAATAAAACCGTTGTTCCGTTTTAAATCTTCGGCCATTTGTTTCGGATTAATGGTAATTGCCGTGTAAAAATACGTAAACATAATGATTAATACGGCAAATGTGGCATTGTATCCGAAACTAAGGTGATCGGCTAATGGGGCAAACAAGTTTGCAAAAAAACCATCGGAAGTGGTTTGCGTAAATCCCATCAACGAAATAGGAATAAACATAATCGCTTGGGCAAAAATAATAGGCATTACATTCGCCGCATTTACTTTGAGGGGAATATATTGGCGAGCGCCGCCGTATTGCCGATTGCCTACCATCTGCCTTGCATATTGAACGGGGATTCTTCTTGTCCCTTGTACCAACAAGATAGCTCCGGCAATAACCGCCAAAAGGAGAAGAATTTCCAATAAAAACATAACCAAACCTCCGGCCGCTTCGCTCATTCTAGACACAAATTCCTGAGTTAGCGCATGTGGCAAACGGGCAATAATACCTACCATGATAATAAAGGAAATACCGTTACCCACGCCTTTATCCGTGATTCTTTCACCCAACCAAAGGACAAACATGGAGCCTGCGGCAAGAATAATTGTTGAAGAAATGGTAAACCACATTCCTGTAGGAACGGCGGAACCGGCGTATCCTAACTGTACATTCAGGTTAATCAGATAGGTAGGCGCTTGGAGCAATAAGATAGCCAACGTTAGATAACGCGTATATTGATTGATTTTCCTTCTGCCGCTTTCTCCTTCGCGCTGTAGTTTTTGAAAATAAGGTAATGCGATGGCTAACAATTGGATAACGATCGACGCCGAGATATAAGGCATAATTCCCAGTGCAACGATAGAGGCATTGGAAAAAGCTCCTCCCGAAAACATGTCCAACAATCCCATTAAGCCGCCGGCAGTTTGATTTTGCAAAGCGCTTAACGAAGCCGGATCAATTCCCGGAAGCGTGATGACTGATAAAAAGCGGTAAACCGTAATCAAAAGAAGCGTGAGGAGGATTCGATTTCTCAAATCCTCTATCTTCCAGATATTCTTTATTGTTTGAATTGCTCTCATTTGTATTGGAGTTTTACAACTGTTCCTCCTGCTTTGACGATCGCCTCTTCGGCTGTTTTGGAAAATGCGTGAGCCGTAATTTCCAAAGCGGAAGTAAGAGCGCCTTTAGCAAGGATTTTAACTAAGTGTTTAGACGATACAAATCCGGCATTTTTTAATTCTTCGACGCCTATTTTCGTCAACTGTTGAGCATCTGCCAGTTGTTGCAGGGTATCCAGATTGATCGCCTTGTATTCGATCCGGTTGATATTCTTAAAGCCAAACTTGGGCAAACGTCTTTGGATAGGCATCTGACCTCCTTCGAAACCGATCTTCTTGGAATAACCTGATCTTGATTTCTGACCTTTATGACCTCTGGTAGAAGTTCCTCCCAAACCCGAACCTGGTCCGCGACCGATTCTTTTACGGGTTTTTACAGAGCCTGCAGCAGGTTTTAAACTTGATAAATTCATGTCTTTAATTAATTATGAGTTACGAACTAAGAGTTAAGAGTTATGAATCATGAGTTATGAGTTATGAATTATAAAACAAGTATATATGCCCATTGATAATTCATAATTTATAACTCATAACTCATAACTCTTAATTCATAATTTCTACTAAATGTTTCACTCTCTCAATCATGCCTAAAATAGCCGGATTGTTTTCATGTTCAACCACGCGGCCGGTTTTTCGCAGGCCTAAAGCATCTAAAGTTCTCTTTTGAACTTTCGGACATCCGATGCGACTTCTCACTTGTTTGATTCTTATTGTTGCCATATCTTATTCCTCCTGTTATCCTTTAAATACCCTTTCTACCGATATTCCCCTGTTTTGGGCCACCATTGCCGGATCGCGCAATTCACTCAAGGCGGCGATAGTCGCTTTCACCAAGTTGTGCGGATTAGACGAACCCTTTGATTTTGCCAAAACGTCCGTAATTCCAACGCTCTCCAAGACGGCACGCATAGCACCTCCCGCTTTCACTCCGGTACCATGGGTAGCCGGTTTGATAAAAACTTGTGCGCCGCCAAATTTAGCTATTTGTTCGTGAGGAATGGTTCCTTTGTGTACGGGAACTTTTATCAAGTTCTTTTTTGCCGTTTCGATGCCTTTAGCGATAGCCGCCGTTACTTCTCCGGCTTTGCCTAAGCCCCAACCGACGATCCCGTCTTCGTTTCCAACGACAACAATCGCCGCGAAACTGAAAGTACGTCCCCCTTTGGTAACTTTCGTTACCCTGTTGATGGCCACTAACCGGTCTTTTAATTCCAAGTCGTTTGTTGACTTTACTTTATTATTTATTGCCATTTCTTATTAAAATTTAAGTCCGCCTTTACGAGCCGCTTCCGCCAATTCTCTCACTCTACCGTGGTACAGGTAACCGTTACGGTCAAAAACTACGGCTTCAATGCCTGCCTCTTTAGATTTTTGAGCAATTAATTCGCCCACTTTGGAAGCGATTTCCTTTTTAGGCGCTTTCTCTGTAATAGCAATCGAAGAAGCAGCCGCTAAAGTGTTGCCCGTCAAGTCGTCAATTACTTGTGCATAGATTTGCTTGTTGCTTCTGAACACAGTCAAACGAGGACGCGCAGCCGTTCCGGAGATGTGCTTGCGCACCCGTTGTTTTATTTTAATTCTTCTTAATTCCTTTGTTGTCATGATCATTTCTTCTTTAGTGAATTATTTACTTGCCGACTTTCCGGATTTTCTGCGAACGACTTCGCCTACGAAGCGGATACCTTTTCCTTTGTAAGGTTCTACTTTGCGGAACGAACGTATTTTAGCGCAAACTTGTCCAAGCAATTGCTTATCGGCGGATTCCAAAATAACGAGCGGGTTTTTGTTACGTTCGGCTTTTGTTTCCACTTTGATTTCCGGCGGCAACTGCAAATAGATATTGTGGGTATATCCCAATGCAAAATCTAAAACATTACCGGTATTGGACACGCGGTAACCGACTCCAACCAATTCCAATTCTTTTTTATAACCTTCCGATACTCCGGTAACCATGTTATTGATTAAAGCGCGGTATAAACCGTGCAAAGCGCGGTTTTGCCGTTCGTCGTCGGGACGGGATACCTTTAAAACAGTATCATCCACTTCCACTTTGATCGCCGGATTTATTTCCTGCGACAATTCTCCTTTTGGACCTTTCACCGTAATAATATTGTCTTTTTGAGTTACAGTTACTTTTGCCGGTATTGTTATGGGTAATTTACCAATTCTTGACATACTTTTTCCTCCTTCTATTAATAAACATAACATAATACTTCGCCGCCGACTTTCAAGTTGCGGGCTTCTTTGTCTGTCATCACTCCCTTGGAAGTACTTAATACGGCAATTCCCAAGCCATTCAATACCCTAGGCATGTCCTTATAACCGGTGTATCGACGCAAACCCGGAGTTGAAACTCTTTTCAGGATTTTAATTGCGTTTACTTTATTAATCGGGTCGTATTTCAAGGCGATTTTAATTGTACCTTGAGGCCCTTCTTCTACAAACTTGTAATTCAAGATGTAGCCTTTGTCGAAGAGGATTTTTGTTATTTCCTTCTTCAAATTGGATGCAGGAACTTCCACCACTCGGTGTTTTGCTTTGATGGCATTCCGCAACCTTGTCAGATAATCTGCAATAGGATCTGTCATAAATAATTAAAATTAAATTGATCCCCCCAACCGGGGACAATATTTAACACTCACTCTCCTTGATTTCATTTGGAAAAATATTTCTATTCTCTGAAAATCAATCCATTTCATCTACATTTTTTCACAAAATACGCAAGAAAGGGAGTGCAAAGATAATATATTTTTTAGAAAAGATATAATTACTAAGGGAAAATTTTGTTTTTCAATGAAAAAATCTTTGAAAATCTTGTTATACTATGCCTTGTATAGTTTTTTGCGTAATAAGTAAGTAGGAGAAAAGGAAATAGAGAAAACGCATAAGACGTTATTTTAGTTCCAAAACTTTTTGAAAAACAGGGTCGTGATTGTAGAGGAAATCTTTTGCATATATGCCCTCTTGCTGATCAGGTCGATAGTTGCTAAAATACTTTACTCGTTGCTCTATTGATATTTCAACAGGAATTTCAACTTTATCGTGGTAATAATCGTACAAAGAATCGGCATTGGATAAATCTAAAACAGGTTCAATTTGAAAAGCAAAATAGGAATTGGGCAATGCAAAAGGTATCGGCGCTATTCCGAAACCAAGCAAAAAACCGGTGGTTTCGCCCACACTGACAATCTGGTCGCTCATTAAAGCTAGATTGGAAAGCGAGCCGGCAGCAGAAAAAATAAAATGGTCTTGCAAAACATAAATTTTTCCGTCGTAATGAAGCGAATTTTTATCCGGTTCCAGTATTTTACCCCAAGTAACCACTGCAAATTCTTCATTATCAAGCGCCTGTATTTTTTTTATTCTAACAGAATCCCTACTGATTTCAAGTTTTTGAAACATTAAATCGGTCGGCTTAAAACCTATATCGGCTCTCATATCTATCGAATCTTTTATGATGGCGCTCAAAATATTTCTCCATACATCATCCGAGCCTCCGCCGTTTTGCCTGATATCAATGACTACTTTTTCTACTTTCTTGTCTTTGCCTTTTTCCAAAATTTGATCTACATAATAATCCGAATTCGCCATTTGAGGAAGACGAATATATAAAATACGATCGTTATCAAAGTAATCGACATAACCGTCTTTTCTTGTGAAAGAAAAATAAATGCCGTTCGAAAGTTGCCATTTTGAAATATGATTCAAATATAAAGCTTTTTTTGTTTCGCCGTTTATTTCATATTCTATTATTACACTGTCCCTTTGAGATAAAGGAAGCTCGCCGGCAACAACTTTGCGATACTTTTTTTTCAAACGGTTATCCCACCTAAATGGGGTATTAAAATCGAAAGTTAAAAGCGAATCGACGATAAATCCTTCAATATTTACTATTTTTGCTCCCTGCGGAATCGTATCGGTTTTCCCATTGGTTTCTATTCCGACTTTTCCTATATTGTAATAATCGCCTTTGAAATAATCTAAAAAGAAAGGCATATGTATTCCTGAAAACAGTTCTTTCAAATCAGTATCTACTTGATTCATTAATGTTTTGAGTTTTCGTATTTTTATCGTATCGTCATTCAACAGCGAAAAAACAGTTTCTTTATTATAAACAAAACAATTGTGCATATCATTGCACAAAGCAAGATTCTCTACAAGCAACTTGATAAAAAAAGAAGTATTTGGAATCGTATCGATTTTTTGACGCGACCGGCTTATTTCCGACAAAATATCTACGCCTGTTACCTTTTTTCGCAACGTGAGGTGCGGATTTACATCTTGTATTATGCTGAAAAATTGATCAAAATCTTCATACATTTGCTCTTTTGTCAATTCAACGCGTTCCGTTTGTGCGAATAAATGAAACGGTAAAGCGAATAAAAATAAGGTTGTAAAAAAATGTTTCATGGCTGTTTTTGTTTTAAATATATTTCCTTTTGCTCAAGGTGTAAAGTTAATATTTTTTCTTCAATATCTTTCATCATATGGCAGGGATTATAAATTTCGGTTCCTGCGTGCTCATTTTCAAGCCGCAACATAGGGCAAGCGCCGTGACATACAGGTATTAATTTACAATCAAGGCATTTTTCGTCGGTTAAAGGATCCGCCCCCATAATCCAACGCGCGTATAATTCAAAGTTAAATTCATTCGTATTGATATTGCCTATCCGTTTTTCGGCATTTCCAATATTCTCGTAACACTTGAAAATATCTCCATTGGCCCCTATTACAAACGAAAACGCGCTCCGTGCAATACATTCGTTTGGTCTTTGTTCCGGATATACATAAAAAGGTTTATCCATTTTTTTTGCAAATTCCAAATTAAAATTCAACTTTTCCAAACCCGAATTCATACAGTTTGCATACGAAGCACAATTTTTATCTTTAATAAAAACAAAAGAGGGCGAAATGTCAATTTTAGGATAGTTGTTTTTCAAAAGCGAATATAAATAATAAAATTGTTCTTCATTGTTTTTATCGATATTCACCCTTATATTCATTTTTATATTCCTCTCTTTTGAAAAAAAATTGTCCAGATTTTCCATTATTTTATCAAAGCTGCTTGCGCCCGATACATGCGGTCTGCGTTTGTCGTGTTCTTCCTTTATTCCGTCTATGGTTAGTTGAATGGAGCTGATACGCAACTTTTCAAACATCGATAATTTATCCTCTGTCAATAAATAACCGTTCGTAATAATATCGGCGTCATAATTGATTCCCAATGCAAGAATTTTTTCAGTGAGCGATTTTATTCTCTTGAAGTTCAATAATGGCTCTCCACCAAACCAGGTAATATGGAAACCGTCCAAACGCATTTGTTTTACAAGTTCCACCAGGTTGTTTTCTGTCGTATCGTCCATATATACAGCCGGTCGTGATTCTTCGTAACAATAAATACAGTTATAATTACATTGATAAGTCGGCGTAATTACAAAGGTTGCGTGTCGATTTTGAAAACGCCTGTTATAGGTTGCATATTTGATTTTGTTTAATTCATCTTTTTCCTCTTCTTCCGACAAGAAAATTTTTGCCCCTTGCAATTCCGATGGAAATTTGGCAATATCTTCGCAAATACAACTTTCCGTTGATTTTAATTCATCAAACGCTTCTTTGTCCAATTCTGCAAAAAAATGGCTGATTGAATTAAAAATAAAGTATTTATCATTATGTTGAAACAAATAATTATATTTTGAATACTTTTGCATATAAATTAATTTTAAAAGATTAACAATATCAGGCTACTAATCAAAGGTAGCCTGATATAATAATTATCCTAACAAAGGACATTTTCCGGCGAGCGTACAAGGTCTTTTCCACGTAAAATATTCCCAACAGTCTAGTGTCTCTGTAGAATACGCCGGCTCCGCGTAGCCATTGGGGTCTGTTCCACACTGGTAATACATGTAGCAAGCAGTTACAGTGAATACTGGTTTACAGCTTTCTGTTTTAGTTAGACCGCCAACAATGTTTTTCATATCACCGCTTTGCAGTAACGAAAACTTTTCTACGGGCATTGCTGCCTCAATTACTTTTACCTTCATTGTTCAATTAATTTAAAAGAGTTGATATTAGGTTATAAAACACGTTACAAACGTATGACATATTATGAAAATAAACAAGAGCGATTATTGCAGAAACATTGCAATGTTTACAAAAAAACAGTTATATTTGCAAAAAATACCATTTTATTACTTTTTAAACCAAAAAAATTATGAATTTACAATTACAAATTGTTTCAAAAGTGAAACGCTTGCGCCTCGAAAAAGGGCTTTCACAATCTCAAATGGCAGAACTGCTGAATATGGAAAAATCTGTTTATGCGCGTTTGGAAACAGGAAAAACGTATTCGTGGGCAAAATACCTCGAAGAGCTATTAGTTGTTTTTGAAATCACTCCCGACAAATTTTTTGAAGATATCGGCGCAAATGTTGTAATAAACGATAGTAATTATCCTTGCGGCAAAAATGCAAATATTGAGAATTTGTACAGCAAAAACCGCGAGATCTATGAAAAACTTATTGCCGCCAAAGACGAGCAAATTGCTTTCTTAAAAAGTAGGCTTGAAAAGAAGTAAAAAATAGATAAAGGAAATGGAAATGCCGAATTGATATCGAATTATTTGAAAAACAAGCAGGAAAAAAAATTTTAATCTTCTTCCTGCCTGCTTTCTTTCTTTGTATAGAAACTTCGCACTTACCAGCTTGCTTTCTTCAAACCCGGAATTAATCCCTGCGAAGCCATTTCGCGCAATTGGATACGGGAAATGCCGAACTGGCGAACGTATCCCTTCGGACGTCCCGTAATTTTGCAACGGTTGTGCAAACGTACCGGCGATGCATTTTTGGGTAAAGCTTGCAATGCATCGTAATTGCCTTCCTTTTTCAGTTGCGCTCTTTTTTCGGCGTATTTGGCAACTAATTTTGCACGTTTTACCTCGCGGGCTTTCATTGATTCTTTAGCCATTATCTTAGTTCTTTTTAATATTCTTAAAAGGCAATCCAAATTCTCTCAAAAGAGCATACCCCTCTTCGTCTGTTTTCGCAGAGGTCACAAAAGTAATATTCATTCCCAATATTTTAGTAATATTATCAATATTTATTTCGGGAAAAATAATTTGCTCCTGGATTCCGAGTGTATAGTTACCTCTTCCGTCCAGTTTGCTTTCGATCCCTTTGAAGTCGCGGATACGCGGCAGGGCGATGCGGACCAAGCGTTCCAAAAATTCGTACATCTGTTCGCGGCGCAAGGTAACCATCGCTCCGATAGGCATTTTCTTACGCAGTTTGAAATTGGATATGTCCTTTTTGGAGATAGTTGCCACGGCTTTTTGGCCGGTAATCGCGGTTAATTCCTGAATAGCGACTTCGATCAGTTTCTTGTCCGCTACGGCAATGCCTAAACCTTGGTTAATCACGATTTTCTTTAATACGGGAACTTGCATCACCGAGGAGTAATTAAACTCCTTGATTAATGCGGGAACTATTTTTTCCTGATATTCTTTTTTCAGATTAGCTGTATTACTCATTACTTGATTTCCTCCCCTGATTTTTTAGAATAACGAACTAATACTCCTTTTGCACCCAATCTACGACCGATTCGAGTCGGTTTTCCTGACTTGGGGTCTAATACGTTCAGGTTTGAAATATGAACGGGAGCTTCTTTCTTTTGGAATCCTCCTTGAGGATTCTTCGCATTTGGTTTAACAGCTTTCGATACCATATTAATACCTTCTACAAGGGCGCGTTGTTTTTCGATATATACTTTCAGTACACGACCTGTTTTGCCTTTGTCTTCACCGGTATTTACATAAACCGTATCGCCTTTTTTGATATGTAATTTACTCATTTTTCTACGAATTATGATAATATAAGTTATGAGTTATGTTAATTAAGTCAATACAAAATAATTTATAATTCATAACTTATAATTAAATTTATAACACTTCCGGCGCTAAAGATACGATTTTCATATTCACGGCACGAAGTTCGCGGGCTACGGGGCCGAAAATACGGCTTCCGCGAATTTCACCCGCATTGTTCAACAATACGCAAGCATTGTCGTCAAAGCGGATATAAGAACCGTCGGTACGACGGATTTCTTTTTTCGTGCGTACAATAATCGCCTTGGATACGGCGCCTTTTTTAACATCACTCGAAGGGATAACATTTTTAACAGCTACGACAATTATATCCCCAACAGAAGCGTAACGTCTTCTTGTTCCGCCTAAAACCCGGATGCAAAGCACTTCTTTGGCTCCGGAGTTATCGGCTACTGTAAGCCTTGATTCTTGTTGTATCATAATTATTTCGCTTTTTCAATGATTTCCACTAAACGCCATCTCTTGGTTTTGCTCAAAGGACGAGTTTCCATGATTTTTACGGTGTCTCCGATTGTACATTCATTTTTTTCGTCGTGAGCATGGAATTTTTTCGTTTTATTCACGAATTTTCCGTAGATAGGGTGTTTTTCTTTCCATTTCACAGCAACAGTAATGGATTTATCCATTTTATTACTGGAAACAACCCCGATTCTTTCTTTTCTTAAATTTCTCGTTTCCATTCAGTTGCTCGATTATTTGTTTGTAAGTTCTCTTTGGCGCAATTCCGTTTTCATACGCGCAATTTCTCTCCGTGAGCGTGTAATCACCGACGGATTATCTAAAGGAGAAATACTGTGGTTGATTTTCTTTTGTTCGTATGCTTTCACTTCAACCTCTAATCTCTCTTTCAGTTCCTGAGTTGATAAATCTCTGATTTCTGCAATTTTCATAACGATTACACATTTTCATTGTTAAAATCATAATCATGCCTTACGACAAATTTCGTTGTAACGGGAAGCTTTTGAGCGGCTAATCTCAATGCTTCTTTTGCAACTTCGAACGATACGCCTTCGATTTCAAAAAGGATTCTTCCCGGAGTAACGGGGGCAACAAATCCTTCGGGCGCTCCTTTTCCTTTACCCATACGCACTTCCGCCGGTTTTTTAGTAATTGGTTTGTCCGGGAAAATTCTCACCCAGACTTGGCCTTGACGTTGCATATAACGGGTTACGGCGATACGGGCTGCTTCGATTTGCCGTCCGGTAATCCATTTGGATTGTAACGTTTTTATACCAAAAGAACCGAAGGACAACTGATTGCCTCTTTGGGCATTGCCTTTCATCCGGCCTTTTTGTGACCTTCTGAATTTTGTTTTTTTCGGTTGTAACATCTTTTTCTTAATTATGAATTATGAGTTATGATGGTTCTATAACTTAAATTCATAACCTGCCATTCATAATTCTCATTTATAATTATTTTTTTCTCTGGAGCGGCGATTTCTTCTGTCGCCTCTTTCTCCTCTATCGCCTCTTTCTCCACGATTACCTCGTTCGGGCCTTTCTCCGCGACCGCCGGTTTCTTTCGATCCGGTAAATTGCGGGGCAAGATCTTTTTTTCCATATATTTCACCCCGGCAAATCCACACTTTTACGCCCAGCAAGCCGACTTTTGTCAGCGCTTCGCCTAAGGCGTAGTCGATATCTGCTCTTAAAGTATGCAGTGGAGTTCTTCCTTCTTTATACATTTCGGAGCGAGCCATTTCGGCGCCGTTCAAACGTCCGGAAATTTGCACTTTGATGCCTTCCGCTCCCATGCGCATGGTTGAAGCGATTGCCGTTTTGATCGCGCGACGGTAAGCCATTTTGCCTTCCAACTGGCGGGCAATGTTGTTTGCTACAATCACAGCGTCTAATTCCGGTTTTTTTACTTCAAAGATATTGATTTGAATTTCCTTATCGGTAATCTTTTTCAACTCTTCTTTCAGTTTATCGACTTCCTGGCCTCCTTTACCGATGATGATACCCGGACGGGCAGTACAAACGGTAATTGTCACCAATTTTAATGTACGTTCAATAACAATGCGAGATACGCTTGCTTTGGCGAGACGGGCGTTCAAATATTTGCGGATTTTGCTGTCTTCATACAACGTATCGCCATAATTATTGCCTCCATACCAGTTTGAATCCCATCCGCGGATAATTCCTAAGCGATTACTTATCGGATTTACTTTTTGTCCCATTGAGCAATTAATTTTGTTTTTCTGTTTTTGTATCTACAAACAATGTTACGTGATTTGAACGTTTGCGGATGCGATAGCCTCTTCCCTGAGGGGCGGGACGCATTCTCTTCAACATTCCTGCCGAATCCACGCTTATTGATGTTATGTATAATTCACCGTTTTCTGCTTTTCGTTCGTTTTTTTCTTCCCAGTTGGCAATAGCCGAACGAAGCAATTTTTCTACTCTTGCCGAAGCTTCTTTGTTCGAAAATTTCAAAACGCCAAGCGCTCTGAAAGCTTCCATGCCACGAACCATGTCTGCTACAAGACGCATCTTACGAGGAGAAGTCGGCACATTCCGCAATCGGGCGAAATACTGGCTCTTTTTGGCCTCTTTTCTTTGTTCTGCTGATTCTCTTTTTCTAGCACCCATATTTTTTTATTTTTATTTCTTTTTGTTACCTGCATGACCACGGAACTGACGGGTAGGTGAAAACTCGCCTAATTTATGTCCGACCATATTTTCCGTAATATAAACAGGAATAAATTTATTACCATTGTGAACTGCAAAGGTATGCCCGACAAAATCGGGTGAAATCATTGAAGCTCTTGCCCATGTTTTTACAACAGATTTTTTACCTGTTTCATTCATCGCCAGAATTTTCTTTTCTAACTTGATATTGATGTAAGGGCCTTTTTTTAATGAACGACTCATAATTATTTACTCTTATTTTATCAGGTTATTTTTTTCTTCTTTCAATAACGTACTTTGAAGAATGTTTCTTCGGCGCTCTTGTTTTCAAGCCCTTAGAATACAATCCTTTACGAGATCTCGGATGCCCTCCTGAAGCGCGGCCTTCACCACCGCCCATGGGGTGATCGACCGGGTTCATTACGACGCCGCGTACATGCGGACGACGACCCAACCAGCGTGACCGTCCCGCTTTCCCTGATTTTTCCAAAGCATGGTCTGAGTTGCCCACACTGCCAATGGTAGCTTTACAAGCAGAAAGTATTTTACGTGTTTCGCCCGACGGCATTTTGATAATGGCATAATTGCCTTCACGCGAAACGATCTGAGCAAATGCTCCTGCAGAACGAACCATCTTAGCTCCTTGTCCGGGACGTAATTCAATGTTGTGAATCACCGTACCTAAAGGAATATTAGCCAACGGAAGCGCGTTGCCTATTTCGGGCGCCGCTTCGCTTCCTGAAATCACTGTTTGGTTAACTTCCAATCCGTTGGGAGCGATAATATAGGTTTTTGCTCCGTCGGCATAAAACAACAGTGCGATACGCGCCGAACGGTTCGGATCGTATTCGATTGTTTTCACTGTTGCAGGAATACCATCTTTGTTTCTCTTGAAATCGATTAACCGGAATTTCCGTTTGTGTCCGCCGCCGAGATGGCGCATCGTCCGATGTCCTTCGGCATTTCGTCCACCCGATTTGGTTTTACCGAAAACAAGCGATTTTTCCGGTACAGAAGCAGTGATTTCACTAAATGTACCGATAATCTTGTGTCTTTGCCCCGGTGTTGTGGGCTTTAGTTTACGAATTCCCATTGTTTTTTTATTGAGTAAACGAGCTTTGAGTAAACGAGTATATTAAACCCGTCAACTGGTTAACTCGTCAACTTGTTAACTTATATATTACTAAAGAAATCAATATGTTCGCCTTCTTTCAAAGTGACAATCGCCTTTTTGAAAGCGGCTTCTTTTCCGTTTATGACTCCCGATTTGGTGTATCGCGATTTTCTTTTGCCGTCGTAGTTCATCGTGTTGATTTTTACGACCGTAACGCCATAGAGTTCTTCGATAGCGGCTTTAATCTCCAACTTGTTTGCATCGGGAGATACGCGGAAACCCACCCGATTAGGAAATTTTTCGGTAATCTTGGTTTGTTTTTCCGTTACAACAGGTTTAATGATAATTCCCATAATTTGTTCTTCCTTTTGTTAAAAGTTATTTAAAGCGCTTACCGAACTTTCCAGCACAACCAAATGGGCGGCGTCCAATACTTTGTAGGTATTGAGTTCGGAAACGGTAGTTACTTTTGTTTTTTGTACGTTACGCGCCGACAAGAAAATATTATCGTTATTTTCCGGCAATACTACTAATAATTTTTTCCCGTCAATTTTCAGATTTTTTACGACGGTTAAAAATTCTTTGGTTTTCGGCGCTTCGAAAGTAAAGTCTTCGACTACGGTAATCGCGTCTTCCCGTACTTTGTACGACAAAGCGGATTTGCGCGCCAAGGCTTTTTCTTTCTTATTGAGTTTAAATGAATAATCCCTTGGTTTAGGACCGAATACTCTACCGCCGCCTACCAATACGGGAGAATTAATATCGCCCCTGCGAGCGCCGCCGCCGCCTTTTTGACGGCCCAGTTTACGGGTGCTTCCCGAAACTTCGCTTCTTTCCTTGGATTTGGCTGTTCCTTGTCGTTTGTTCGCCATGTGTTGTTTTACATCCAAGTAAATAACATGGTCGTTCGGTTCAATGCCAAATACGCCGTCTTTGAGGGTTACCTTTTTTCCGGTATCTTCTCCTTTAATGTTATATACGCTTATTTCCATTATTTTTGAACGATTACGATTGAACCTTTTGCGCCCGGAACAGATCCCTTAACGAGGAGCAGGTTGTTTTCAGGCAATAATTTAATCACTTCCAAGTTTTGAGTAGTTACTTGTTTGTTTCCCATTTGTCCTGCCATGCGTGTTCCTTTGAACACTTTTGCAGGATACGAACAGGCTCCGATTGATCCCGGGTGACGCTGACGGTCGCTCTGACCCAACGTCGCTTCTCCTACTCCTTTAAATCCATGACGCCGTACAACGCCTTGGAATCCCTTTCCTTTAGACGTTCCAGTGACGTCTACAAACAATTCACCGTTGAAATAGTCAACCGTGATTACATCTCCGGGCTTATAATCCCCTTGTCTTTTGAACTCGGCCAAGTGCCGCTTGGGTGTTACTCCTGCTTTTTTGAAGTGTCCTAACTCAGGCTTGGTGGTGTGTTTCTCCTTTTTGTCCTGAAATCCTAATTGAACCGCTTCGTAACCGTCTTTTTCAACAGTTTTTACTTGAGTAACTACGCAAGGACCTACTTCGATAACAGTGCATGGAAGATTTTTCCCATCAGCGCTGAAAACGGACGTCATTCCGATTTTTTTTCCAATTAATCCTGGCATTTCAATTACTTTTCATTATTATAAATTAAACCCACTCGTACAAAATGTACAAAATGGGTCGCAAAGGTATGAATAATTCTTTATAAAACAAAGCGTTTATTTAAAAATCTTTTTTATTTTTTTTCAATACAAAATAGTTCATAATTTTTACCTGTGATACAATAATGTACCACAGGCAAAAATTAAATCTGTTTCAGGTGTTATTATCGTTTTATTTAACAAATTTCAAAACGGTCAAACCCTTGCCGTTTTGTACGGCTACAATATACACGCCTCCCGCTAATGTGCTTGTTTCGATGGTGGCGGTTGCGCCCTGTGCCGTTGTTTTGCGCAGGATGCGCCCGTTTATATCTACCAAACTGATTGCTTCTTTGCCCTGCAAGCCTGTAATTGTAACTAATCCCTTGCCGGAATTGGCAATACGCGGCATGTCGAAGGCAACGTCATTCATTCCCGTTTTTACATGGAGTTGAACTGTTGCCGGAGCATACGTTTCAGCCGGCAGATAAGGTAGCGGAATAAAGACAAATGAAGCTTCCGCAGCCAAATCCGAATCCAAATCGTTTATTTCCCACGACGCCGGATTGTTTTCCAAAACGACGGTAGTGCCGGCTTGAGTAGCCGCCGTGATTTCAAGCGCCATCAAAGCCAGTTTTATATCGGCGCTGCTTGCATCTGCGTTTATATATACTTCGGTTGCATTAGCGGCAGTACTTTCAATGATTATTTCGCCGGGCAACTGTAAAGCGGCAGCAGCAGGTTCATCTTCGGCGTCTCCCGTCCATATTGCTACCTGGTAAGCGGGGTATTCCACGTTGCCATAAACAGCCGGATAACTACTGGAAGTAGAGGCCATGATATAATAGTCGCGCGCCCCCGTTGCCGTAAATTTAATATGGGTAGCGCCGGAAAAGGGAGAATCCCAATCATAATAATTTTCAGCAAGTTGCATGTAACTTCCGTTCTCTTCCTTTTGATAAACACCCAACCTTGATTCATATTCGCCGGCAGGCTGACGGTCAACGATATGCACTTCATCACCTTCATTCATACCGGTTAGTTTGTATCCTTTGGCAAACACATTTGTAAGATATAAATCCGGTTCGGTCAGCAATTGGGATATTCCATATACAAAATAACCCGAATCGGTGTAAGGCAAATCACCGGCGTAGCTAATGACGGGAATTGCCGGATCGTCCATTAATTGAGCCACGGTCACTGCGGGTACTTCTTCAAAATCGGAGCTGCCGCTCAATTCTACCAGACATTCGGCATATTCTTCTCTCGAAGTAAAATATCCATAGTCGGTTAATGCCAAATAATAAGTACCGGCTTCCAACAACTGGGAGTTTCCTTCGCCAAAGCCCCACAAATCTCCCAACTGTTGGGTACGGTCTGCGTCTGCGAATACTTTAAGAAATATGTTTGATCCCTGTTCGGCATTGAATCCGGACTCCATGGTAAGCAATGTTTTTTCCGCGAGCGTTAATCGATACAATTTATAGTATTCCGATGTACTTTCATTCCAATAAGCATTGTAAGCGGGATCGAAATGCAGACGGGAAACAAACGGCAAAGTAATGTCTTCATAAGCCGGGCTTGTTCCCTGCATATCGGTATGAGTCGCTTCAATTTCGTTCAAAGTCAATTTAAACATTACATCGCTTGCAGGGCTTTCAAAGAAGAACATTACATTTACGTCGCCATCGACGTCGGACTGCCAGGTAAGCGATCCGCTACCGGAAGAGGCATTTATATAGGGCATCGAACCTCTGATAACGTCGGCGTAAATATCTCCGGTATTCGGCGTATGGAACAAAGATATTGCCGGTTGCATATACAAAGCTTGCACATAACATTCCATCACGAACTTATAGATATGTCCTGCCTGCGCAGTGAAGTGCCAGGCAGCTACTTTTTCCCGCTGAATACCATAAAAGTCATCTATTTCAGTTATTACGCTTACTAACGAAGCGTCGTCTCCGATTTTGGTTTCGCCTACGGCTATGGTTTCCGAAAAATCAAGCGTGCCGTAATTCAACGGTATGCCGACCGTCAAATGTCCGCTTACAGGCGTTTCTCCATCGTATAAACGGTTATAATCGCCTATCGCCAAATAATAATCGCCGGCGCTCAGTTGTACGATAGCTGTTTCTCCCGGATAAAATCCTTTTATGACGTTCCATGTTTCCTTGTCGTAAATAACCACGCTCCATTGGTTGCCGGGATCTATCTCAATCATTTGATTGACTTCCGAATGTAACGAATAAAGTACGGAATAATTATCAAACAGGTTATATGCATTGTCCGGATTCAGGCTGAAATCCTGTTCGGAAGGGATGGACAAAGCAACCGGAGCGGCAAGTGCTTTTGTTTGGATATCCAATTGAGCTTCCACTGATTCATGTTCTTCCCAGAACGCATTATTGTCCCAGAATATACCGTAAACGGCAACATAATAAGTACCGGCTTTGAGAGGGAGGTCGCTCTCGGTCGCGTTGATAAAATATTTGTCTGTTATCAGGTCTAATTCAATGTATGACAGGTGCTCTCCCATTGCAATTTCGTCAAAACTTCTTTCGAAACTTACGACAGCATCTTCGGCCAAAGTAAATTTATAAAACAAAGTATAATAAGTATTTGCCATCAAAATCGAATTTTCCTTTGTGATGCTTACGTCCTGTTGAGCAGGAAGCGAAATATCGGCAGTGGAAATAACGCGCAGGTCAATGGTAGCTTCAAATGGAGAGTTCCATGACCATTGAAGATTGCCGCCTTCGCTTATCAACAAATAATAAGCGCCTGCTTTTAGCGGTTGCAACAAATTGTAGCCCCAAATTATTTCCTGTTGAGCTTCCGGATCGGCATAAAGCGTAAAATCGTTGTAGTAAGAATTGCTTATTGCACTTACCAACTCGTCTTGCGCCAAGGTAAATTTAACGGCATAACAAAGAGCGTTGGTGGTAAAACCATATTCATCAACAAATTGAATTGGAATGAGATCCGTATTTTCAGGGTCAAATTGGATGGTTTCCGTCCATGAATTTAGCGTGCCGATATCGTTCCAAGTGATGTCGGTTGCTTCCGTCTTCTTGATTTTGTGCCGGGTAACAGTCTCTTTCGGTTGAGACGCATTTCTATCCGCTTGCAACTTTTGCTGCAAGGTGGATGATTTCCGCAAAATGGGTGAAAACCCGTTCGCAGCAAGTGTTTGTTCGCTGCTTTTTTGCTCTTTCTGTGTTTGTTGATGGGTAGTGGGTAGATTCAATCCTTGTGTTCTTTCCCTTTTTCCTTCCCTGTTTTGCGCTGTAATGCTCATTGCGAACATCAGCATTAAAAAAAGTAATGTCTTTTTCATTTTTATTCGAATCTCGAACTGTTTTTAGGGGCTTCTTGTTTATTCACTCATTGTATTTTTATTTTTGCAAAAAATAGAAGCGCTATTAAAACTTTTTTGCAAAAAAACTTTACTCGGCCATTGTGACGATTATAAATTCGGTCGTAGCTTCTTCCATACCGGTTTTAACAGCATTTAAAACACCCCGGCCGTACTTGTTTTTCACCAAATCGATTGCATGTTGATAATTATCCTTTATTGCCAGCACAACAGGAACTGTTGTATCTTCATCCCTGTCGTAAACGATAGCAATTTCGTGAGGTACAACAACTTGTTCTTCGATCCGCTCTATTGCTGTTTTAATATTTTCTGCCTCATTGTAAACAGGAATCACAATTGTAAGTTCATTCATTTGTTTTCTCTAAAATTAAAAACGTTTGCTGTTCCATAAAAAACTGCCGGCAGGCGTCAATTTCAAATAAAGCCATAATAAGTTATTTTTTCACCCTTGGGGCAGCATAAAATTCGTATTTCATATCCGGTTTATATGAAAAATTATGATTTACCCTGATTCTTATTTTCGCTATGTCTTGCTCATAATTTCCTTCGAAAATACTGCAAATATCCGATAAGTCAGTTACATATTTGGAAATAAAAAGACCTTCGGTTCCCAATCTTCTAATAAATGTATATTCAATAGGCTCCGGTTGTTCTTTAATATAGAAATCAATGTATATAAATGCCGGCTTATAAAATAAACTAATTAATTTACCCCCAAAGTGAGTTGAAATATCTATATTACAATAAATATGTTGACCGGGACATTGAGGGATATCAATAAGGGTACCAATAGGACAAATACCACTACCGACAGGAATAGAATCATAAGTTATTTTTTCCGTTCGTCGCTGAAGAATCAAGTAATTATCAAGAGTTTGTACTTCATAATTTTTCAATAAAGTCCTGAATACCGCCGGTTCGTCAAATAAAGGATAACGTTTATCAATGGAAGCATAAGAATAAAGAATATTATCGGGAGCGTTATCTTTTTCAAAATGAGAAGCATTTATCTGGTCTAATACAGGAGTATAGGCTGAATAGGACTGAAAAACCGGTCGTGGCGACCAATTCAAATCATAAGCATAGAGCAGGGCAATATCATAAGGAAAAACATCAACC
>JAISOJ010000105.1 GCA_031275735.1 Dysgonamonadaceae bacterium
CCGGCGAAAGGCAGACGCAGTATTTCCAGATACAAAATCCGGATAAATTGGATAGCGACCTTCTTACGTATTTTCCGTTAGATATTGGCGATCCCTATCCTTTTCCATGCTATTCCGAAAACGATCCATCGGATATTATTTTGCTTTATAGCGGAAAAACCCCTACGGTTACATGTCGGCTTACGTCTTCCTGCATAAATCTGTTAGAAACAAAGACTCTTATTTCCAACGCCGGCTATTCGTGCGGTTATAGCCCGGAGAGAGGCTCGATAACTGTCAGCAACGACGATTTAAGCGGTTCCGGGAGCGGGAATCCGGGCGGCGGTTATACCACTACGTACCTGGTTTCTATTTACAACGATTACGGGATGGTGAAGCAGGTCAAGATCAGTTCAAGCGAGGCCAAAGCGTTTATTCCGATGACGGGATATCCGGCTGGCTATTATTATGTTAATATTTCGGATGAAACGGGTAATGTGGTAACCCGGCAAACCGTTCAGGTTCAATAATATTTTCGACCGTTACGAGCGAAGCAATCCGGAAGGGAAAAGTACAAGGTTCTTATAAATTTTTCCGGATTGCTTCGATTCGATTGCGGCGATCGGTTTGTCCGTATTGAAAATTGGTTTATAGCTTAAAGTTCATCCTGTTCTGTCTCTTCCTCCTCTTCTTCTTCTTCTTCAGGCTTTTGCGGCCCATAATTCTTAAATAGAGCGGCGCATATTAATCCGCTAATGCCTCCCGATAAATGCCCTTCCCAAGAAATCGAAGGATCGACTAATTCCGCTACCGGAAACATATTCCAAACAGCGCTTCCATATAAAAACGCAACTAGCAGGGATACGGATAATAAAGGAATGTATTTCCTAAAAATTCCGCTAAAAAACAAGAAAAAAGAGAGCGCATAAATCAATCCGCTAGCCCCGATATGCCACGAGTCTCTTCCCAATAGCCAAGTGAAAGAACCGGACAATATCCACAAACAGGGAAAAACGGCGAAACTGAGTTCTTTATAAAAATAAAACAAGCACCATCCTAAAACCAACAAAGGCACAGAGTTGGAAAACAAATGCCTAATATCGGAATGAATCAATGGTTGCGTTAAAATTCCTCGTAGGCCGTTTATGCTTCTCGGAAAAACACCCCATTGATACCAATCGGCTTCCATCCCTTTTTCCAATAGCCAGATTAACCCTATGGTTAAAACAAACAAAGCCGGAAAAGTCAATGAGTAAACGATTTTTTTCGCTTCGATTTTCATTTTCTTAATAAAGTGAATATTTGCAAAAACCTGTCGGCGCTTTTAACGACATACTCTACCCAACATCCAACAAAATTAATCAAAAATAGAAAAAAACGCCCCAAATTTGCATAATATAATATTTAATTGTATTTTTAGTCTTTCAAATCGCATTAAAAATAAAACTATGGGATACTTTAAATTTGATAAAACGCTTCTTATTAATTTGGAAGAATCTCTGAAGCGTGAAATTTTGCGGACTAATCGGGGAGGCGCTTATCATTCAACAACGATCGTCGATTGCAATACCCGGAAATATCACGGTTTATTGGTAATCCCCGTTCCCCAGTTAGATAACGACAATCATGTTATCTTGTCTTCTTTGGATGAAACGGTTATTCAACACGGAGCCGAATTTAATCTGGGCGTGCATCAATATCCGGATTACCATTTCAGTCCGAATGGACATAAATACATTCGTCAGTTCGAATTCGATTCCGTACCTTATACTATTTACCGGGTGGGCGGGGTTATCCTCAGTAAAGAAAAGATTTTTACCCAATTCGAAAACCGGATATTGATAAAATATACTTTAATGGACGCTCATTCCCCTACCTTGTTGCGTTTCAAACCATTCCTGGCTTTCCGGAACGTTAATAGCCTGACGCATGAGAATACGGCAGCCAACCGGAATTACAACGAAATAGACAATGGTATTCAAACCCGTATGTATGAAGGATATCCCGATTTATTCATGCAATTCAGCAAACCGGTTAAATTCATTTATAAACCGGACTGGTACCACGACATCGAATATTCCAAAGAAATGGAACGAGGATTTCCTTTTAAAGAAGATCTATATGTCCCCGGCTATTTTGAACTGGAAATCCGAAAAGGAGAATCGATCTATTTTTCGGGAGGCGACACCTTCATCAGTCCAAGCCTGATTGCTAAAAAATATGAAGAAGAGGCTCAAGCGCGGACTCCCCGCAGCAGTTTTTACAATTGCCTGAAAAATTCCGCTCAGCAGTTTTATTACCGCCCTACCGAAAACGACGCTTATCTGTTAGCGGGTTATCCTTGGTTTAAAGTCCGGGCAAGAGATTTATTCCTGGCAACTCCGGGTTGTACATTGGCGATAGATGATCCGATACGTTTCGAAAAAATTCTGACAACTGCCACGCCGGCACTCCGCAATTTTATGACAGCAAACAAACCGGATCCGGTTATCCAAGAAATAGACATACCCGATGTATTGTTATGGGCAATCTGGGCAATGCAACAGTATGCAAAATACTTGGGAATTGAAAAAGGAAACAAACAATACGGACGGTTGATTCAGGAAATTATTTCTTACATCCTCGATAATAAGCACCCTAATTTGAAGGTAGATGATAAAGGCTTGCTTTATACCGACGGAAAAGAAAAACCGGTTACCTGGATGAATTCTACCGATAACGGTAAACCAATTGTGCCTCGTTCGGGTTATATTGTAGAATTTAATGCTTTATGGTATAATTCACTTAAATTTGCAGCAGAATTGGAGCGTGTAGCTAATCGGGGAGACAGGGTTGAATACCTGGAACAATCCGCCGCAAAAACCGGAATGTCGTTCGTGGATACATTTGTCAACGGATACGGTTACTTATTTGATTATATCGACGGCAATTATGTCGATTGGAGCGTCCGTCCGAACATGCTCTTCGCTGTTTCGCTGGATTATTCTCCTTTAGACCGTTCGCAGAAAAGAGCTATATTAAATATTGTTACAAAAGAACTGTTAACGCCTAAAGGTATCCGTTCGTTAAGTCCGAAAAGTGAAGGGTACCGGCCTTATTATGTCGGGCCTCAATACGAACGCGATTTGGCTTATCATCAGGGAGCTGTTTGGCCTTGGTTGTTAGGTCCTTATTTAGAGGCATACCTGAAACTGTATCAATACAGCGGGATTTCTTTTGTAGAAAGAATGTTGATTGGTCTGGAAGAAGAAATGAATACGCATTGTATCGGCACAATTTCCGAAATTTACGACGGGAATCCGCCGTTCCAAAGCCGGGGAGCGATTTCTTTTGCCGCCAATGTAGCGTCAATTTTGAGAGTATTGAAATTATTGGAAAATTTTAATGGAACTAAGAGTTAAAAATTAAGAGCGAAGAGTTAAGGATAGCAAATTCTTTTTTAACTCTTCACTCTTAGTTCTTCACTCTTCACTAAAAAAAAGATGAAAGCATTAATGTTCGGATGGGAGTTTCCTCCGCATATTTTAGGAGGTTTAGGAACGGCAAGTTACGGCTTAACCAGGGGGATGGCAATGCAGTCCGATATGGAAATCACCTTTGTAATGCCTAAGCCCCGGGGCGACGAAGACCAGAGTTTCTTGCGTATACTCGGGGCAAACAACACGCCCGTTGTTTGGAAAAGCGTTTCCTGGGAGGATGTGCAGGAAAAAATCGGCAAATACATGGATACACAGTTGTATTATGATTTAAGAAATCATATCTACGCCGATTTCAGTTATTACTACACGAATTCGCTGGGCTGTATCGGCTTTTCCGGCCGTTATCCCCAAAATCTGATGGAGGAAATAAACAATTATTCCATTGTAGCAGGCGTTATTGCCCGAACCTTGGATTTTGATATTATCCATTCGCACGATTGGTTGACTTATCCGGCGGGAATCCACTCCAAATCCGTCACCGGAAAACCATTGGTTATTCATGTCCATGCAACCGATTTCGACCGGAGCAGGGGAAAAGTTAATCCGCGCGTGTATGCCATCGAAAAAGACGGAATGGATCATGCCGACCATATCATTACGGTTAGCAACTTGACGCGCAATACGGTGATCGAAAAATATGGGCAGGATCCGCGAAAGGTGACTACCGTACACAATGCGGTTGAGCCGTTAGGTACTGAAATCGAAGCAATCAAATCCAATAAAGGGACAAAAGACAAAGTCGTTACTTTTTTGGGGCGGATCACGATGCAGAAAGGCCCCGAATATTTTGTCGAAGCAGCAGCCAAGGTCTTGAAAAAAACAGATAAAGTACGCTTTGTCATGGCTGGCAGCGGCGATATGATGAATCAAATGATTCGCTTGGCCGCACAAAGAAAAATTTCGGATAAATTCCATTTTACCGGTTTTATGAAAGGAAAACAGGTATATGAAGTCTTGAAATCGAGCGATGCCTATGTGATGCCGTCGGTTTCCGAACCATTCGGGATTTCCCCGTTGGAAGCCATGCAGTGCGGTGTTCCTACCATTATTTCCAAGCAATCGGGATGTGCCGAAATTTTGGATAACGCCATCAAAATCGATTATTGGGATATTGAAGCGATGGCAGACGCAATGTATTCGATTATCACATATCCTTCTATGTCCGAATATTTAAGGGTGGAAGGTAAAGCCGAAGTAGACCGGATTACTTGGGAGAAAGCAGGATTGAAAGTTAGAAATATTTATGATCAAATACTAAACGGGTGAACAGAGAACCGTTCACAAAAAACATTTATTTTATGAAAACCATTTGCTTTTATTTTCAGATTCATCAGCCGTTTCGTCTCAAACGTTATCGTTTTTTTGACATAGGCGCCGACCATTATTATTATGACGATTTTTCGAATGAAGATATTATCCGGAGAATCGGAGAGCATTCATACATCCCTGCTAATCAGACGATGTTGGATTTAATCAAAGAATATAATGGTAAATTCAGAATTGCTTTTTCTATTTCAGGTATAGTCCTGGAACAGTTGGAAATTTATGTACCGGAAGTAATTGATGGATTCAAAGAATTGGCAAAAACCGGTTGTGTAGAATTTCTTGCCGAAACTTACAACCATTCTTTATCATCGCTTACTAATCCGGAAGAATTCAAAAAACAGGTGGAAAACCATTCCGGCAAAATAAAATTGCTGTTCGGCCAACAACCCAAAGTATTCCGCAATACCGAATTGATTTATTCGGACGACGTCGCTCTGCTTGTTTCGGAAATGGGATACAAAACCATGCTGTTGGAAGGAGCTAAACACGTTTTAGGTTGGAAAAGCCCCAATTATCTCTACACTTCGGCAGTAGCGCCTAAATTAAAATTGATGCTGCGCAATATGCGCTTCTGCGACGATATATCTTTCCGTTTTTCCAACTACGATTGGAACGAATATCCGTTAGTGGCCGACAAATTCGTCAACTGGATTACCTCTATTCCCGAAGAAGAACAATTGATCAACATCTTTATGAACTACGAAGTATTGGGTAGTTTACAACCGTCGGAAACGGGTATCTTCGAATTTTTCAAAGCGATCCCGCGTTTTGCTTTAGCCAAAGGAATCGAATTTTCTACGCCTGCAGAAGTTTTCAATAAACTGAAACCGATAGGGCAACTTTCCGTTCCTTATCCCTGTTCCTGGGCGGGCGAAGAGAAAGACATTAGCGCATGGATGGGTAATGTTCTCCAGAAAGAAGCTGTAGAAAAATTGTACGGAATTGCTGAAAAAGTACATATGGTACGCGACCGTCGTATCTTGCAGGATTGGAATTACTTGCAAGCCAGCGATCATTTCAATTACATGAGCACTAAACTTTTTCCCGGGCCAAGCGTATATAGTCCCTACGAAAATGCTTACGACGCTTTCAATAATTACATGAATGTCTTGAGCGATTTCATCGAGCGGGTACATGCCCAATTCCCCGAAGGAGTAGAAAACGAAGAGTTAAATGCTTTGCTGACAACGATTCTCAACCAGGAACAAGAAATCAAACGCATGGAACAGGAAATAGCGAAAATGAAAACAAAAAAGAAAACAGCTTCGAAAAATATAGAACAGATAATAGTGACCTCTTAATTTCAAGAATAAATGGATGAACCGGGCGCAATATTGAAAAATCTCAACAAGCAACAACTTCAGGCCGTAACTGAAACGGAAGGTTACATCCGGGTCATTGCCGGCGCCGGGTCGGGAAAAACACGAGCATTAACTTCCCGCTTCGCTTATATCGTAAACGAACTGGGAATCAACGCTTCGAATGTTCTTTGCGTTACTTTTACAAACAAGGCAGCCATCGAAATGCGCAATCGGGTGAAAAAGATGATCGGCAACGATTATGATTTGTCGTACATCACGACTTATCACGGATTTTGTGTGAGAGTGCTCCGCGAAGACATTCACAAAGTGCAATATCCCCGCAATTTCATTATACTGGATACGGAAGACCAAAAAGCGATTCTCCGTGATGTTTACGAAGAACTGAAATTAGATTCCAGAAACTTTACGTTCAAACAGGCGCTCAATTACATTGCCAACCGGAAATACTTACTGGATTATATTCCCTGCTTGCTGACCGGTGAAGAACGGACGTCGACCAATGACTTGGAAAAGATTTTTTTCAAATATCTGGAAAAACAATTACGCAATTATGCGCTGGATTACGACGATTTAGTTAATTTCACCTTGTTTATATACCTGAATCATCCCGATGTACTGGAAAAATGGCAGCAGCGTATGCATTATATTCAAGTGGATGAAATGCAAGACAGTTCGGAGGAACAATACCGTTTGCTCAAGTTGCTGTCTAATCTGCATCAAAACCTGTTTGTAGTAGGCGATCCCGACCAAACCATCTACGAATGGCGAGGCGCCCGTCCGGAAATACTGGTTCATTTCGACGAAGATTTCAAGGATACGCAAACCATCGTTATGGACAGGAACTACCGTTCCACGTCCAAAATCCTTGATTTAGGCAACAATATTATACAAAACAACAAGTTACGTGTACAGAAAGACATGTTTACCCAAGTACAAGGAGGAGTAGATGTCGTTCATTTCCATGCTCAAAATGAGATGGAAGAAGGTTTTTGGATTGCCAATGAAATCAAACGCCTGCGTAAGGAAGAAAAAGCGTCTTTTTCGGACATTGCCGTCTTTTACCGGGCAAATTATATCTCCCGCAACGTCGAACAAGCGTTGATTCAGTGCAGTATTCCATACAATATTTTTGGCGGAATCCGGTTTTTTGAACGGAAAGAAATCAAAGATATTCTTTCATACATGCGTCTGGTCGAATCGGGCGACAACCTTTCGTTCCTTCGAGTAATTAATTCCCCGTTGAGGGGTTTAGGAAAAAAATTCGTCGAAAAACTGAAAGAAACGGCCGCCTTACAAAAGACCGGTTATTTCGAAGCATTGGAATTTAATCTCGACCGTCCGGAATTTGCCCGCCCCGGAGCCATTGCATTTGTCAAGCTGATACGCAAATTCCGAATAAGAAAAAACGAGTTGAAAGTATCCGACCTGATCAAAGAATTGTTGAACGAAAGCGGATTGACTGAGGTTTTACGAAGAGACGGCGACGCCGAACGACTCGAAAACATCACGGAATTGATTAATTCGGTAGTCATCCTGGAAAATTCCGATAAAGAACCGTTAAGCTTACAGGACTATTTGCAGTCGATCGCTCTTTATACCGATATGGATCTGAATAAAGAAGAAAACGACAAAGTCAAATTAATGACCATCCACGTTGCCAAAGGATTGGAATTTCCCCATGTTTTCCTTTGTGGATTCAACGACGGGGTGTTGCCGAACGCCACTTCCATCAAAGAACGCGGACTACGCGCTCTTGAAGAAGAACGCCGATTGGTATATGTGGCGGTGACACGAGCAGAAAAATCATTTTATATGACCGAATCGGAAGGATTTAATACAAGGACAGGATTGAACAAGATGCCTTCGCGTTTTATTTTTGAAATCAACGAAAATCTGTACGTCAGAAAAGGCATAATGAATCCGGAAATACTGAAAGAAGCCCGGGAACAACTGAACATCCGAATCGACGATTTCGCTTCGCGCAAGCGATTCAAGTTTGGCGACACAGTAGTGCACCCTGTTTGGGAAACGGGCAAAGTCGTCGAAATCGATGAAAATAAGGGCGAATACCGTATCGAATTTTCTAAAATCAACAAAATTAAACCCATTACTTTTACATTCAACGGATGGGTTAAATAGCATTAAAAAACGAATGGTTCGACAGAATCAAATTATCTTATTGATATATAAATGATTAAATTAAAATTGAATTATGGATTTCCGAAACGGCAAATGAAGATACTTTTTGCCGTTTTGATCATTTTTCACCTTTCTTCTTGTGATTTTATTGATCAATATCGGTGTTATCCGGATAATTCGATCATGGAAAAAATGACTACGCATTTTATTCCTCGCCAAAATTCATTTTGCATCGTAACTTATCCGGATATCCGTTTTCCGGGGATGCTCCGGTATCACCGGTCAAAAATAAATTGGGGAAGTGATGATTGCTTCAAAGGGAACGTGATAGTTTTAGTGAATGAACGTACCGGCAGTTTTTCCGAATACTTGACCATGGCACTACAGCAAAATCCTAAAACAATTACAGTAGGCCGGGCCACGGCCGGTTCCGACGGGAATATTGTTCGTATGCAATTTCCCGGCAACGTAATCTCCTGGCATTCGGGTGTTGGTATTTATTATCCGGATTTCACGCCCACCCAAAGGACAGGCATAAAAATTGACCATATCGTGGAGCCTGACATAGAAAGTGTAAGCAAAGGAATAGATGTTGCATTAGATAAAGCGAAAAGTTTAGCGAAGAATTTGATCTCAACAGACAGTACATTTTTCTATAACAAGGCCGACACATTTTAATTTTGTTCGTATCAAACGACTATAAACAGGCTATATTTTAGAGTTTCCCTTTTTAGTATATATTGACAATCAATAAATTAATATATATTAACCTGTTTTTTTAGATTTATTTGGTTTATAAAATAAACTACTTTATCTTTGTCGAGTAGTTTAATGATTAAAGCAGTAAAAATATGGAAACAAAGTTTACAGAACAACAGAGTTTGAAAGTGATATCGGAAATGATTAATCGGGCGCGGAACAATGTTCAAAAAGGAGCGGGAATATTTATGATTTTTTGGGGATGGATGGTAGCTATTGCCGCTTTGTTAAATGTAGTATTGATTTATATTCTGTGGCGCATATCGGTGTCGCCGAGTTATTCATTTCATATTTGGTGGATAATGTTGCCGGCGTGGATTGTATCTTTTATATTAAAACGCAAAATAGACCGGTCGGCTATTGTAAAAACCCATATCGACAATGTAATTTCTTCGGTATGGATGGCTTTCGGTATTTCTAATGTTATCTTTCTAATCATTATTTTCGGTTTATCATATTCTCTGCAAGTATACGATTACTTTTTTTACATGATTAATCCGATTATTATTTTATTGACGGGTATAGGAGAATTTGTAACCGCTAAAGTTTGCCGCTTCCGACCTTTTCTGTATGGCGCTATTGCCATGTGGACAGGTTCGTTGGCTTGCGCGCTGGCTGTCATGTTGTTTAAAAATGGAAATGGAGTACTTGTGCAGTTCATTATTTTGGCTGTTTGTATGATTATCGGCTTCGTCGTTCCCGGATACAAGTTGAATAAATTAGCCGAAAACAACCATGTTTAAAGATTTGAATCCCCTGTTACATTCCCAATTGCGCTTGGCAATCATGTCTTTACTGATCGGTGTGGAAGAAGCTGATTTTGTTTATTTGAGGGAGCAAACCGGGGCGTCTGCCGGTAACTTGAGCGTTCAGATCGACAAATTGCAGGAAGCCGGCTACATTGATGTAGAAAAGACTTTCCGAGGAAAAATGCCAAGGACAATTTGCCGGATAAACCGGGTAGGTATAGAAGCTTTCAACGAATATGTTCAGGCTTTGCAAGAATATTTGAATAAAAGAGGGATGAACAAATGAAAACTAATTATTGCAAGCTAATCGTTTTATTTTTCTTCGTCGCTTGTCGTCCGGGATTGAACGCACAAACGAAACTGTCCGGAGAAACGCCTGATAAACCGGAAACACTTGCTTCGACGGTAAAGCAGGAACAAGTTCCTACTGTTTTTTCAGACAGCGTGTTGCGTCTAGAGCCTGTATTCGTTTTAGCGCCTAAACACGGACGTTTCAGCGATTATTCGGCGCAAACCGTAAAAATGTCTACACTCGATATTGTGACCAATCCGGCTTCTATGGCGGATATTTTAGCCAATATGCGCGTTTTACCAGGCGTACAAACCAACGATAACGACGGACGGTTGATTATTCAAGGTGGAAATTCGGATGAATCGAAAGTCTATATCAACGACTTGATTGTGATAAATCCATATGGTTTATCGACTAAAAATGCAGCCGCTCGCAGCCGTTTTTCTCCCGATTTGTTCGATGGCGTAGTATTGCAATCGGGTGGTTATAATGCCGAATTTGGGCAGGCGTTATCGGGAATCGTCAATTTGAATACAAAAGAATGGGCGGATATGGAGTCAAAAACCGATATTTCCGTTTCATCCGTATATGCAGATATAACGCATATCGACCGGAAACCATCGTATGCTTACCGGGCAAATCTTTCCTATTCCAATCTGGAGCCTTACAGCCGCCTGGTTCCCGATTCGTACGAATGGCAGAAATATTACCGGCAACTGCAAACCGATTTTTTTCTGACAAAGGAATTTAATTCCCGTACAAAAATGACGGCGATGTTTCAAGGCAACAGAGCAGGTTTGGCGTTTGCGTATTTTAATGTGGACAGTGTTCGTTTCAATCCGGATTTGAGTCAAACGTATCTTTATGCACAAATCAACCTGTATCATTCATTTAATAGAGAATGGAGTTTGTCGTTGGCGAGCAATATCGTTTCGGATTATTTATCGAAAACAAACCTGCAATATCCTGGCGACAAAGTAAACAGTTGGATAATATGGAATCATAACAAATGGAATCTGCAATATTCGAAGGGAAAAATCACTAACAAGAGCGGTGTGGAATTTGTCTGTAATCCTTACAGGGAAATCTATACATTCGACAGGGAATATAAAAACCAGATTAACAGCGAATGGATGAGTTTATATAATGACACTAAACTATTTATTACAAATCAATTAACAGCCAATATCGGTTTGCGGGGCGAATATTCCAATTATCTTAACCGATTTAACTTGGCTCCTCGTTTGTATCTCGGATATGCTTTGAATAGAAGGAATATCGTATCGGCTTCGATTGGCGAATATTTTCAATTGCCTGCACTGGAGTATTTGAAACTGAACGATGGAATGGATTTCGTTGTTGTTTCAAAAGCGACGGTTTCATACAGTTACGTGAAGCGAAGTAGTAAATTCCAATTGGACGCCTACTATAAAAAATACAGTCGAGAAGTTACTTGGAAACAAGGTCAATTCCAGGCGGTTGATGTAGGAAACGAGGGAAAGGGAGTGGCATGGGGTGCGGATATTTTTTTGAAAAACGATTACAAATTCTTGGAATATTGGTTGACATATTCCTACAATCGTACGGAAAAGAAATATGCCCGTTTTACGGAAATGATTGCCCCTGATTATGTTGCGCCTCATTCGTTCAATATGACCGTAAAGTGTTGGATGAATCTGTTGAAATCTATGCTTGGCATTAACTATAATCTGACCGCGGGTACTCCCTATTATGATGAATGGTCGCCTTACGATCAATTGGGAACGACACCTTTGCGTAATCGCCTGGATGTTTCGTGGTCGTACCTTCCCACGTCGTGGATTGTAGTTCATTTCGGTTGTCAAAATGTACTGGGATACAGAAATATATACGGATACGAATATTCAACGCTGCATAGTGGATTGAGAAAGGAAATTACGAATCCGAACAAACGCTTTTTCTTTTTAGGCGTGTTTATCACGCTAAGCAAAGATAAAAAAATCAATCAATTAAAAACGCTTTAGGGGAGTGACGAGTAAACAAGTAAACAAGTAAACAAGTAAACAAGTAAACAAGTAAACAAGTAAACAAGTAAACGAGTAAACAAGTAAACGAGTAAACAAATACGCATTTTTATGCGCTTGGGTGTTTATTAAACAGAAATGTTTCATAATTCATAATTTATAATTCATAATTCATATTACTGTGAGAACAAAATTATTTTTAGGGATGCTGTTTATGACAAGCATGCTCTACGGGCAGAACAAGTTGACCATCGTAGTGGATGGTATCGAAGAAGTGGAGGGTCATATCCTAATTCAGGTTTATGACAGGGAGGAAACCGTTGTGAACGGGAAAATAGAAAAAGTTGAAGGAGAAACGGTCACAGTCGTTTTCGAGGATATTGCGAGCGGAGAATATGCCGTTTCTCTCTTTCAGGACGAAAACGACAACCGTAAATTAGATACCGGCATGTTTGGGATCCCCAAGGAAAAATACGGGTTCAGTAATAATGTGCAAGCTAAAATGGGACCGCCTCCGTTCAGCGACCGTTTATTTCAAATAAGCGAAGATACTGAGATTGCAATTACCTTACGTTAGCGGAAAATACCGTTAATATAAGCAATCGGGAAAACAATAAAACAGGAATTAAAGGCGACTTATGCTTACTTCCTGTTTTTTCCCTATGAAAAATATCGTAAATTTGAAGTTTACAAAAAACGTACTGCCGTATATTTTAAACAATAGCAATATCTTGGATATACATTAAAAAATGTACCTTTGTACAAAAATGTAATCATGCGAACAGTAATAGTTGAAATAGACCAAGATTCAGGTTTTTGTTTTGGGGTAGTGAATGCAATTAAAAACGCTGAAAAAGAACTTTCGGAAGGTAAAAAATTATATTGTTTAGGTGATATTGTGCATAACAGCCAAGAAGTTGAACGGTTACAAAAAAAAGGATTAATCACAATTAATCACGATAATTTAGGAAAAATACGAAATAAAAAAGTTTTGTTAAGGGCGCATGGAGAGCCGCCTTCTACATACGAAACAGCCAACCGGAATAATATACAAATTATAGACGCCACTTGCCCCGTGGTCTTACAGTTACAAAAAAAAATACAAAAATATTATAAACAATTAGACATGAATAGCTCGCAGATCGTTATACTTGGTAAAATTGGTCATGCGGAAGTCAATGGATTAGTGGGACAAACTGAAGGAAAAGCCATTGTCGTCGAGAAAAAAGAAGACTTAAATAAATTGGATTTCAATAAAAATATTTATTTATTTTCTCAGACTACCATGTCTTTGGACGATTTTAAAGAAATCGTAGAAGAAATACAATCACTTGTCAATAAAAATGTTATTTTCAATTCATTTGATACGATATGCAGGCAAGTAGCCAACCGGATACCGAATATCAAAAAATTCGCCTCTCAACATGATTTAGTTTTATTTGTGGCAGGAGAAAAAAGTTCTAACGGAAAAGTTTTGTTAGGGGAATGTAAGAAAGCAAATTCCAATACTCGGCTTATTTCCAATCCGGACGATATTGATCTCATGTGGATGGAAAATATAGAATCGGTCGGTATTTGCGGAGCCACTTCTACTCCCAAATGGTTAATGGAAAAAGTAGCGGCAAAGGTAAATATATTAGTGAGAAGAAGCGTCAATTAAAACGATTGTATCCGTCGTTTGATGATTAACAAACACTATGTTCTGCTGATTAAATATTTTCGTCCCCTGTTCTTTCCTTCTACCCGTAAAATGCCGAGTTCTACAAAACGGGCAAAGTATTTCTTAATGCTGACATCGGATTTGTCCGTCAAAAGCCGGGCGCGATAGTTGGTTATTTCGCCGTTC
>JAISOJ010000032.1 GCA_031275735.1 Dysgonamonadaceae bacterium
TGAAAAGGAAGGAACAGTAAAAACTTTCTCTTGGGATGAATTAGACCTTTTGCCCGAAGTCGATGTTATTATCCATCTGGCCGGCAAAGCCCATGATACAAAGAACAAAAGCGAAGCCCGGATTTATTTCGACGTCAATACCGGACTGACTAAGAAGATTTTCGATTACTTTTTACACTCAAAAGCAAAGAAATTCATCTTTTTCAGTTCCGTCAAAGCCGCCGCCGATTCCGTCAAAACCGACATCCTGACCGAAGATGTTATTTCGGAACCCATTGGCCCTTACGGTGAAAGCAAGAGAGCTGCCGAAAAATACATACAGACTAAAGACTGGGACGGTAAAAATGTTTATATATTCCGTCCCTGCATGATTCACGGCCCCGGCAACAAAGGCAATTTGAATTTGCTCTACAGTTTCGTAAAAAAAGGCATTCCCTGGCCGCTTGGAGCGTTTGAAAACAGGCGCTCGTTTACTTCAATCGACACTGTTTCGTTTGTGGTTGGGCAAATAATAGAAAAAAACATTGCTTCGGGCATATACAATATCGCCGACGACGAAACGCTTTCAACCAACGAATTGATTTCGTTAATTTCTTCGGTGACAGGCAGAAAAAGCAGGATATGGAAATTATCGCCTGCAATTATGAATTGCGTTGCACAACTCGGAACAATCCTTCATCTGCCGCTCAACAGCGAACGGTTGCGCAAACTGACGGAGAATTACATTGTATCCAATCAAAAAATCAAAACGGCGCTCCAAATCGAAAAAATGCCCGTTTCAGCCCGTACCGGTTTTGAATTGACAATAAAAAGCTTTGAAAATAAATGATTTATCTGCTAATTTGCATTGCGCTTTTTGCCGGTATTTTGCTTTATTTCAAGGTTGCCGGCCGGTTTAACATCATCGACAAACCCAACGAACGCAGTTCGCACGATTACATCACCGTTCGCGGCGGCGGGATTGTCTTCTGGTTGGCGGGACTCCTCTATTTTCTTTATTCCCTGTGTATTTTCTGATTGGTCTTACGCTTATTTGCGGCGTCAGTCTTTGGGACGATGTTTCTTCATTGCCCAATCGCGTGCGGATTGTCGTTCATTTCCTTTCTATCAGCTTGGTTTTCTATGGATTGGGATTATTTGCATTGTTGCCTTGGTGGTTGATACCGATAGCTTATATCTTTTTTGTCGGCGTGTTGAACGCCTACAACTTTATGGACGGCATCAACGGCATTACCGGACTGTACAGCCTGTCTGTTTTGGGTGCTTTGCAATACGTTAACTGCCACATCATCGCTTTCACTCCTCCCGATTTTATCAATTTTGCTATTCTTGCGTGCCTTGTCTTTCTGTTTTTCAATTTTCGGAAACGGGCGAAATGTTTTGCCGGTGATGTCGGCAGCATGGGGATTTCGTTTTGGATTGTCACTCTGTTGATTCAAGTGATGTTAAGTACCCGCAGTGTGATTTGGATTTTGTTTTTGGCCGTTTACGGAGTAGATACGGTCTGTACTATTCTGAACCGGATGTACCTGAAACAGAACATATTTAAAGCGCACCGGATGCATTTTTATCAAATATTGTCGAATGAAAGAAAAATATCCCACCGGAAAGTAGCGGCAGGATATGCAGGGATTCAATGCTTGATTTGCTGCATTGTTATTTATGTTCACACTTGTTTTAAGCAGTGGGAATGGATAGCAGGAGGAGTTATCCCGGTATTGTTGTCGCTCGCTTACCTGAAGATGATAATAAATGAGAAGCTTGCTAAACAGTAAGTTGAATTGCTTTCCATAATTTCAATTTCCGAATAAATTTAAAATTTTTTCTAATTTCTGTTGTGCGTGTAAAAAAAACTCTCTACTTTTGCAGAGAATTTTCAGGACTAGCTGCATTATGTTTCAATCTCGGAAAAACAATATTCTGATAACTAATATTAACTTCCAAAATTTGGAAGTTAATGCTATTTTATTAGAGAGAGAGAGAGAGAGAGAGAGAGAGAGAGAGAGATGCGCAGGTTTACTCCTTAATAAATTGCGCGCGTAACGCGCGCGAATATAATCATTTACTTTCAAACAGGCAAGCGAAGCTATCTATAAAATTAGGTAGCTTTTGTTCGTTTAAACCGACTTTGCTCCGCTGAATTTTCTGTTTAAGAAAATCAGGCGGGGCTTTTTTTATTATTGGTGACTTTAAAAACAAAAAGTCATGAAGCAAAGCATTGCCCAATGGTACGTGGCGAAAGTCAGGTACCGGACGGAAAAGAAAATCAAGAATTATTTGGAAAAAGAAGGAATCGAACATTATATTCCTTTTCGCGATGAAAAACCGGTCATTCCCTGTACGGTTTTCATCCGGACAGACTATGAACGGGCGTTATCTCTGCCGGAAGAATGTGGCTGCACAATAGACTATTTGTATAATCCGGATACGAAAAAATTCCGAATTATTCCCGGTAAACAGTTGACGGATTTCATGTTCTTACAGGAATTTTCAGATAAAACAATTCTGCTGACGCATCCGGAGGATTTGTCGGGCGGTGAAAAGGTGCGAGTGATAAAAGGAGAATTTGCCGGGATTGAAGGGGAGCTGTACAGGATAAAAGGTCACAGGCGGGTGGTGGTGAGGCTGGAAGGATTAGCATCGTTGGCGCTGGGAAATTATATCGCGAAGGAGTGTCTGGAAAGGATAATATAATTACAAAATAGTGTTATGTTAACTCTGTCATTGCGGTCTCCGATCCGCAATCCCCTGATTAATGCACTTAACAAAAAGGGATTGCGGGTCAAGCCTACAATGACAAAAAAAAGTTAACTTAACAATAGATGAATCGACGCTTAAATCGGAACGGAAATCTGATTTGGGCAGATCGAATTCCGGATTTGGACGAATATTTTTTTATAAAATCATCGAAAAGAAAAATTAAAACAGTTAATATCACACATGAATCAGACTATTTATATAGGAATGATTGCGGATATAATACATCCCGGTTTAATAAATATTATCCGTGAGGCGGCGAAGTATGGTGATGTCTTAGTCGGATTGCTGACAGACCAAGCTGTCGCAGAGCATAAGCGGTTGCCATACATGAGCTACGAACAACGAAAAGAAGTTGTTGAAAACATAAAGGGTGTCACAAAAGTTTTACCTCAGGAAGAATGGAGCTATGTAAATAATTTGCGAAAATATAAACCCAATTTTATTATCCATGGAGACGACTGGAAAACACATGATGCAAAGTTGCGGGAAGACATTTTTGAGGTAATGAAAGAAATTGGAGGAGAGGTAATAGAAATTCCATACACCCAAGGCATCAACTCTTCATCATTAAATAAAGATATAATTGCTATCGGTACGACTCCCGACATCAGACTGAAGAGCTTACGACGCTTGATAGCTGCGAAAAGTATAGTCCGGGTATTAGAAGCTCATAGCGGTTTGTCGGGATTGATTATCGAAAATGTAGAGGTCATAAGAAACGACAGGCGATTGGCTTTTGACGCCATGTGGTCAAGCAGCCTGACAGATTCGACCAGCAAAGGGAAACCAGACATTGAAGCAGTGGATTTGACGACACGTCTTCAGGATCTTAACAATGTGCTTGAATGTACTACCAAACCTATCATATTCGACGGGGATACGGGAGGAAAAATAGAACACTTTGTATTTACGGTAAGAACATTGGAGCGTCACGGGATTTCAGCTGTTATTATTGAAGATAAAACAGGATTGAAAAAAAATTCCCTGTTTGGTACGGATGTGGTACAAACTCAGGACAGTATTGAGGATTTCTGTGCAAAAATCAAAGCCGGAAAAAATGCACAGGTTACGAGTGATTTTATGATTATTGCCAGAATAGAAAGTCTGATATGCGGGAAAGATATGACAGACGCATTAGAACGTGCTGAAGCTTATGTCGCAGCCGGCGCTGACAGCATAATGATTCACAGTAAAAATAAAACGGGAGAAGACATAAAGACATTTTGTTTAGAGTTTAGAAAGAAAAATACAGTTATCCCGATAGTAGTGGTACCAACAACATTCCATCACATAACAGAAGATGAATTGCAGCAATGGGGCGCCAGTATTGTTATATATGCAAACCACATGTTACGAGCGTCTTATCCGGCTATGCTCAAAGTTGCAACAACAATTCTTGAACATCAGCGGGCAAGTGAAGCGGATAAACTGTGTATGCCTGTTAAAGAAATTTTAGAACTGATTCCTGGAACAAAATAAATATGATTAATACAAAAGTTTTATATGATCTGCTAATAAATAATGGATTCGATCTGTTTACGGGGGTTCCTGATTCCTTACTGAAAGATATTTGTTCATATATTTCGGATAATACCCCCTCTGAGAGGCATATTATTGCGGCGAATGAAGGAGCAGCTGTTGCTGTTGCAGCAGGATATTATTTAGCAACCCGAAAACTGTCGTTAGTATATATGCAAAATTCGGGCATAGGTAATGCTGTAAATCCTTTGCTGTCGCTTGCAGATGAAAAAGCATATCAAATTCCCATGCTCCTTATGGTTGGCTGGCGTGGAGAGCCGGGAACAAAAGATGAGCCACAGCATGTAAAGCAGGGCGAGGTAACATTAGCCCTGTTCGACGCCATGAAAATTCCATATATAATTATTGACAGCAACGAAAATACGGCAAAAGAACAGTTTTTGCAATTGATAACAGACGTTAAAACGAAAGAAACGTCATGTGCCGCAATTATCCGGAAAAATACATTTTCTCCGTATAAACTTAAAAACAGTCCGAAGAATGATTGGGAGATGAGTAGAGAAGATGCGCTGCAAACAGTGATAGATTCACTGACCCCGCAAGATGTGGTAATATCAACAACCGGAAAGATGTCACGTGAACTGTTTGAATACAGGGAGTACAAGAACGAAGGGCATGATAAAGATTTCTTGACGGTTGGCTCAATGGGACACAGTTCTTCCATAGCATTAGGCGTTGCTTTAAGCGCTCCTGACAGACAGGTTTACTGTTTGGATGGCGACGGTGCCATGCTTATGCACATGGGAAGCATGGCTACTGCCGGAACATCGGGAGCGGAAAATTTCAGGCATATCGTATTCAACAATGGCGTTCACGAATCGGTGGGCGCTCAACCGACGGTTGCGTTTAAAATCAGTCTTCCCGAAATAGCGAATGCCTGCGGCTATCGTACGGCGCAAACAGCCACAGACATAGTGGAACTAAAGGAAATATTAAAAGATTTTCGTGCGAGAAAAGGTCCGGCGTTTTTAGAAATCAAAGTCAATACGATAACGAGAGAAAATCTTGGGCGTCCAACCCGGACAACGCATGAAAACAGAAATGATTTTATGAGAAATTTGAATAAAAATAACATGAATGAATATTAAACGCAACATTCTTTTAAACCCCGGCCCTGCAACAACTTCAGATGAAGTTAAGCATGCAATGCTCATGCCTGATATATGTCCGCGTGAAGAGGAGTTTTGTTTACTTATGGAGTCTGTTAAACAAGACTTGCCAAAAATCGTTAACGGAGGAGCGGACTATACTTCGACATTATTCGCAGCTTCCGGTACCGGTGGCATAGAATCAGCCATTACATCAGCAGTTCCCTGTAATGGTCGCCTGCTGGTTATAGATAATGGCGCATATGGCGCACGGATGGCTCAAATTGCTAAAAGATATGCGATATATCATGTCGTTTACAAAATTCCGTATGGAGATTATCCCGATGTGACAGATATAGAAAAAATCGTTATTGATGAAAAGATTACGACAGTATCTATTGTTGACCACGAAACAACAACAGGTATGCGAAATCCCGTTCAAGAAGTATGTGAGATTGCGCACAGACACGGGTCCGAGATTATTGTAGACTGTATGAGTTCTTTTGCCGGATTGCCGATAGATTTACGCAAATGGGGGGCAGAATATATCATATCTTCTTCCAATAAGTGCATTGAAGGTATGGCAGGTTTAAGTTTTGTCATATTCCAGAAGAGTTTATTAGAAAAAATAAAAGGAACGGCACGGTCTTTTTATTTTGATTTATATGCACAGTATCAAGGGTTTCAACATGCTGGACAAATGCAGTTTACTCCTCCGGTACAAGTGATTTATGCACTTCGTAAAGCGATAGACCTGCTTTTTGCAGAAACGTATCAGGGACGAATTAACAGGTATAAAGAAAACTATTCAACATTAAAAGACGAAACTCAAAAATTGGGATTTCAATTTTTGTTAAAAGATGAATATCAGTCTGGCATATTATTATACTTCACGCGGCATAATTTAGTGAGTTGTGTTCCTGTTCAAAAAGTTGGAAATTCAATGACATCAACTTCACTAAATTATCATAACATTTATCATTGACGGTATCAAAAAAGTC
>JAISOJ010000052.1 GCA_031275735.1 Dysgonamonadaceae bacterium
TAGTAACCGAAGGCAGGAGGTATTACAAAAAATCGGGAAAACGCAAAAAGAAAAGTCCCGCAACCGTGCAATTGACACTTTTTAGGAGGGGGTAGGTTTTTGAAAAATGAGAAATAGAATTATATTTAATTGTATATTAGCAATATAAAGCAAATGTTCCGACAATTTTGTCATTTAGTCGGTTGATAGTGATTTTTAATGATTGATAATATAGGGTAAAGATAAGCATTTGAAAGAGATAAATAAAACGATTACATTTGCGAATCATGAGAACAGAAACAAAAAAAGCGGAAAAGAAAGCGAGATGAAACAGTGTTAAATTATAAAAAGAAAATCAATATGAAAACGAAAAAAGAAAAAACAAAAGGCAAAGCGGAGAGAGTGATGCAGACGGAACAAAAGGAAAAATCGACTTAACTAAAGAGATTTATTATGCCGGTCAAATATGTTTTATTAGAAAAAGGCAATCCGGGTAAGCCGGAAGAACAAAAAAAGTGGTATGCCAGTACCAAAAACACAGGAGAAATTACGCTCAAAGCGTTGAAAAAAGAAATTATAAAACGCACTACAGTTAATTATACCGATATATTAGCTGTATTAGAATCTTTGAAACAAGTATTGTGCGAACAGTTAAAAGAAGGGAAAATCGTTCGCTTGGGCGATTTCGGTTCCTTTCAAGTAAGAATTGAGAGCGAAGGGGCCGAGAGAAAAGAAAAATATACGATTCCCTTGATTAAATCAAAGAAAGTGGTTTTTCGTCCGGGCGCCGGTTTGAAAGAAATGCTGAATGATTTGGAATTTGAGATTGTAGATTAAGCTTATTATAATGTCTATTGTTATGATACTGTGCTAGATATAAAGAATATAATCTTAAAAAAATAAATTTTCGACTTTAATTAAAAATTCACCCTTTGTGGTGATTGACGGAGATTTGAATATCAGCTATTTTTGTATTATATTAGGAAAATTATATTTATGGATTATCTGGCAACTAACTTGAATTTATTTAAAAATATCGTTATAAAATTAAAAAGTAAGAGTTATGATTAGAAAATTAATTTTTTGTTTACTCTTGTGTATTTATTGTGCAATATTACAGGAAGTTTTTGCAGTTCCTGCCGTTCCATGGCCGGTAGAAAAAGTACAGCCCGACGGCAGTAAGATTACTGTATATCTCAAAGGAGATGAAAAGGTACACTGGATGGAATCTATGGATGGCTATACCCTGATGTATGATTCGATGAAATATGTTGTTTATGCCGAAAAAGACTCCGAAGGCAATTTGGTTCCTTCCAAAGTCAAATTCGGAAATTCGTCCTCGAATATCCCTGTTAAAGAAAAAGGGCTTCGATACAGCAAACAACAAGTCGCTATGCTCCGCCAAATATGGGAAATGACGGAAAAAGAACAAAACAGGGCGCCGGTTTGGGGAGAAAAAAAAGCGCTTTGCATATTAATGGGGTTTTCTAATAAGCCTTTCTCAAAGACCGTATCGGAATTTAGCGACTTGATGAACCAGGTAGGCTATACTGCCGGCGGGGCTAAAGGCAGCGTAAAAGATTTTTACAGGGAAAATTCTTACAACAAAATGGATTTGACCGTTACGGTTGTAGGCACTTATCAAGCTCCCAATACCTCGGTTTATTATGCCACTCACGAAAGAGAATTTGCCAAACTGGCAGCCGAGACAGCCGACGCCGACGTCGATTATACCGAATTTGCCGTGAACGGTACTCTGGAAACTTTTCATATTATTTTTGCCGGTTACGGAGATGAGGCAATCGATAATGGGCAACAAATATGGTCGCATAAATGGCAATTAGCAACTCCTATTTATTTGGATGGCGTCAAGATTTCCGTCTATTCCTGTTCTCCGGAGCTGAGAGGAAGCAGTGGTAGTAATATTACCTACATCGGTGTAATTGCTCATGAACTTTGCCACGTATTCGGCGCTCCCGACTATTACGATATCGATTACAGCGGTTTCAACGGTACCGGACAGTGGGATTTAATGGCCAACGGTAGTTGGAACGATAATGGACGTCAACCGGCTCACATCAATATGTTGCAAAAAGTCGTGTTCGATTGGGTAGAACCGATAGAATTAACGGAAGAAACGCAAATAACCGATATGCCTAATTCTGCGCAAAATGCGGTGGCCTATACAATAAAAGCGCACTCGAATGGCGAGGAATACCTTTTGGAAAACAAACAATATGTAGGGTTTGACGCTTCGTTACCCGGTCACGGATTGTTGATCTACCATGTGCATCAATCGGCTTTGAGCGGGAATGGAAGCAACGACAATCACCCGCAACAGTTATATCCGGTAGTGGCGTCCTCAACGGTTGCCATACCTAACTCGAGCCCGAGTTCTTATGGTAATATTAATTCGGCAGGAACGCCTTTCCCCGGTACTTCAGGAAAGAGCGCCTTTACGGATTTATCTATTCCGCAAGCATTTACATGGCAAGGGCTGACGGGTATAGGAAAACCGGTTACCAACATAACCGAATCGAACGGCAAAATTGCTTTCGATTTTATGGCCGGATTTATTAAAGATCCTGTAACGGAACTGGATGCCGCCGTCGATGGGGCGAAAGTGACGCTTTCTTGGACAGCTCCGGACAATCAGGTGGTATTAGGTTACAATATATACAGAAATGACGTTTTCCAAAACTATATTTCGGGAAAGACCAATACGACTTATTCGCAAATCAATGTTCCTAACGGGAATTATACTTATTGCGTCCGTGCAAAATACGAATTTACAGAGTCGGACGCAACCTGTATCCCTGTTGTTGTAACCGCCGGTTCCAATGGAACTTGTCCGCCGGTTCGGAATTTGTCCGCAACCGTAATGGAAAATAAAGCGACGCTGAATTGGGATGCTCCTTTTACCGGAGGATGGGTAGGTATTGCCGGAAATCCCTCTTATTATTACCGTTTTAATTCTGTTTGGGATTTCTTTGCCGGAACGCTTTGGACTCCGTCCGATTTATCGGGAACGAACGGTTTTAAAATAAGCAAAATAAAATTTGTTCCGTATGAAACTGCAGCTACCCATACGGTAGTTATTTATAAGGTGACTGCTGCAGGCGAACGCGAGGTAATTCATACGCAACCAATTAATTCTTCAGCTTTAAGTTATAGCGGCGTTTATAACGAAATCGCTTTGACCACGCCGGTGGAATACAATGCATCCGAAGGTTTAATTGTTGGGATTCAATTCCATACTTTAGGAGGAAACGTTTTATCGGTAGATAATAGCGGGTTACAATATCCGAACCGGAATATTTACTACGATCAGGATGGTTGGTATTTTTTACAAGATATAGGCGTTCCTCTAGGCAGGAATTTCTGCCTGCAAGCTTATTTGGAGGCTTCGGACGGATCGTCGGTTGTTTTGAAACCAGAGGAAGTAAGCCCTCAAATAGACCTTTCGTTCCTGTCTGAAGGAGTGGTTAGGGACAAAAAATGGATGGTTGGTGATGTTCAATTAACTGAAAATTTGCAAGCTCCCGATTATGCGCTGGGTTCTTTAGTCAAATACGATATTTACCGGAATGGGGAATGGATAGATGAAACGACCGGAACTTCCTATATAAATGAAGGATTAGCGCCTGCAACTTATTCTTACTGCGTATCGGCCGTTTACAGCAACGGATGCAACTCGGAAGGCGTTTGTGTGGAAGCGAAAGTAGAAAATCCGTATAAGTCCGTTACCGACTTACATGTTAGCGTAATTGAGAACGAAGTAACAATCGAATGGGAACCATACAAAGATAAAGTTATATTATTTGAAGAAGGCTTTGAAAGCGCTATTCCTTCGTCATGGACGAATATTGATTCCGATGGCGACGAGGAAAAATGGTACAGTTTGATTGCCTCTTCCGAGGCTACGCCTTATAGCGGAAGCGGTTTAGCTACATCGGCTTCCTGGAAATCAGGGAAAGGCCCACTATCTCCCGATAATTGGTTGATTACTCCGGCTGTTACATTGGAATCCCATAGTACGTTGACTTACCATGTAGGGGTTCAAAATACAACTTATCCGGCCGAGCGCTACGGTGTGTATATTTCTACTACCAACACGAATACAAGTTCTTTTTCGCTTTTGTATGAAGAAACAATGACGGCTGCTTCTCCGGAGTATCAAGGAAACGATGAAATTACGGCTAAGGATGCTTCCCTCTCAAGCGAGCCGCAATATGTACAAGGAGCGTGGAAGGAAAGAAACATCGATCTGAGCGCTTATGCAGGACAAACGGTATATATTGCTTTCAGGCATTTCAATACGGTAGATAAATGGAGATTGAATCTGGACGATGTCAAGATTACATATGAAGTTGTCAACTGCGTTTTTGATGTGTATGCTAACGAGGAACTCATTGCAGATAACCTCACGGAAACGCATTTGGATCTTACCGGAGTTACTGCCGGCAATTACAATTATTGCGTAATGGCCGTTTATGGGGGCGTTAATGAATCCGATCCGGTGTGCGCTTCCGTTGCGGTAAAAAACCCTTATAAACCTGTAACTAATTTAGAAGTCCAGGTAAGCGGCCAAGATGTTACGATCGATTGGGAGTGTGCGAATGAAGATAAAATGGTAACTTTATTTGAAGAGGGCTTTGAAAATGGCATTCCTTCTTCCTGGAAGAATATGGATGTTGATGGCGACGGGGAAAAATGGTATGAGATAGTCAACGTTTCTACTATTACGCCTCACAATGGCGTCGGTTTAGTCACTTCGGCCTCTTATAAATCAGGCGTACTATATCCCAATAACTGGTTAATTACTCCGGCTGTTAGATTGCGAACGAATAGTAAGTTAACTTATTATATAGGAGCGCAAGATGCGGCGTACCCGACCGAACACTACGGCGTATATATTTCTACTACTAATACCGATATAAGTTCTTTTTCGCTATTATTTGAAGAAACAATGACAGCTTCGCCCGGATACCAGGTAAACGGCCAGGTAGCGGAGGATGCTTTTCGTTCAAGCGGACCGCAATATGCGCAGGGCGCTTGGTATGAAAGAAATATTGATCTAAGCCCGTATGCGGGACAAACGGTTTATATTGCTTTCAGGCATTTCAATACGGTAGATAAGTTTAGATTGAATTTGGATGACGTTAAAGTTACCTGCACAATTTCCCATAGTGTTGTTTTTGATGTTTACGCCAATGAAGAACTCATAGCAAATGATCTTACGGAAACGCATTGGGAACTTACCGGAGTTACCGCCGGCGATTACAATTATTGCGTGGCGGCCGTTTACGACAATACTAACGAATCGGAACAAGTATGCCAAGAAGTTGAAGTCATAGATCCGCACCATCCGGTAAGAAATTTAACTGTCGGAACGATCGAAAAAATGGGTACATTGACATGGGAAGTTCCTGCAGGAAACAGCCATGTTTTGAGCGCTGATGATATTCCGAATCGTGTAATTCCTGCTCTTACTAAATACATAATTAGGAGAGACGGTGTTTGGGTAGGAGAAACAACAGGAACTACCTATTCGGAAACGGTTGATAATTTAGGTTACTACAATTATTGTGTAACGGCATTCTATGAAGACGGCAAAGAGTCGAAACCGGTATGCGAAGACGCTACTTATGTTTCCGAATGTGAAGGAATACTGACGGTCGATGCTGCTATTAATGGAAACCAGGTAAGTTTGGATTGGAGTTTTGCGCCGGCAAACCCTCTAACATCCGGCGAACCTGCGTTTAATATCTATCAAAACAACACATTGATAGCCGACAGAGTAACCGGCAATCATTATGAAGTTACGTTTACTTCAAATGATAAGGGGACCTATGCTTATTGCGTTAGTTTTGTCGGCGCTTATTGCGAATCGGCGCCGGTATGCGCAGACGTTATTAATTTTAACCCGCTTACGATTGCTTCGGCTATTGCCGAAAGTAAAGTGTACGATGGCAATACGACAACCACGATCAGCGATATTGCTTTTAGCGGTTTGGATGAAGGCGTCGCGTTGACGGAAGGAACGGATTATAGCGTAAACGCAGCGTTTGACGACGCTGGAGCGGGTAATGATAAAGCCGTTGCGGTAACAGTAAGTTTACTTGGAGAAGCCGCAAGTACATATTGGCTTGTATCTTCTACGTTCAATACTACTGCCGCAATTTCGAAAAAAGAATTGAGCGTGACAGGTATTACTGCCGATAACAAAACTTACGACGGGACTACTACGGCAACTGTAAGTGGAGAAGCAACTCTCTCAGGAATCGTAGAAAATGATGATGTGACGCTTACAGGCACGCCGGTTTATACTTTTGCCGATGCGAATGTAGCTGAGGCGATTGAAGTGACCGTCAACGGATTTGAACTTAGCGGCTCAAAGAACGTAAACTATATGTTGACGTATCCGGTTTTATCCGCCGATATTACCCCGGCTCCGCTTATCGTAACTCCGGATGAAGGACAAAACAAATTCATAAATGATCCCGATCCTGTTTTAACTTACGAAGCGAAAGGATGGAAACTGGATGATAACGAGACTTTGTTGAGTGGTTTATTAAGTCGGACGGAAGGGGAAACTGCCGGATTCTACGAAATCTTGCAAGGATCGTTAGTTGTCGGAAGTAACAACTATGCGATTAATTTTGTCCCGGGCATATTGTTCGAAATTAAAGAAAACGTGGGTATACCGTCTATCACGACTTCCGGCGTGAAAATCTATCCGAATCCTTCTTTACGAGGGCAAACCTTCTATGTGGCTACGGATGTGCCGGATGCCGTAATACAAGTATTTACCCTGACCGGTATACTAATAACGCAACAAAGAGCAATTACTCCGTTGACAGAAATGAATTTAGCTGTTTCACAGGGAATATATATTATTAGTGTAGGTGGCGAAAAGGCAAAGATTGAAATTCGTTAGATCGTTAATAATTAATTGATAAACGACAAGCGATGAGTAATGATTTTCATATTATTTACTCGTCGCTTGCCATTTTAAAAACTTTTCGTACCTTTGATCCCGAATGCAATCAAGGGGTGCCTTCAAAGGGCTGAGATCACACCCTTAAAACCTGATACGGGTAGTGCCGTCGTAGGGATGATGAATCAAGCGTTTCTCTTTCGAAAATATCTCTTGGTTGCTTGTCTAAAAAGCAATGAATATGAACGAAACAAAGAGATATCCGGCAGCATTGACGATTGCAGGTTCCGATAGCGGCGGATGTGCAGGCGTCCAAGCCGACATCAAAACATTTTCCGCATTGGGCGTGTTCGGAGCATCCGTTGTTACTGCCATCACGGCGCAAAATACGACGGAAGTAAGGAATGTAGAAATTTTATCTCCGGAAATCATACGTCAACAAGCAGAATCCGTTTTGGACGATATTACAATCGATACAATCAAGACCGGTATGCTTCCTACCCCTCAAATCATCGAAGTAGTTGCTTCCATTATCGATCGCTATCGTCCGGCAATTGTGATTGCAGACCCTGTGATGGTTGCAACAAACGGTGCACGTTTAGCCGCAGCGTCCATAATAGATGCTTTTCGGGAAAAACTTTATTCGAAGATTACGCTTATCACGCCGAATATTACTGAAATAGAAGCGCTTTCGGGTATAACTGTCCGGACGGAAAGCGATTTTCAACCGGCGGCAGAAGTTTTGCTTAATCAAGGTTGTAGCGCTGTCTTAATCAAAGGCGGACACCTCGTTTCAACCTATACGACGGACGTGCTTTTCCGGCACGACAAAGAACCTGTCATTTTCTCTTCACCGCGTATTGATTCAATCAATTTACACGGAACAGGTTGTACATATTCATCCGCTATCGCCGCTTACAGCGCTTTGGGAATGGATTTGGAGATGGCTATCGATGCTGCTAAAAAGTACATCACTTCGGCCATCCGGCAAGGAAAAGGAATACGTACAGGAAAAGGCTATGGACCGGTAAATCATTTTTTCGATCCGAAAATCCTTTCCGTTCGCCCCCTTCCATCGGGAGAAAAGAGACCATAGAAAAAATAAAAAAACAGAATCATTGATGATAACAATTACATTGAACGACAAACCGCATGAAGTAGCAGAAGACATGTCTCTTGCTGCTTTTATTGAAAGCTTAGGCTTGAAACCGCAAGGAATAGCCGTTGCTATTAATTACGAAGTGATTCCCAGAGACCAGTGGACGGACACGATTTTGTCCGATCGTTTGGAATTAATGTTAATACAAGCCGTATCGGGAGGATAACATAAGAGTTAAGAGTTAAGAATTAAGAGTTAGATGATGGAAACAGTTGACCGGCATTTGTTTTTTGTTATGCGACCCATGTCGCTTATTGTAATTACAAGCGAAACCGTTTTCGAAGGAGAAGCGGCTATTTTGAATCAATTGTTTGAACGAGGAATGACGATTTTACATATCCGTAAACCGTATGCTACCGAAATGGAAGTTCGACGCTTATTGGAGCAAATCGACGAACGATTTCATGAACGTATTGTCTTGCACGACCGGTTTTCGCTCTTAGATTCCTTTCATTTAAAAGGCGTGCATTTGAACTGGCGTAATCCCGTCCGTCCGGAAAAGAAAGGATTGTCTGTGAGTTGCTCTTGCCATTCGTTAGAAGAATTGAAGGCTTCCGGTAAATTCGATTACGTTTTCCTTAGTCCGGTATTTGATAGTATTTCCAAAGCCGGTTACATGCATGCTTTCTCCCACGAATTATTACAATCGGCGAAAGCCGAAGGACTGATAAATACGAAAGTGATTGCTTTGGGAGGTATTTCCCCTAAAACCATTCCGGTTGCTGCCGCTTACGGGTTTGGGGGGGTAGCCGTTTTGGGCGGTTTATGGGCCGATTTCCCTAAAAGCAAAGCAACGGATGCTTTATTGGGACGGTTCGATGCGCTTCAATCCCGCTTTTTTCCTCCTTTGTTGTTTATCGCTCATGAAACGGAACGCTATACTTACTTGCAATCAATAGCCATCGCCCTCGAAGGCGGTTGTCGCCGGATACAGTTGCGGATGAAAGAAGCTTCGCCCGTCGAGGTAGAAAAAACGGGTGTTTTTGCCAAAGCTTTGTGTGAGAAATACGGCGCAGAACTTTATATCGACGATCATGTAGAAGTTTGCCGGAACATTCGTGCTAAGGGCGTACATTTGGGAAAAATGGATATGTCTCCACGAAACGCCCGCCGGATTTTGGGCAACGGCTTTGTCATCGGTGGAACAGCTAATACTTTTGAAGATATTCAACGGCTAAACGAAGAAGGCGTCGATTACATTGGTCTGGGGCCTTTCCACGTTACTACAACCAAAAAAAATTTAAGTCCGATTATCGGATTGGAAGGTTATCGTCGGATAATGACTCAATGCAGGGAACACAAGATTCACTTGCCGATATTTGCCATTGGCGGTATCACTTCCGACGATATACCCCCTATTATGAATACCGGCATATCGGGTATCGCCTTGTCGTCCACTATTCTCAAAGCGAAAAATCCGGTAACGGAAACAAAAAAAATCATTGAAATAATTAATGCCTCTACATAATGAGCAATTTTACAATCGCAGGAAAAACATTTACCTCCCGGCTCTTTCTCGGTACAGGGAAGTTCAGTTCGAACGATATTATGAGCCAAGCTATCGAATCATCTCAAACGCAAATGGTTACGGTGGCTATGAAACGTTTGGATTTCAATAATAAGCAAGATGATATGCTGGTGCATGTCCGGAAACCCGACATACAATTGTTACCAAATACTTCGGGCGTTCGCAACGCCAAAGAAGCCGTTTTTGCCGCTCAATTGGCGCGTGATGCTTTCGAAACGCACTGGCTGAAATTGGAAATCCATCCCGATCCTCGTTATCTTTTGCCCGATCCTATCGAAACGTTGAAGGCGACCGAAGAATTGGTTAAACTTGGATTTGTCGTTTTACCTTATGTGCAAGCCGATCCGGTTCTGTGTAAACGATTGGAAGAAGCAGGTTCGGCCACCGTTATGCCTTTGGGAGCGCCGATAGGTACAAACAAAGGCTTGCGTACGCGCGACCTGATCGAAATCATCGTTGAACAAAGCAAAGTTCCGGTTGTAGTCGATGCCGGCATCGGGGCGCCTTCTCATGCTGCCGAAGCGATGGAATTAGGCGCCGATGCTGTTCTAGTCAATACGGCCATTGCCGTAGCCGGTAATCCGGTAGCGATGGCTAAAGCTTTCCGTATGGCGGTAGAAAGCGGTCGTATCGCGTTCGAAGCTCAATTAGCAAGCTCGCTGAACGTAGCGGAAGCAAGCAGTCCGCTCACGTCATTTCTGAATGTTGAAAATTAAGTAATTCCTAAATTTATTAATCATGCAAATCACTTATCCGGCTTCCCGAAAGATATATGTAAAAGGCAACTTGCACGACATCAGGGTCGGTATGCGTCAAATATCCTTATTAGACACCGTTCATATCGAAAACGGAATAAAAAAAAGAGAAAAGAATGTACCTGTAGTGGTGTACGATACCAGCGGTCCTTATTCGGACAAAGATATCCTCCTTGATGTTGATAAAGGATTGCCCCGCTTGCGCGAACCTTGGATAGAAGCCCGTAATGATACGGAAAAATTATCCGCTTTCTCTTCTGTTTATGGCAACGAACGTCGTTTTGACAATCGCTTGGAAACTATTTGTTTTCCGGTTACTCATTTGCCGCGCAGGGTAAAAACAGGAAAAAATTGTACGCAAATGTATTATGCTCAACAAGGGGTCATTACGCCTGAAATGGAATATGTGGCTATTCGCGAAAACCAGGATAATGAAACTTTAGGGATTGCCTCGCCTATTACTCCTGAGTTTGTCCGAAGCGAAATAGCTGCCGGGCGAGCCATTATTCCCTCTAATATCAATCATCCCGAAGCTGAGCCGATGATTATCGGAACGAATTTTTTAGTAAAAATAAATACGAATATAGGTAATTCCGCCCTGTCGTCGGGGATTAATGAAGAAGTAGAAAAAGCCGTTTGGAGTTGCAAGTGGGGAGGCGATACATTGATGGATTTATCTACCGGCGAACATATCCACGAAACGCGCGAATGGATTATACGCAATATGCCTGTCCCGGTAGGCACGGTACCTATTTACCAAGCATTAGAGAAAGTAGAGGGGAATATACCTGAATTGACATGGGAAATTTATCGTGATACCTTGCTCGAACAATGTGAGCAAGGCGTAGATTATTTCACCATACACGCCGGTTTGCTTTGGGAGCATTTGCCTTTAGTCAAAGGACGCACGACGGGCATTGTTTCTCGCGGCGGCTCTATTATAGCTAATTGGATGACTCAACGCCGTCGTGAAAACTTCTTCTATACGCATTTTGAGGATATTTGTGAAATTCTAAGACAATACGACGTAGCGGTTTCTTTGGGAGATGGTCTTCGCCCGGGTTCTATTCACGATGCAAACGACTCCGCTCAGTTTGCAGAACTTTCCGTATTGGGCGAGCTTACGCGAGTTGCATGGAAACATCATGTACAGGTTTTGATCGAAGGTCCGGGTCATGTGCCTATCCACAAAATAAAAGCAAATATGGATGAACAGGTGAAGCATTGCCACGGCGCTCCATTCTACACGCTTGGTCCATTGACAACCGATATTGCTCCCGGTTACGATCACATCACCTCGGCTATCGGTGCGGCACAAATTGCTCGTTACGGGACGGCTATGATTTGTTATGTCACTCCCAAAGAACATTTGGGATTACCCGATAAAGAAGACGTACGCGCAGGAGTGATTGCTTATAAGATAGCCGCTCATGCCGCTGATCTGGCAAAAGGACATCCCGGCGCTGAAGTAAGGGACAATGCTTTAAGCAAAGCCCGTTTTGATTTCCGTTGGCTGGATCAGTTCAATCTGTCGCTTGATCCGGAAAAAGCGCTCGAATATTACAAAGCCGGTCATTTGGGCGACGAAAGCGACCATTGCACTATGTGCGGTCCGCATTTTTGCGCCATGAAACTGACAAAGGAGATCAATCGGATGGAATGTCCCGAATGAGCCTCTATTTCGCACCGAGTGTGTTAACTCTTAGTTGTTAAAAGTATGTTATTCAAAGAATTAATCAACAATTATGATTGGAAGGCCATCCAATCGCGCATTTATGCCAAAACAGCCGGCGACGTCGAACTTGCGTTGAATAAGGAAAAGCGCTCGCCGGAAGATTTCATGGCTTTAGTCTCACCGGCGGCACAGGCTTATTTGGAACCAATGGCAAGCTTGAGCCGGTTATATACCCGGCAGCGTTTCGGAAACATCATCCAATTCTATATACCGCTTTATCTGACTAATTCTTGCGTCAATCATTGCGTTTATTGCGGCTTCAGCCATAACAACGATATCCGGCGCATTATCCTGAACGATCAGCAGATCCTGAGCGAAGTCGAAGCCATAAAAAGGATTGGCGACTTTCAACATGTCTTGCTTGTCACCGGCGAAAACCCAAGGGAAGCCGGAGTTGATTACATCGAAAATGCTATTCGCTTGGTAAAACCCTATTTTTCTTCTATCTCCATCGAAGTGCAACCATTGAAGGAGTCGGAATACAAACAATTATCTAAGGCCGGAATGAACGCCGTTTATTGCTATCAGGAAACGTATCGCAAAGCGCGTTATAAAACCTATCATCCCAAAGGAATGAAATCGAAATTTGATTGGCGAATCGACGGATTCGATCGTATGGGACGCGCCGGTATTCACAAGATTGGTTTAGGCGTTTTAATTGGTTTGGAAGATTGGCGTACCGATGCGACAATGATGGCTTTACATCTCCGGTATCTGCAAACCGTCTACTGGCAAACCAAATATTCTATTTCATTTCCTCGTTTGCGCCCATATGAAGGAGAAGATTTCCTACCCAATGTGGTAATGAATAATAAAGAGTTGGCACAATTGATTTTCGCTTACCGCATCTTTGATCGCGATATCGAAATTGCCATGTCGACACGGGAAGATAAAACGTTTCGCAATCATATGATCGGTTTGGGCGTGACCTCGCTTAGCGCCGGCTCCAAGACCGATCCGGGCGGTTATGCTGTGTACCGGAACGAATTGGAGCAATTTGCCGTTAACGACGACCGTAGCCCTGCGGAAGTTTTGGAAGCGGTGAAAACCCAAGGATACGAAGTTGTTTGGAAAGATTGGGACTTACGGTTGCAGTAGAGGCTGTCTCAAAAATGCGTCATCCTGCTCTTGACGCGGGATCTTCCGAAAAACGAGCGTTGTCTTTCAGGGGATTGCGGGTCAAGCCCGCAATGACAAGCACACCACAAGGGGTTTTGAGACAGCCCCATTAAAAAGTACTTTTGATGGATTTATATGTAAAATTATACCATTTTTTGTCCTTTGTATTACCTTTGCGTTTTTAACAGATGAGTTTATGACGCAAAAAAAATGGTATGTAGTTTGGAAAGGCGCAGTTCCGGGTATTTACGATACTTGGCCTGAATGTAAACAACAAATCGACGGGTTTGAAGGCGCTTTATATAAATCTTTCAAGTCGTTGGAGGAGGCGGAAAAAGCTTTCCATACCGAACCATGGCGATATATAGGGAAAAACAAAAAAGAATTTCAACCGGATTTGCTAAGAGGTATTATTCGGCAAAGTTGGTCGGTAGACGCGGCTTGTTCAGGTAATCCCGGTTTGATGGAATACAGGGGCGTTCATACCGCCACCGGAGAAGAAATTTTTCATATCGGACCGCTGAAGCAAGGAACAAACAATGTAGGTGAATTTCTGGCAATTGTCCATGCTTTAGCTTTGTTAAAAAAAGAAAATTCCGATTTTCCTGTATATTCCGATAGCGCGAATGCCATTGCTTGGATTAAAAAGAAAAAATGCAACACTCAATTAAAACCAACTCAAACAAATAAATTGGTTTTCGACTTAATAGAAAGAGCCGAAAATTGGTTGATAAACAATACTTATACAACGCCGGTTTTTAAATGGAAAACGAAAGAGTGGGGAGAAATACCGGCAGATTTCGGAAGAAAATAAGAGTTAATTTTATGGTTTCAATAATTATTTGCGCTAAACAGGGAAATATTTCCGAGTCGTTGAAATCCAATATAAAAGATACAATCGGAATTCCTTATGAATTAGTTATAATTGATAATTCAAAGAATGAATATTCAATTTTTAAAGCTTACAATGAAGGAGTTAAAAAAGCTTCCTATGATCTTCTTTGTTTTATGCACGAGGATATTTGGTATCATTCGCAAGATTGGGGGAAGCGTATCGTAGCGCATTTATCTCTATCTAAAGTGGGGTTAATCGGATTGGCGGGAGCTTATTATTTATTATCTCTCCCTTCAACTTGGTTTAAGGCAAAACCTTATGTGAAAAATTTGATACAGACCTCTTATAAACATTATTCGATAATGGAAGATAAAGACGTGATTTGTGTCGATGGTTTTTGGTTTTGTTCCCGTAAAGATGTTTTCCGGCAGGTAGCTTTTGATGAAAAAATTTTTCATGGTTTTCATTTTTACGATTTGGATATTTCCATGCAGATACATGAAAAAGGATACTCTATCCGGGTTATTTCCGATATTACGGTCGAACATTTTTCCGGCGGCTCATTAAATCGGCAATGGCTCGATTCCGCTTATATTTTTTATTATAAATGGGAAAAACAACTTCCGGCCTCACTCGATGTTTCACCGAAAAAAAAATTATTGGTAAATACAAAAGCTTTCAGGGATTTACTCTATGTGCATAAAGAAAATAATTGTCCCGTTACAAAAGAAACATGGCGAATCGGTTGGCATACTTTAAAATTCAATGTTTTAACCGCTTATTTATTATATTATGTAAAGCGATTAATTCATTGATTTTCAATTAATTCAAATATATATTTTTCCAATAATTGTACAGAATGGTTCCATGAAAATTGTTGAATCGTGCGATTTCCCTCTTTGGCCAGACGAATTCTTTTTTCCGGATGTTTGATTAAGTCAATGATTGCATTTGCCATTTCTTCCGGCTTACAAGGATTGACCAATAGAGCATTTTGAGCATTGGCATAAGGACGGTGTCCGCCAATATCCGTACAAATTAAAGCACATCCGCAACTCATTGCTTCTGCGGGAGGTAAAGCCCAACCTTCCTGAAGGCTGTTGGTAAAGTAGATGGCTGCCCTATTATATAATGCACATAAATCTTTCGGTTTTTTATAATATTCCACAAATTCGGGCAAATTTTCCGGTTTGTCGTAAACGCCAAAAAGAATGGCTTTTAAATCCGGAATTTCTTTCCGGACTAAATACAGCGATTCAAGACCATAGGTAGTGCCTTTTCGCGGTTCTTTGTGAAAAAGCATACAAACCGTTCGGGAATTCCGTTTCTCAATTTCCTTAATAACTCTAAACTTAGACGTATCTATGGCATTGTACAAAAGGAGCGTTTTTTTCTCCGTATAGCGAGAAACAATCTCTTCCAGGTATTCTGCAATAACGATGTTTTGTATCCCTGATAAATTGTAAGATTGATGAAGTTTGTCTATTCCGCCTGCCCAGGTCTCATAATCTTGGATTAAATTGATTTTGACTCCTTTGGAAGGGGACAATTTTTCTACTAAAAAGCCTAAAGTCCACCAGGTATAAATGATTGCATCGGCGTCGGGAACAGTATCATTATTGACATAGCGGATATACGCTAATTTACATTTCTTATTGAATTGAAACCAACGTCCGAATAAGGCATTTTCCATTTCCTTCAACAGGCGGGTAAGCGGATAAATAACCGCCGGATATTTTTGAAATTTTTTCCGAAAATGTAAAATCGTCACCTGGTGATCTCGCTTGGCCAAACGATTCGCATATTCGTACATAATTTTCAGTCCGCCAACGGGGCTATTTTTTCTGAATGGGAGTAAAAAAATGATTTTCATACAATTATTTTTTTCCAAAAAGTAAATGATTTTCTCCGGTTCCAAGCATGACAACCGAATGGAATTGTTTTTGTTATATTGAAACACAATCGGGGATATTTGTCGAAAGCAAAGAGTAAGGCTTCTTTATAATCAGGCGTTACAAAGGGGTAGCCTAAACGTTGAGGCTCCAACGCCCAGAAGATATCTTCCGGTTTGAAGCGAATATGTTTTTCTACCGGATGCAAATATGTCCGGATGCAATCGGTTTCTTTCATTGTTATTTCGTAAAATGATTGGATCCGTCGAAGCGAAAAACCGCCATTGCCTGCTTTGTAATAAGCGGCAGAATAGGGGCGTTTTTCTTTGATTCCGGCTAATTTTCGTAAACGGTTTTTCAGATCTTTCCATAAAGAGGCCCGTTTGATCCACGGAGCGCCGATGTAATCGTATTTCTTCCGGCACCATAGTTCCAATTCGTCTCGAAAAACATAAGCATCTAATTGATAAATAAGTATATATTCATAATATAAGAAACGCTTGTAAAATTCGGCAGAAAGCATCAAGCGGTTGTAAGATGCCAGATTTTTGAAAAAAGCGTCGTCGAAAGATTCTATTCCCAATTGTGGATATTGCCGGCACAACAGGTCTATATTTAACGATTCCGGCTTGGCGATCACGATAGGGTAGCGTGATAAAATCGCACAACATTGTTTGAGCGAAAGCAGTTCTTCGTTATTTAAATCACTTTTGTAAAGAGGAATAACGACTTTAACTATTTTTTCTTCCGAATGAATGGTCATTTTTTCCCAATGTATTTGTTTAACATAGGATTCAGTTTTTTCCAGAGTTCGGCTACGCTGATGAAATTAAACTTTTCGGCATAGCTCAATCGTTTATCTTCGGCATTACCCGAAATATCTTTTGGTTCAAGTCCCTGGAAACGTTCGTTAGCATTAGGTAACCATTTCTTTTTATCGATCTTGGGAGGATATATTGCAAAAGAAGGAATATCAAGCGCTTGTGAAATATGACGGGGGCCTCCTTCATTTCCAAAGAAGAAATCGGCGTTGGACAGAAGCGCGGCTAATTCCCTTAAACCGTTTGCTTGAATATGAGTGAAAATACGGGGATGATGATTCATTTCCTCCTGTATCCGGAGTGCAACCGTTTCTTCTTCTTTTCCACTGAAATTGAAAATCAATTGGGCATCGTATTCTTCGATAATTCGGGACAGTAGTTGTATCATCCGTTCTTTATTCCACATTTTGTAGGCAAGGCGCGTCGCTACCGCACAAACAACCACCGGCTTGGAAAAATCGATTCCTTTGGTTTTCATTCTTTGGCGGAAAGTTTCTTTTTCTTCCGGAGTGACATAAAGCTTGAAAATCCGATCGTATTGCACCTCGAAATTTTTTTCCAGGGGCGATAGCAGCCGCAGGGTTTGACCTATTTCGTCGTCGTCAATTTTTGTATTAGGACGGTAATTATGAAAGAATCTATTGTAGTTTTTTTTCTTTCCTATCCGGTAAGGAGTTGAAAGTGAAAAAAAAGAAAACCAAAGAGTTTTTATCGTAGCGCGGGTATCGACAATCAGGTCGTAGTTTCCCTGATGCATAATCCGGCGGACTTTTTTCAAATAGGTTTTCCAATCCTTCATTTCCTCCTTTTTGAACGTGATAAGTCGATCGATATCCGGATGGTGCTCAAACAGCGGAGCTATTTCTTCATTCAGCACATAATCGATAGTTGCTTCTTGAAAAGTTTTTCGTAAAGAAGAACAAAGCGATGATGAAAGGACAGAATCGCCTACTCGTCTAAACCGGATAACTATTATTTTATTAATCTTTTCCATTATATGAATTTATAGAAAACACAAATTTACGCAGAATCAATGAATGTAACATCTATTTATAATTATTTTTTTCCCTGAATTGCTGATTTTCGGAAAGCAAGTATCTGTTAGATGGAATTATATTATTTCCCCAAATTTAATACTCTTTTTTGTAAAATTTTTCGGCAAAACGCCAAATTGTTTTTGAAAGGCCTTTGAAAAATGAGAGTTAGACTGGAAGCCTACCATATAGCAAACTTCGTTCACTTTATATTTGCCTTCCGAAAGAATTTCTGCTGCACGTTTCAGACGGGTAATACGGATAAAATCGTTGGGCATCAATTCTGAAATGCCCTTGATTTTACGCAGCAGGCTCGAACGACTCATGCAAAGTTCTTCGGAGAGTTTATCCACATTGAAATCGGAGTTTTCGATATTCTGATGGATTATTTTAGTCAACTTTTTGACAAACTTCTCGTCTGCTTTGTAGATGTCAATAAATAACATACTTAAAAAAGCTTGATGATTCGAAAAAAAGAGTTATCTTTGCCACAAAAAATGGAAATGGAAACGCATGAAACAATACAAAAGCGAATAAGGATAAATTTAGAGCAGTTAAATGAAAAACAGACAAGAATATATCTTGCAT
>JAISOJ010000088.1 GCA_031275735.1 Dysgonamonadaceae bacterium
ATTTGATACCTTTGACCCGAGATTAATTGTTTATTTTTCATTGCAATACAAAAGTAAGTAAGTTAATCTTATTATAGGGAGTTTTGGCTCCCTGTTTTACTTTTGCTGCATTTAGAATTATTTCGACCGATTTTTTGTTGGCTTTGAAAATTGCTTTTTCGCTACTCTCAAAAACAATTTTCAAAGCCAACAAAAAATCTATTTCTTCTCCTTTTTAATCAATTAGATAAATCCTATTTTTCGCATTTACTAATTGAAAGAGGGAATTCGTATTTAATCAAACAGTATCAGTATCAAAAGTTTTATGTGCATAGTCGAGGCTATTATTGCCGGTTATAGCGACCCTGATTAGCTGGCAAGTCGGGTTTACGGCAACACAAAAAACAAACAAAGCGGCCGGTTGAAAGCCGCATTAACCGGTAATGTAAAGGAACACCACCGCAAACAGCTATTGTGGGCAAAAGAAGAATACGATATGTATCAAAAACAAATAGCCGACTGTTTGAAAGAAATGAAACGGATATGCGATGAGCATTTTTCGTTGGCGGTGAAACTCTTGCAAACGCTTCCGGGCATCAGCCAAATAGCCGCCATGACGATTACAGCCGAAACGGGCGGCAATATGAGAGTCTTTGAAAACAGCGGGAAAATAACCGGATGGACGGGACTGCGTCCGAGAAACGACGAAAGTGCCGACAAATATAAGAGTAGCGCCACCACCAAAGGCAACAAATATCTGCGTTCAATGCTGGTTCAGTGTTCATGGGCAGCTTCGCGAATGAAAGGTTCGTACTTTAAGGAAAAGTTCAATCGTTTGGCCATGTGCAAACCCCGAAGAAAGGCGTTGATTTGTATCGCCCGAAAATTGCCTGCAGTGATATGGAATGTTCCTAGATACAACACTGAATACAATCCGAAACTAGTTCCCGTTTACGACCCTGTGAAGATGAAAGCGCGAATGGCGTATTACAAAAAGGAATACGAAAAAACAGCCAACATTTTGAATATCAAAATAGAATAAAACAAAAACAGCGTAAAGGCCGGGTATCTTTGTTGTGGCGAAAGACCCCGTTGGCAAATTGACCAATGCATCAGTTCTGGAGAACAGAACGTTAAGAACACAGACCTGAGTTAATGTTTTTCAGTCATACGAAAAACCAAACTCGCAGAAGAAAATCGCATACCTGAGGGTGCAAAAATCGCTTCGCTCCTGCTGATGCGGGTAAAGGTTACTTATGCCTTCTATCAAACATATCGTACCGTTTTTGGCGTTTTTTAATGGTTAATTGGTTGAATTTATAGAAGAAAGTTATAAATTTTAGAGGTTACCCACAAGAAGTCGGGTTGATCCATTATTATCTTTACCATAAGTTAAGAATGTTTTGGCTTGATTACGATCATAGACCGGTTAGACAAAAGAAATTGGAAATCACCATAGAATTGATACGAAAGATTTTACGACTGCAAAAAACAAATATGTAAATTCAATGACAGAAATAATGAATGAACTCTCGCGAGTATCAAAGCCAAAATCAAATTTTGTTATGGTAATAGGCGATGGAATTATAGAGGGCCGCTCGCTGATTTATTTTATAACTACCTGTTTATTAGTGTTGTAGCGAGAGGGGGACTTGAACCCCCGACCTTCGGATTATGAATCCGACGCTCTAACCTGCTGAGCTATCTCGCCATCTTTTTGGTGGTGCAAAAGTAGAATAATATTTCCTATATTCCAAAAAATGATGGATTTTTTTACCTAAATACATTGTTTATAATGAATTATAAAACATACTCGAAGAATTGGCTAAAAATTTATCCTAAAAATCCGGAAGTGTTGTAAATAGAAAGTAGATAATGCGGATGAAACGGATAATCGTGGTTTTATATTGAAAATCTGCTTTATCTGATTCATCTGCTTTTCATTGTAGTAAATTTATTTTTCAAATTACTGTGTTTGTTAAAAAAAATAACTATCTTTACCGGAACTTTTAATTAAAATTTCAAAACATGGAAAACAATATTTTTAAACTTAGCGTAGAAGAGTTAAAAGAAATTGCTTGCTCTTTGCAAAAAAAAATTAGTCAGGGACTTCAAGAAGATGGTGTGGAAATCCGATGCCTCCCGACTTACATTAACCCGAAAACAGACATTGACAAAGGAAAAGTATTAGTGCTGGATTTAGGCGGAACAAATTTTCGAGCGACCGTTGTCGAATTTTCAGGAAGTGAACCGAAAGTGCATGAAGGTATCAAGAAAAATTTGGAAGAAATCATGAAATCTATTGAGGGATATTCCCGAGAAAAATTGTATGCGGAAATGGCTAATCTTATCGGCTCCCTTAAATTAGACGGAATAAAATCTATCGGTTACTGTTTTTCTTATCCTTGTGAATCGACCCTCGACGGAGACGCCATACTGCTTTACTGGACCAAAGGAGTAACAGTAAAAGGGATGGTGGGGCAACCCGTAGGAAAACCGCTCATGCAATATTTAAATGAACATGTTGAAAAAGCAGAATTTACAAATATAAAAGTGATCAACGATACGGTTGCCAGCCTATTTGCCGGATGTACCGACAATGTATCGCAAGCCCATATCGGTTTAATCGTAGGTACCGGAACCAATATGGCTCCATTTTTTCCTGCAAACAAGATCAGTAAATTGAACCCTGAATACAAAGAAAAAGGATTAATTCCCGTCAACCTCGAATCGGGAAATTTCTATCCGCCTTATCTAACAATTGTCGACGATAAAATTGACAAATATTCAGATACGCCGGGTTCACAACGCTTCGAAAAAGCCATTTCGGGTATGTATCTGGGACGACTTCTTGAATTTATTTTTTCACGCGACGAATTTGAAGCTAATTTCGACGCGGAAAAATTGACCCGCATTATGAGTTATCCTGATATGTATAAGAACAAATACGTACAGGCTGCGCAATGGGTATATAAACGCTCGGCTCAATTAGTCGCCGCTTCCTTGGCGGGACTAATCATGGAATTGATTGCGACATTCGAAATACCTATCAAAGATATTCGCCTGACCGCCGAAGGAAGCCTCTTCTGGAGCGAAGATCATAAAGGAGAAAAAAATGTCAAGTTCAAAAGCTACAAAAATCTGGTTATGGATGAATTATACAACTTACTGAGAGAATTTGGGCATCCCGAAATTGTCGTCCACGTAGAAAAAACCGATCATGCTAATTTAATCGGTTCGGCTGTAGCTGCTTTGTCATAATATCCGTTTTCTCAATTATACTATGCTCGGTATAGTTTCGTATAATTAAGGAAAAGAGAAATCATGATGTGTTCTTTGCAAATAACAAAATGACATGTGTTTCCTGTACAATGCACAAAATTATCCCGTGTGAAGTAAAAGAAAGCGTCGCGGTTTCCGCGACGCTTTCTTTATAAATTCGCAGTTGTGCAACGGCGAATGGAATCGTAGTTTTCGAGACAATCGTTTTTACTCGATAACCAATTTTTGTATTACTTTCGTTGCGGCGCTTTCGATATGAATGAAATAAACGCCCGACGAAAGAGGCAAATTCAACGGCACATTATTACCTCCGTTCAAGGTACAGGTTGCAACCGTCCTGCCCGTCAAATCCAGAACCGTTACCTTCGATTTTTCCGGTATCGAAGAAAGATAGACTTTCCCTTTCGAAGGATTCGGGAATACGGTGAAGGCTTGCAGGAGCTTCGTTTCCGGCAAAGCACCGCCGTCTGCGGTAGTGAACGACAAGGCGATCTCTCCTTCAAAACGGTCGATGGTTCCTTCCGGTATCGTTAAGTTGTATTTGGTTTTGAAGGCCAGCTTAGCATGAGCAATCGTAAGTACATTACCGGAAATGGAGGGCGTTATTTCCACCGCTTCGGAAGTTCCGTCTTTTACGAGTTGGATTCCGTCCAATCCAGCTTCGGCTGTAATCGCTTTATCGAATGTCAGCACAATAGCCAAGTCCGGATCTACGTCGCCGGCTTCGTCTTCAATATTGATATCGATCAGTTCCGTACTGGCGATATAAGGCGTGTAAAGCGCTACTATTTGGGCATCGCCGCCCAAAGTTCCTAAATCGGTAACCATGCCGGTGGACGGATCTATTTCAAGCAACTTGCCTTCGCCATAGGTATTACACATCGCCCAGAACAATCTTCCGGTATTATGGTCGAAGGCTGCAGACTGTAGATAGTCCGGAGTCACTCCTGTGCCGCCAATAATCGTAACCGCGCCGGTCGTTTTATTTATAGAGGTAAAGTTACCGTTATTGCTTACGGCATACAAATTACCCGCCAAATCGATAGAAAGAGTGCTAAAATCTCTATCCAAGTCAGCTACATAAGTCATAGCGCCGGTTTCCAAATTTACCGTCTTTAATTGAGGAGCGTTGGTCTTCGGATCGTATCCGAGAGCATACATCGTACCGGTCGAATAATCGTAAGCCATATCGTAGGCAATCTCTGTTATCGGCGTTTGGGATACTTCCGTCCAGTCGCTTGTCAGTTTGACGAAATTTTTGACATACACCTCTCCTCCAGATTCAGATAGCGTATATCCATAGATATAATCGTCGACATATTCTCCCGAACAGATCTTGTTATCTCCATCGGTGTAGGCGCTTATCGTAACGACGTCAGAAGGATCGTCGGTAGCAAACGACACTGCATCCGGATAATCACCCGACCTGTCGTAAAACCGATACCCGCATAACCGAATGCCTCCTTTATACGGAAAAGCAAGCGAAGTCATATCATTGCTTGCTTCGGCATCGCCGGTCAATTGTGTATAAACCTCGATTGCATAGGGTTCTTCTCTGGCTGCCGATACGTCGACCGTTTGGGTAAAGGCGAGTTTAGCCGTGCCAAAAGAAGCGATCGGACTTTCAAGGGTAAATGTTTCCTCTACCGGCTCTCCTCCGTCAAATTCATACGCAAGCATGACGGACGTGAGGGGATTCGCTCCAAAATTCGTTATTTCCACTTCCACAGGCGCTTCGCTCTCTCCTCCATTGACAGCCCTGGGCGATACAATTCGGCTTACGCCGGCGTCTTGAGCCGGAAATTCGGCGATACAGAGATCGTCCAGATACCAAATATGGGCATCCGTTCCTTCGTAACGGAAAGCGACGTAAATATCTTCGCCGGCATAAGCGGCCAAACTAATTTTAGTTTCTACCCATGCCGGTTTAACCGACTCCGGCGACCAGACTTCTTCAAAATCTTCATCCGCGGGATCGGCGCTGCCGATCGAAATCAACACGCTGTTTTTCCCGTAATAATCCGCAAAGACATTGAACGACCAAAACGAAAGCGCATAAACGCCGGTTGCTGGAATCTTTATCTGGGGCGAAACCATCCACCCGTCTTGTTGTAGATAGTTATTATATTCATGTGAAGCCATACGGGCTCCCGAATGAGCGCTTGTTCCGTCCACTACCGTCCAGCCTACATCGGATCCGTCTTCGTCGTAATAGAAATTGTTCCAGCAAAGTAAAGTAGCGTCATTTTCCATGCCTTCCATATAGGGGAAAACGGAAACAACGCAATTGCCTACATTGATAACGTTTACGGTAGCGGAGTCGTTATCCTGGCTCCCGTCACCTGCCAGTTCCGTATAGGCCGTTATTTCGTACGTTTTCAATTCGGAAAAATCAAATGGTACGAGGAAATTATATTCTACTTCTTCGTTGATACCCAACGAAGAAACCGTTCCGGGAACAGGTGTTCCCCCGTCGATGGACACTTTTACCGGTACTTCGGTCAACGCTTTCGCGCCAAAGTTCTTTACCTTGATTTGGATGGTTTCCTCACTGGTCAATGTCCCGCTAATCGGACTTACGACTGCCGTTACGCCGGCGTCGAAATCGGTTAATTCGGTCAGGCTGATATCGTCGAGATACCATATATGCGCAAATATGCCTTCGTAGCGGAAAGCGATGTAGATATCTTCGCCGGTATAATCAGCCAGGTTGATTTTAGTTTCCACCCAGTCACCTCCTGTCGGCGATTCCTGCGACCAGACTTCTTCAAAATCTTCATCCGCAATATTGGCGCTGCCGGTCGAAACCATCACGCTGTTTTTCCCAAAAGGCATAGAAACATTATATGACCAAAACGATAATGCAAAAATTTTGCCGGCAGGGATATTTATTTGAGGCAAAACCAGCCATCCGTCCTCCTGTGTTGTTTGTGTTCCCCAGTTATGAACAGCAGATCTTGCTCCTGTGCGACTCACATCTGAATTTATCTCCCAAGTTGTTTCGTCTCCATCCATATTATATATAAGCAAAGAGGAAAGCGTAGCATCGTCTTCAAAACCTTCGCTCCATGGAGCCGTAATTGATTCGCTCTCATAGCCTTCCGATAATAATACGGGCGAATTGGCCGCTTTTGGAGGAACGGTTACTTGTCCTTTCACATTAGGGAAAGGGTTGGTTTCTTCCCTTTCTCTCCCTTTTTCTTTTCCTTTGAAATCTTTCCGTAAAGCCCCTTGCTCCGCCTGCATTCTCGCATCAAACAAGGGATTCAGTTTAGTTTCAAGCTTGCTCTTTCGATTCAAACTTGCTTCTTTACCGTTAACGCTCCCTATACGAGCGTTTGATTTTGAATTTTGGGAAGCTAAGTTTAATCCCAAAACAATGGCCAAAACCAACAATGTAATTAATCGTTTCATAAGTGTATTAAATATTTATTAAAAAAATAAAAGCCTGTTTGTTTTATTGAAAATCAAACAGGCCGAAAAATTTATTAAAATTCTTGCGTTGACTTAATTTTTACGGTTTCAACAAAACTTAGAAAAGCTCTCCATTCCCCTGTTTCGAATAGATTGAAAAAACATAAAGCTCTCTTCAAAAGATACTTCCCTTGTTTATTTAAAAAGAAATGCTTATTGTGTGCAGGACAAGCACATTTTAAATGAAGGCACAGATAATGTAATCTTTCTCTAATAGAAAAACCTTGAATGTTAAAGATAATTAATTGATCCCTGTTTTTTAAGAGATAATTCATTTTTATAATGGTTTTATCTGTTTAAATTGAGGACAAATGTAACACTTTTTTTCAAAAGATTCAATAAAAAAATAAAAATTGTTGCTATGAGGCTGTCTTAAAAGAACTTTTGTGACAGTTTCTTTATGCGTAGTAATTTAGGAGGAAGGAGACAGAAGAAAAGGAAAAGAGGGTCATGCTCATTCAGGGAATAACAAATACTTTCCCTGTTTAACCGTTTAATATGCATTCCGAAATTCAGGTTTTTCGTCCCAGTCTTTAGGTGTAACAATGAGCTATACCTCATTGTCAAACAGACTTATCAAGCATGAAACCAAGCCGCGCAAGGCGATAGACACAAACATAATGACCGGAATTTTGAAAAATATTATTAAAAAACTAAAAAAATAATTCAAAAAAGAGACAAAAAGCAGAATAAAATTTCTATATTTGCCCATCAAATAATATAAATTTTTATGAAACAATCATGTTTAACAAACACCAAAGGGTATGAAAATGAGTATTCGTTTACTCGTCAACTCGTTAACTCGTTAACTCATTTTCGTATGAAACAAAAGTATTTTTTTATTCTTTTACTGTTCTTAGCCAACAGTATGGTTGCTCAAACAAGTAAGAGCCAATTGCCGCCAAGTTTTAAGTACGAGGATGCTATCGTAACCGATCCGGCTTTTTTTCAATTTGAATTTAAGGAAGATGTGGAAAAATTGATGCACGAAGACCTGGAAAACATCAAACAGGGAATGCCTCTTCGTATCGCAGTAGGTAAGGAAGTAAGTATTGATTTGAGCCGGAAAAATACCACAAAAACTGTTTTGCCTTCGAACGAATCGATTTGGCAATATGCCGTCCGGTCAGAAAGAGCGAAAGGTTTAATCATTACTTTCGACGAATTGTATATTCCCGAAGGAGATGCGCTGTTTGCTTATACCAAAGACAAGGAACAAGTCGACGTTTTTACCTATGCGACTAATCCTTCAGGCGGTATCTATGCAACAAATGCTTTGCACGGAAACGAAATTATTTTTGAATATGTATCTACGGAAAAAACCGGTGAGCAGGCGCGTATAAAAATAGCCAATATTGCTTATATGTATAAATCGTTGACCGAAATAACCGCCAATCTCTCCTGTTATATCGGGACCAATTGCTCGGAAGCCGATAATTGGCAACTACAAAAAAAAGGTGTTGTGTGCTTGATGATACCGAGTACGTTGGGCTGGGGAATCTGTTCCGGATCGTTGATAAACAATGTACGGGAAGACGGCGAACCGTATATTTTAACCGCCAATCACTGTGTAAGCGGAAGCGCCAATCAAGTTTTTCCTACCGTGAAATTTGAATTTTTCAAAGAAGCGACCGATAACTCCAATTGTTTTGTACAAACTGAATACAGTCCTTATACGAAAACCTTGACGGGAGCTACTCTTATCGCCACTAATCCCGTCTCCGGAGGCTCCGACGGCACTTTGTTGAAGATCAATGAACCTATTCCCGACGATTGGGACATCTATTACAATGGTTGGGACGCACGAGAGGAGGCAGTGACCAGCGGCGTCGGTATCCATCATCCCAATGGCTACGTGAAAAAAATATCTACTTTCACCGCTCCCTTAACCAGTGACACTTGGATACAGGACGGAGGTGTAGCTAACGGGCATTGGAAAGTCTTTTGGGCGCCGACGGAAAACGGGCAGAGTGTGACTTACGGCGGATCGTCCGGATCGCCGATTTTCAATGAAAACGGACTCATCGTAGGAACATTGACGGGCGGCGGCTCTTTTTGCAACACGCCTAACGCCCCGGATTATTACGGTAAATTTTCCTATCATTGGGATAAACATACTAATCCGCAAAAACACTTCAAAAATTACTTGGATCCGGATAATACCGGTACATTGGTGTTAGAAGGTTATGACCCGCACGAAATTCTGCTGGAAGGTAGCCCCGAAGCGTTGGAAGCTACCGAAATTACTCCTGTCGGATTCACCGCTCATTGGACCGCTCTTGCAAATGCCGATAAATATTACCTGTCCGTTTATCAAAAGCAAGAAGAAAACATTGTTGAATTTGTAGAAGGATGGGAAAATAAGCTTGTCGGCGATACCTTGTCTTATGCGATTACCGGTTTAGACCACGAAACCGAATATTACTACACCGTAAAAGCAGGTTACCGGTCGCAAATTACAGAATCGTCGAACGAAATCAACGTGACTACCGAACCGCCTACATTTGAATATTTTTATCCTGTGGCAACCGAAGCCACTCAAATAAGCTACGATTCTTTTGTAGCTAATTGGGAATCGCTTCTCGAAGCCGATACCTATTTGTTGAATGTATACCAAAAATTTGAAGCTACCGATACCACTGCCGTTGTCGATTTTACAGATAGAAAAATACCGGAAGGATGGACGAAAAAAAGCATATCCTATTATTCGCAGGATGATCAAGTCGGAAAAGCGGCTCCTGCCCTGAAATTAGGAAACGACGACTACATCGAATCGCCGGAATATTACGAGGCGGTAAAATCAATCGAATTTTGGTATCGCGGCATTACAGCGGCTTCATCGAATGCCCTAGTCGTTTCGGGATATGTCGATGAAGAATGGATCGAAATCAAACGAATAACTTCTTTGGTCAATCAGGAAGGGGGAGATGCCATTATTATTCCTTTTGAGGAAATACCGGAAAACTGCACCGCTGTAAAAATACATCACGAACGGGTAGCCGGATATGTTTCCATCGACGATATTGTAATCGGTTACGGTACGTTCCCTTATACCGAGTATGTACGCGAGTTTAACAGGTATGACATAGAAAGCAATTCTATCTCCTATACGGTTGAGAATTTGCAAGATAGTACGGAATATTATTATTCCGTCGTCGGTTTCAACGGAGAAAAATATTCTAATACCTCGAACGAAATCCGGGTAAAAACAAGCGTAAGAGAAGAGGTAGCGCTTAATCCTTCCGCCGTAAATAAAACCGGTCTTTACGCCGATAAAGAGTATATTTACATTCATACGGACGTTTCGGATAATTTTAATGTATTAATATACGATGCTATAGGAAATTTGATTCTGTCTTCTCCTTTGCAACAAAACGGTACGCTTATTCCAAGAAAAGGATTTTTGCCGGGTATATACTTCGTGAAAATAGGAACCCAAACGCATAAGCTGTTATTGAAATAAACAAAAACTACGAACAGAGAGGTGCGCGGTATATTGTATGCCGCGCATTTTTTTTTGTTATTTTGGGGTTTTCTATAAGTAAAATTCATTTTTTTCATATCTTTGTACCATCAAAATTGAGTTTTGGATCCATCACACAATAATTGATTCTTATGAAAACAGCTCTTAAAGTTTTTTTAATTACAGCGGGGGAAGGTTTGGTTCTATTAGGCTGTAAATTTATGTATAACCACAGGGAAATTGATCCTGTTTTTTGGTTAAATATGGTTGTTGCAAGCATTATGTATTTGGTAATTATTTTAAATATGACCAGAAAAATAAATTATTTTTATTTCAAAGTACCTAAGGGAGAAATGGGTATTTTCTGGACTTTTTCCCTTTTTTATATTCTGTTTGCTGCCGGATTAATAATATCTGGCTATAGTCGTTTATTAAGTTTCAATACATTATTGTTACTCCATAGCCTATTGCTGTTTTTCATATTTGCCGGGATCTATTTTTCCTTTTCTGTGAATGAATATATTATATATTATAACAAGAAAAAAATTCACCGCGACATTATCCGGCAAATGTATAACCATATCTCTCTGATCGAAAACGAGTTGAGTTTTAAGAAAGTGCATAATTTGAAAAAAGAAATACATTCGATAAAAAAACAAGTGGAATCAATTGTTCCTTCCGACGATCCTGAAACTATACGCAGGGATGAAAATTTTGTTCGTAAAACGGCTCATATTTTGGATATCTTAAAAAATGATTTTCCCAATAATTATACTATTTTGGAATGTAAATTAAATAAATGCAATAAAATACTAAAAGAAAGGAAAAACATCATATGTTAAATGATTTAAATATATAAAACTCATGAAATTACACTTATTTTTCTTAGGCATTGCATGCTTTTTTTGCGGACAATTGGCCGTCGCGCAATCATCGCAACCGGTACGAATCGGAATCGACGGACTCTCTCACGATCATATACACGGATTATTAAGAAATTATGAAAAACGCCAGGATATTCAAATTGTAGGCATTGCCGAAAAAAATAAAGATCTGGTGCAACGTTTGGCTAAACGATACGGTTTTGATATCGATATCGTTTACGATGATTTGGCTACTATGATTGATAAAACCCATCCGCAAGGAGTGGTCGCTTTTAACTCTATTTACGAACACCTGCACACAGTAGAAATCTGCGCTCCTAAGGGAGTGCACGTCATGGTAGAAAAACCGTTAGCCGTCAACTCCCAACATGCACAAAAAATAGCCCAATTGGCCGAAGAAAACCGGGTTTACGTATTAACTAATTACGAAACAACTTGGTATCCAACCCATTATAAAGCTTACGATATGGCGATTTCCCATCCGCAAATCGGCGATATTAATAAAGTGCTTATCCACGACGGTCACAAAGGACCGCGAGAAATCGGTTGTAGCGAAGAATTTTTAGCCTGGCTAACCGATCCTGTGTTGAATGGCGGCGGCGCCGTGATTGATTTTGGTTGTTATGGCGCCAATTTAATGACTTGGTTGATGCAAAATGAATTACCTCTTACGGTAACGGCTGTTTTACAGCAAATCAAACCGGAAGTATATCCTCAAGTAGACGACCAGGCTACCATTATATTGACCTATCCACATGCGCAAGCCATTATTCAGGGTTCATGGAATTGGCCGGTCGATAGGAAAGATATAGAAATTTACGGCAAAACCGGTTATATAAAAGCATTAAACGGCAGTGATTTGGAATACCGCCTAACGCGCGAACTTCCTGTTCAAAACAAAAAAGTGACGGAATTTCCAACAGAAGCCAACGAACCTTTCAACTATTTTTCCAAAATCATTTCCGGTCAATTTCAAGTGAACCCTACCGATTTGTCTTCTTTGGAAAACAACTTGATTGTCGTACAAATTTTAGATGCAGCCAAGAAAAGTGCAAAAGAAGGAAAAACAATCAAAATCAAAAATTGAAAATTACGCCGGTATATCTTTTGAAAAATTGAACGGCCTTTCATAAAAGTGAAAATTTTTTGTTATTTAACTAAATTTTCTTATATTTTAAAAAAATACGGCTTCAAAACATGATTATTATAAAGTTATAATTAGTACTTTTGTCGCTAATTTTAATTTACTAATTTCACAAACGCTTTATATGAATATAATTACATCTATTTTTTGGCTTATTCCTATTGCTTCTTTAGTGGCGCTCGCATTTGCATTTTACTTCTACAAATGGATGCTAAAGAAAGAAGAAGGGACCGATTTAATGAAAAAAATAGCCCAGCATGTACGGGTTGGTGCTATGTCGTATCTCAAGCAGCAATACAAAATCGTCAGCATTGTTTTTGTGATTCTTGCCGCTCTTTTTGCAATCATGGCTTTTGGTTTTGATTTACAAAACCATTGGGTTCCATTCGCTTTCCTTACCGGCGGGTTTTTCTCCGGATTAGCCGGATTCCTTGGAATGAAAACGGCTACTTATGCTTCGGCGCGTACCGCTCATGCGGCAAAACAATCGCTGAACAAAGGGCTTCAAATTGCGTTCCGAAGTGGAGCGGTAATGGGCTTGGTAGTCGTAGGTTTAGGTTTATTAGACATTTCTTTCTGGTATATTTTTCTTAATTGGATGATCCCCGCCGAATCGATGAATGATATGCACAAGTTGACTATTATTACGACGACTATGTTAACTTTTGGCATGGGGGCTTCTACGCAAGCTTTGTTTGCTCGTGTAGGAGGAGGAATTTATACAAAAGCAGCCGATGTAGGCGCCGATCTCGTCGGAAAAGTGGAAGCCGGTATTCCGGAAGACGACCCGCGTAATCCCGCCACGATTGCCGATAACGTGGGCGACAACGTGGGCGACGTTGCCGGCATGGGTGCTGATTTATATGAATCCTATTGTGGTTCTATTTTGGCTACCGCCGCTTTAGGCGCTGCGGCCTTTGTCGGAACAAACGATGTCATGATGCAATATAAAGCGGTTATCGCTCCTATGTTGATCGCCGCCGTCGGTATCATATTGTCGATCATTGGTATTTTCTCTGTGCGAACAAAAGAAAACGCCGGCATAAAAAATCTATTACGATCTCTTTCTTTAGGGACCAACCTCAGTTCGTTGTTGATTGTTTTTGCTACTTTTGGCCTTATGTACTGGTTACAATTGGAAAACTGGTTTTGGATTTCCTGTTCGGTCATTGTCGGTCTTTTAGTCGGCATTGTTATTGGTCAGGCGACGGAATATTTTACTTCCCAATCGTATAAACCTACCCAAAGAGTAGCCAATTCCGGCCTGACAGGTCCTGCAACTGTAATCATCTCCGGATTGGGACTGGGTATGGTGTCTACCGCCATTCCTGTGCTTGCCGTTGTAGTGGGAGTAATTGCTTCTTTTTGGTTTGCTTCGGGTTTTGATTTTGCCAATATTTCCATGGGACTATACGGCATTGGTATTGCTGCTGTGGGCATGCTTTCTACCTTAGGAATCACATTGGCGACAGACGCTTACGGTCCTATCGCCGATAATGCGGGAGGAAATGCCGAAATGAGCGGGTTGGGTAAAGAAGTCCGTAAAAGAACAGATGCGCTCGATTCATTAGGAAATACAACTGCCGCCACAGGAAAAGGATTTGCTATCGGATCTGCCGCTTTAACCGGATTGGCCTTGTTGGCGTCGTATGTAGAAGAAATAAAAATCGGATTAATCCGGATCGGTACAAAAACGCTGGATATTGGAGGCAATACCATTGAAACCGCCCGAGCCGATTTCAGCGATTTGATGAATTATTATGAAGTGAATTTGATGAATCCTAAAGTTTTAGCAGGCATGTTTATCGGTTCGATGATGGCTTTTCTTTTCTGTGGATTAACTATGAACGCCGTAGGTCGTGCAGCCGGAAGTATGGTGGAAGAAGTTCGTCGCCAATTTCGTACGATAAAAGGGATTATGACGGGAGAAGCCGAACCGGACTATGCCCGTTGCGTGGCGATTTCGACCAAAGGAGCGCAACGAGAAATGATTATTCCTTCCATCTTAGCCATTATAGCGCCCGTAGTCGTCGGATGGGTTTTCGGCGTAACCGGAATTATGGGTTTGCTGGTCGGCGGTTTAAGTACAGGATTTATCCTGGCGATTTTTATGGCTAACTCAGGTGGTTCCTGGGACAATGCTAAAAAATACATCGAAGAAGGTAATCATGGCGGAAAAGGTTCGGACGCCCATAAAGCGACAGTCGTCGGCGATACGGTAGGCGATCCGTTTAAAGACACTTCCGGCCCCAGCTTGAACATCCTTATCAAATTGATGAGTATGGTAGCTATTATCATGGCGGGAATGACGGTGGCCTGGAGCTTTTTTTGAGATAACAACCAACGAAGGTTAAAAAAACAAGCCTGTTATTTCGTGCGAAATAACAGGCTTGTTTTTTTAACCGCTTCATTTCATCGAGTGTAAAGTAATTTATCACCAAGTGTAAAATAATTATACACTCGCCTTCTTATATTGTTTTTATAATATATTGTTTTTCAAATAATTATATATTCTGGCACAATTTTGGTACTTATTATTATAAAAGAATAAAAATAATTGCAAATGAAAAAGATAATTATTCTACTGTTAATAATGTTTCCACAGGGAATTTTTTCGCAAGATAAAACCTGGACGATGGAAGAATGTATCCATTATGCTATTCAACATAATTTACAACGTATTAAGCAGGAGGCGCAAAATGAAATTTATAAACATAATCAACGGGAAGCTGCCGGTAGTTTTTTACCGACCTTGAATGCCGGTGCAAACGCTTCTATGAATTTTGGTCGCGGATTAGATCCGGAAACCAACGGGTACATCAGTACAAGTAACTTCAGTAATACTTACGAAATTTATTCTTCCCTCGTTTTATTTGATGGATTCTCGCGGATATACCAGGCGAAAATGGCTAATATCAATCGTTTGAAAGGAAACGAAGAACTTCAGGCAATCAAAGACGAAACAGCCTTCGATGTGATGGAAGTATTTTTTAATGCACTTTATTACAAAGGAACGATGGAATTAGCCAAAGAGCAATTGGACGAAAGCATCGAGAAGCTAAAAAAATTTCAACGGATGGAAGAATTAGGTCTTACATCCATTCCCGATTTAGCCGAAATACAAGCAAAAGAAGCTGAAGACCGCTTTTTATTGACCAAGCAAACTAATCTTTACAATCTGGAAATCATCAAATTAAAGGAAAAAATGAATTTACCCGTAGAAGAAGATTTGTTAATTGAAGGTTATGAGCAAATACATTTGGTAAGTAACGAACCTGAAAATGCTTGGACAATTTACCAACAGGCGCTGAATACTTTACCCAAAGCGTTAGCTTCTGCTAAAACGTTATCGGCAACCGAAATGGAACATAAAGCAATACGAGGCAATTTGCTTCCGAGTTTGTCTTTGAAGGCAGGATTTTCCTCCGGATTTTCCAGGACAATGGACGGAAACGTTTACATGCCGTTTTGGGAACAACTGAAAGTGAAAGAAGGAAGTTATGTCGGCGTTACATTATCTATTCCTCTTTTTAACGGATTTTCACGCTCATCGGAAGTGAAAAGAAGCAAACAACGCTTGATTATCGCTCAAAACCAGCACGAGGAAATCCTCCGGCAGGTGTATAGCGAAATCGAGCAAGCCGTAGCCGATGTTAATGGTTTATCGGATGAATACCTGCATGCACAAAAAAGAACAATCGCTATGCAAATCGCCCACCAAATGAATCTCCGCAAATACGAGGAAGGCTTGATCGATCTCATCACATTGACTACTAGCGCCAACCGCTTGCTTAATTCCCGCGTGGAAGAACTTTATACAAATTTGAAATACCAATTAAAATATAAACTGTTAAACTATTACAAAACCATAAGCTATTAACAACAAGTAGTTTATGATTTATTGTTAAATAATCGTCATCGTCATGGACATACAATTAGAAAAACGAAAAGGCTTACAAAAAAAACACATTCCGTATATTGCCGGAGGAGTTATTTTATTGCTCGCATTGAATTGGATAATTTTTGGGAATCACAGTTCCAAATTCAATGTAGAGAAAGATAAATTGATTATACAAACCGTTATCAAGGACGAATTTAATGATTATATTCGTGTAAACGGACAAGTGCAACCAATTAATACCATTCAACTGAGTGCGATCGAGGGAGGAATGGTCGAGGAAAAAGTAGTCGAAGAAGGCTCGATGGTTAGTCGAGGCGAAGTGATTGTTCGCCTGACCAATCCGATGCTGAACCTGAACATTCTCGACAGCGAAGCGCAACTGGCCGAAAAGCAGAATTTTTTGCGCAATACACAAGTGACAATGGAACAGGAGCGTTTGAATCTTCGCAAGGAAAAGTTACAATTGGATTTGGATATCGATCGTAAAAAACGAAAATACGAGCAATACAAAAGTTTGTACGATGAAAAACTGACCTCCAAAGAAGAATACTTACAAGCCGAAGAGGAATATGAATTTGCGATAAAAGGTCGCGATTTGGTGATAGAGCGGCAGCGTCAAGATTCTATTTTCCGGAGCATACAAGTGGAACAAATGGAAGAAAGCCTGAACAACATTCTCAAAAATTTAATATTGGTTCGCCAACGGATCGATAATTTGGATGTTAAGTCGCCTGTGGACGGACAGTTGGGTTTATTAGACGTCGAGATAGGACAATCGGTAGCAGGCGGTACGCGTATCGGTCAAATCAATGTATTGTCCGATTACAAAATTGAAGCCTTGATTGACGAACATTACATCGATCGCGTCAAAAACGGTTTGACTGCTACATTTGAACGCCAAGACAAAACCTACCGCTTGATTGTTCGCAAAGTGTATCCCGAAGTTCGCAATAAACAGTTCAAAACGGATTTCATCTTCGAAGGCGAACGTCCCGATAACATCCGCACCGGACAAACGTATTACATCAACCTGCAATTGGGACAATCGATGGAAGCCTTATTGATTCCGCGAGGTGCATTCTACCAAGATACCGGCGGTCAATGGATTTTTGTAGTCGCTCCGAATGAAAAGAAAGCGGTTCGCCGCTCTATACGGATCGGACGACAGAATCCGCTCTATTACGAAGTATTAGATGGTCTGGACGTCGGCGAAAAAGTGCTTACTTCGAGCTACGACAATTACAAAGACGTAGAAGAATTGATATTCAAATAATAAAATACAAATAAGTATTATAACTAATCATGAAACAATTCATTAGAAATTTCGAAAAACAAAAAGTAGTCGGACTGCTTAATATCAGCAGCCTAAGCTTGGGTATTATGGTCTCCATTATTGTCGGTTTATGGACAATGAACGAATTATCTTTCGATAGCTTCCATAAAAATAAAGAAAAAATCTATCGTATCAATGAAGAAATCGTATTGAATAATATTCCGACGAAATTAGGTTCTACTTACCGCCCGTTCGGAGAAACGGCAAAAGACGAATTGCCTCAAATTGAGGCTATGTCGCGGGTTTGTACCTACTGGAGCGATATAAAAATCGATAATAGATCTTATTCAAGCATACCCATCTATGTCGCCGACGAAAATTTTTTCACCTTTTTTACTTTTCCTTTGAAAGAAGGAGATCCGGCTACCGTCCTTTCCGCTCCGGGAAACGTAGTTATCAGCGAATCGGCTGCAACCCGTTATTTCCCCGGAGAAAATCCGATTGGGCAAAGTATTCGCGTGAAAGGCCCCGGCGCTGAAAACGATTTGACTATCACAGGCATTATGAAAGATATGCCGGAAAATTCGAGCCTTCATTCCGATTTTGTGCTGGCACCTTTCGGGGTTTTTTTGAATCATATTTGGGGTGATACGGATGCTTATATCACTTTCTTCCAACTGTCCGCTAACGCCGACAAACAGGCGATAGAAGAATCTTTGACTCAAATTTTATGCCGGAATATAGATTCTTTCCGGCATCTCGAAGTTAAAATTACGCTGGAACCTTTGCAAAAAATACATTTCGGCACCGGATTTATGACAGAAAATATACGAAAAGGAAATCTGTCGCTCATCCGAATATTTGCGTTAGTCGCTTTTGTCATTTTGATTATCTCGTCCATCAATTTTACTAATTTATTTATTTCCACCTCTTTTATCCGGGCAAAAACCATTGGCATTAAAAAATCGCAAGGGGCGAACAAAAGCGTTCTTGTCCGCAGTTTTTACGTTGAAACCGCTTATTATAGCCTGATTGCCATTGGCGTCGGAATGTTTTTGGTCTTGTTCCTATTACCCTTATTCAACGATTTTACCCAATCTACCCTGTCCATTGATTTTACATCTCCGAAGCTTTACCTGTTTTTGACGGTTTTATTTGCGGTTACGGTATTACTGTCCGGTACGTTTCCGGCACTGTATATCACGCGCTTTAACCCAATTGAAACCTTGAAAGGAAAATTCAAAGGTAAACGACTGTCTATTTTTCAGAAAAGTTTAATTATCTTCCAATTTTCGGCTTCTATTGCGCTGCTGATTGTAGTCGGCTTCATGCAACGACAGGTTGATATGATGATTCATTACGACTTGGGATTCAATACGGAAAACATTATTCATTTGTATGGACATGATCATTTCGGAAAAAATTTTAAAACCTTTCGCGACGAAATGTTGAAAGAAACTTCCATTGTCGATGTGACTCAGAAAAACTGTCTGCCTACCCAATGGAATCAGGGATGGACAATCCGCATTGCCGGACAAACCGAAGAAGTGTTGATGGAAATCAATCACATCCAACCCAACTATTTTGATTTTATGAGTATGAAAATTATAGAAGGAGAAAATCCGTTTTTTCTCGAATCTAACGATTCGTTACGTCCTATCGTCATCAACGAAAGCGCCGTTAAGCTGCTCTTCAAGCAAGCATCGCCGTTGAATCAAATCATTACCAACCAGGGTTATAGCCGGATGATTGTAAAAGGAGTCGTCAAAAACGCTCACGTCCGTTCATTGAAAGATGAAATAGACCCGCAAATTTACATGAAATTCGACTGGGAAGAGAATTGGTTACCGGTCTTCTTCAAAGTTATTGGTAATCCGCAACGCGCCATCGACTTTATCCGCGCCAAATGGGAAGAATCGGAACCTAATTACCCTTTTGAATACCATTTTTTAGACGATACTTACAAGAACCTCTACGATTCGGAAATGAAATCTCAAAAAGTATTCACTTTCGCCATGTTAATAGCCTTTATTATCAGTATGGCCGGTTTATTTGCTATGGCGTTTTACACGACCCAACGAAGAGTCAAGGAAATTGCTTTACGAAAGGTGAACGGCGCAACGCTCAGGGATTTATTGTTCTTGCTCAATAAAGATTTTGTGTTATGGGTATTGATCTCGTTTCTCATTGCCTCGCCGGTAGCCTATCTCAGTTTACAGTCGTGGCTGGAAGAATTCACAGTCAAAACGGCTCTAAGTATTTGGTTATTCCTGTCGGTTGGAATCATCGCCTTGTTGGTCGCCTTATTGACAACCAGTTTTCAAACATGGAAAGTCGCTACGACTAATCCTGTCAAAATGTTAAAAGACGAGTGAAATGAAAATTTCCCGTTTGTATAGGATATATCCCTAAAAACCCCACAATCAAGGCTTTCGACAGAGACAAAAGAGTAAATGAGCATTTTATCGATGGAGCGTAACACAGAGTAGGGGGGGGGAGGTATATCACGCGGTATAGTATAAATGGAGAGCAAGTTGTAAATATAAAACAAATAATGATAAAATATTAACCAATTCATTTTTTATTTTGTTTTATAATTATAATATAGAAGGAAATATATATTTTTGTTCTTTAATTATTAATAATATAAAAAATCAAGTCTTATGAAACATTCCTATTTAACAAACACCCAAGCGCATGAAAATGCCTATTCGTTTACTCGTCAACTCGTTTACTTGTCTACGCATTTGCGTATGAAAAAGTTGTTTTATTTATCCGTTTGCTTCCTGTTGTGTTTTTCTTGCAGTAAGCCTAAATATGTTATAACAGGAGAAACGACGAATCCTGAATGGGAGGGTCGTGCAATTCGGTTATTCTCGGTCGATAGCACAGGCAATGCCTCTTTGTTGTCGGTTGATACGATTAAGAATAATACATTTTCTTTTTCCGGTAATAAAAACGTTTTATTAGGATATATCGAGTTTGAAGGAGAAAACGAGTTGTGGAAAAGATATTTACTGTTTGAACAAGGAAAAATGAATGTAATTATCGGAAATGATTTTGTTGTGACCGGAACTCCAGCCAACGATGCTTACCAAGATGCTTTGAACGCCGAAATGCTTCTGGAAGAAATAGAAAACCAATATTACCAAGAAAAAGAGAGCGGATTCCTAACCGCTGAATTGGAAGACAAACTGAATCGTCGCTATGACGAACAATTTGAAAATGCAAAGAAAGCTTATGCTGTTTTTTTCAAAAATAATATCAATAACCCATTGGGGCGGGAAATTTTTGCCAATACAAGATGGACAAGGAGATTGAATTCGATACAGTTGGAAAGCGTTTTGGAAGTTGCCGACTCTTCTTTTAGAACCACCGAATTGTATCGAACGAACAACGAACGGCTATATAATATGAAAACCTCTATTCCGGGAAATAACTATAAAGATATTGTTTCTAAAGACCCGGATGGAAACGTGATCGCTTTATCAGACTATACCGGAAAAGGAAAATATGTTTTACTTGATTTTTGGGCAAGTTGGTGTCCGCCTTGCAGGGAAGAAGCCCCTAATTTAGTAAAATTATATAATGAATATAAAGGAAAAAATTTAGAGATCGTATCCTATTCATTGGATAAAAACAAAGAAGCTTGGAAAAAAGGAATTGAAACATTGAACCTGACATGGCCGCAAATGTCTGATTGCGAATACTGGGATTCGCCCGCAGTTAAATTGTATGCTGTGCAATCCATTCCCTGTACTGTTTTGATCGATCCGGAAGGAAAAATCATAGAAAAAGGTCTTTTAGGAAATAATTTAGAGGAAACTTTAAAATTTTTAATTAAGTAACGAAAAATAAATGAGCGTTAAAGAAATTAGGCATAAAATTAATTGATTGATAATTATTAATATAATAAAGATTAAAGCGCCCAAATTTCTAAAATGTTTTAAAAATATGTTATATAATATATTTTTTTATTTGGTAAGTATTAAAAATTCCCACATCTTTGTACCCGATAACCTAAAACAATCTTTTTGCCTTAAAGACTAATGCCTATTAAAAACTGAATAAAAAGACCCCTGTGAAGAGGGTCTTTTTGTCATTTAAAAGAAATTACCGAAAAAACAAGTGAACATACCCTACCCTCCATTCTTTTTCATTATTTTTGCAAAATGATAAATAATCCATTAATTGAAATATGCGCCGAGTCTGTTTCAAATGCTTTAATTGCTCAATCGGCAGGCATTCAACGAATCGAATTTTGTGCCAATCTTCCCGAAGGAGGAATAACCCCTTCTCCGGCTCAAATCAAAGAGGCTCGTAAATGGCTGCACATCCAATTGTATGTACTTATCCGTCCTCGTAGCGGAGATTTTTTATACAATGATTTGGAGTTTGAAATCATGAAATCGGACATCCACTTTTGCGGACAAACAGGATGCGACGGCGTAGTAATCGGAATGCTTCGTCCCGATGGAACCATTGATACAAAACGATGCCGTGAATTGGTAGCAATTGCCCGTCAATACGCAATGAGCGTCACTTTTCACCGGGCATTCGATCGGAGCAACAATCTGTTTAAGGCAATGGAAGCTATTATTACATTAGGTTGCGAACGAATACTGACTTCGGGAGGCTACAATACGGCTATTGAAGGTGCGGAAATTATCAGGCAACTGATTGAAAAGGCAAATAACCGCATTATTATCATGCCGGGTTCGGGAATTACACCCGAAAATGCCGATGAATTGATCAGGAAAACCGGGTTAAAGGAACTACATGGCACATTCCGCAGCCGATCGGTAAGTAAAATGCAATACATAAATACGAAATTGAGTCGTCCGGAAGACGAATACAGCTTACTAACAACGGATGCCGAAAAAATTCGACGAGTACTGAAAATAGGTCAATAATCAATATGCTGAAAATTAAAGATTTACCACTTTCTTCTTTAATCTTGTGCACGATATTAGTTGTTTCGTCGTGTAAAAAAGAAAACCATTTTTTGAAAGACGAAATGTACCGCAAGCAAGTACAGGAACAATTTGGAAAACGCAAAATAGAAGCTGAAAATCGTAAAAAAGCTTTATTTTCCGTTTTCGAAAAAGAAAAGCTAAGCCTCGAACAGCGTGAAGCGCTCGAATTTTTGTATGCCTACATGCCTTTGTGCGATTTGGCTGATTATGATGGCGATTTCTTTTTGAATCAAGTAAATACCGCTTTCTGCGCCCGCGATTATTTTTCTTGGGGAAAAACTGTCCCTGACGACATTTTCCGGCATTTTGTATTGGTTTACCGCATCAACAATGAATACCTGGATACGGCTCGAACCGTTTTCTTTGAAGAATTGAAAGATCGGGTAAAAAATTTATCCATGTACGATGCCGCTTTGGAAGTAAACCATTGGTGCCACGAAAAAGTTACCTACAAAGGTACTGATATGCGGACTTCAGCTCCTCTGGCTTTAGTTAAAACCTCGTGGGGACGTTGTGGAGAAGAATCAACATTCACAACCGCCGCGCTCCGATCTGTAGGAATTCCCGCTCGCCAATGCTACACGCCCCGTTGGGTACATACCGACGATAACCACGCATGGGTAGAAGTCTGGGTAGATGGGCAATGGCATTATCTGGGAGCATGCGAACCGGAATCGGAGTTGGATCTTGCCTGGTTTACCGCGCCCTCTAAACGAGCGATGATGGTTCATACCATTGTATTCGGTTTATACACTGGTCCGGAAGAAAAAAATCTGGAAACGCCTTTGTATTCCAAAATCAATTTATTGGAAAATTATGCTGCCGCCCGCCAAGTGGAGGTTCAAGTTATAGACGAAAACAATCAACCGGTTGAAGACGCCAAAGTACAATTCAAAGTTTATAACTACGCCGAATTATATCCGATTGCCGAAAATGTCACCGGAAAAGACGGTAAGACTTCCATTATTTCCGGAAAAGGCGATTTAATCATTTGGGCAAATAAAGGCGAGCTTTTCGGTTATCAGAAATCGGACGCACAAAACGAAACAACTATTGTTCAATTAAACCGGAAGGCAGGTTTTCGCTATGAAGAAGATTTTGTCATCAATGTACCTGCCGAACAAGCCATTAAGGAAGTATCATCCGAAAAAATCGCAATAAACGAAGATCGCTTGGCTTATGAAGATTCTATCCGAAATGCTTACATGAACACTTTTATAAAAGAAGACGAAGCTTATTCGTTAGCAAAGCGATACAATTTGAATCCGGAAAAAGTATGGAAATACCTGAATCTTTCCCAAGGTAACTGGCAAGAGATCAGTAATTTTATCATCGAAAAAAAGGATAATCCGGATTTATTTCCATTTTTGGCTTCTTTGGCAATCAAAGACCTACGTGATACGCCTGCCGCTTACCTAAGCGACCATTTGCAAAACCGGAACATCGTGGAAATAAAAAACGGAATACCTGACGATTTAATTATCCCTTATATCCTTTCGCCGCGGATTAATTGGGAGTTGATAAAACCCTGGCGTAGCTTCGTCCGACAACAATTAGGCACAAAAGAACAGGAAACGATTGGAAATAAAGTAAATTTTATTATTGATTTTATAAAAAACAAAATAAAAATCAAGAACGAAGAAAATTATTACAATTGCCCGATTACCCCACAGGGCGTTTTTGAACTGAAAATAGCCGACCGTCTTTCGCGTAATATCTTTTTCGCCGCCTCTTGCCGAAGTCTCGGTATTCCTGCACGAATAGAAAACAGCACAGGAAAAACCCAATATTTTGAAAACGGGCAATGGACGGATGTCGTTTTCGAACCGGACGAATCCTTAACGACTAATTTACCGAAAGCCAAATTGACGGTGCATAATGTGCCGGACAACCTCATTAAACCGGGTTATTATACTCATTACACCTTGGCTTATTTCAAAGACGGCGATTTCCATACTTTAGACTTTGAAAATAATCCTTTAGTTTCCAAATTCCCCTATACGATGGAATTAGATGAAGGTTATTACCGATTGACGACGGGTAGCCGCGCCAACGACGGCTCGGTCTTTGTCCATACCGAATATTTTGAATTAAAAAGAAATACAACTTCTAAGATAAGTATCCGCTTGCCGAAAACGGAAGGAAAACTATTTGTAAAAGGAATTGTGGATATGAATTCGATTATAACATTAAATAATGGCTCAAAAGCGACTTTAAAAGAATTATCGAGAGGAAAGGGTTTGGTACTTTGCTTCTTGGATATCGGCAAAGAACCATCGAAGCATATTTTGCAAGATCTTCCATCCGTACAACAAGCGCTAGATGAATGGAACGGCGGCATATTATTCTTGACTCCGGACGATAAAGCCGGTAATGTTTTCGATATTTCAACATTCAAAAAATTACCGCAAAATACAAATTGGGGCGTCGATAACCGAAGGGAGTTGTTGCATGCGGCAACCGGTGTTTTGCAAATTGATTTCAACGATAATTTTCCGTTGATCCTTTATCTTTCCCGCAACGGCGGTATTTTATATTCAACAACGGGTTATCGCATTGGAACAGGGGAAGATGTATTGAAAATCATCAGGAAAGAAGCAATATCCGGCTTATAATACCTTATCTTGCCTGTTCGTTGGGACGCTGACGTTGATGATTTGCTCTTAACGTTATTTCACAATGAAAAATGATCTTATCTGACATTTTTCGTTAAATTTGCAGCTGCCAATTGCAGCAGATGCTTTTGCCCAGATAAAATGAACATGTACACAAATTATTACCCTTCGTCCGGGCTTTTTCATGGTTCTATCCCCAAAGTGATGGGAACGCAATTAGATGCACTCTTTTGGGGAGGCAATCCCGCCGAAATGGACGAATTGTGGCAAAGCATCGTAGCGGAAGTCATAAAATTGGAAAAGATACTAAACCGTTTTGACGCCGCAAGCGAACTCAGACAGATCAACACGAACGCTATGCTCTATCCTGTGGGGATGAACGACGAACTTTGGAATATTTTGATGGATTGCAAACGTTATTACGAACTGACCGAAGGGTACTTCGATATCACGTTGGGACATTGGGAAAATGTAGAGTTCGACGAAACCAACCGCACCGTTTTCTTCGTCGAAAAAACATTCTTCGACTTGGGCGGATATGCTAAAGGCTATGCCTTGGAAAAAATTCGCCTGCTATTGAAGCAACAGGCCGTAAGTCGCGCATTAGTAAATTTCGGCAACAGCACAACGCTTGCCCTTGGGACGCATCCGCACGGTAACTATTGGCCGGTTGGAATCGATAATCCGTACAATAACCGCCGCATGGACAATATCTATTTATGCGACGCTTCTTTGTCCGTATCGGGAAACACGCCTATCCGAACGGCTCATATTGTTCGTCCTGCAACAAAAGAATATGTGACGACTCGAAAGATGGCGGTTGTTGTATCCGTTTACCCGATCGAAGCCGAAGCACTGACAACAGCGCTGATGGCTGCCGAAATCAGCGAAGCGGAAAAATGGTTGAATCGGTTCGATATAGTAGAATACAAAATGTACGATTGCAAAGCGGCGGAGATACAATAGACGCACAATGCTATAATTATTGATAAATAAAAACTATAATACAGGATGGATAATACGTTTATAAATGGAATAAGCCGTAGGGATTTTTTCAAAAACATAGGCGTACTTGGAAGCGGAAGTTTACTGCTTTCGGTTTTCCCTTGGCTGCAATCGTGCAGCGACGACGAAAAAAAGGCTATTGTCAAAGGCGAAAAATTAAAAATGGCAATCATAGGAACAGGCTCGCGCGGACAATACCACATGCAAAACCTGCTCAAGATGCCACATGTGGAAGTGGTAGCTTTGTGCGACAATTTCGAGCCGCACCTCAAACAGGCAGCAAAAGTATATCCGCAGGCAAAAACATATACCGACTACCGCAGAGTTCTGGAACAAAATGATATCCGCGCCGTATTAATAGCTACGCCTCTCAACATGCATGAGCCGGTCACCATTGATGCTTTGCAGGAGGGTAAACATGTATTTTGCGAAAAATCAATGGCGCTCACCCCGGAAGGCTGTCTCGCCATGTATAAAGCGTATAAAAATTCGGGCAAGGTATTGTATATCGGTCAACAACGCCTGTTCGATCCCAAATACATACGTGCGATGGAAATAATTAACAAAGGCATAATAGGCGAAATCAGCGGTATACGTGCTTACTGGTTCCGTAACAACGACTGGCGACGTCCTGTTCCCTCGCCCGAGTGGGAACGAAAAATCAACTGGCGGCTCTACAAGGAATTTTCCGGAGGATTGATGACGGAACTTGCCACGCATCAACTACAAGTTGGTAACTGGGCAATGCGAATGATACCGGAATCCGTGACCGGATACGGAGATATCGTTTACTGGAAAGACGGCCGCGAAGTTTACGACAACGTCAGCCTCATTTATCGTTATGCCAATGGAGTAAAAATGACTTACGAATCTATTATTTCCAATAAATTTTTCGGATTGGAAGAAGAAATTCTTTGCACTAAAGGAACGATGGAACCGGAAAAAGGTAAATATTACTTCGAAGAAGTGCAACCCGCTCCCGGTATTATGCAGTTAATAAACCAGATCGAGCATGGTATCTTCGACCATATCTCGTTCGCCGGACCCAGTTGGGTGCCCGAAACGGCGTCGAAAAATGCCGGTTATTTTATCATCGAAAACGCATCGACCCACACCGGCGAATCATCCGTAGGTTTTGCCGACGATGGATCCGAGCAACTGCTAGCTTCTTTCTGCGAAGCGGCGGTAACCGGTCGTCCTGCCGAATGTTTGGTCGAAGAAGCGTATTACTCCTCCGTGCTGGGACTATTAGGACTACAAGCGATGGACGAGCAACGAATTCTCGCCTTCCCCAATGAATACAAAATACCGTACTTGAATTTTGCCTGATATGAAAGATATTCTATTTACAGTCCATCAACAAAAGCAAGAAATAAAGTGGTTTTGCGCTTGCTTTGCCGCATCGTTTATCTTGAACATAATTTCCATTATTATTTACCGAACGGAATGGAAAGAGCTGTGGACGCAAATTGTCTGGGTCATTTTTATCGGCATAGGATTCTATGTCTTATCTGTCTTTCTACGATTGATTGCCCGTATAGTTAAATGGTTTTTCAGAAAATAGCCGGCAAAAAAGATACAAATTTTTAGCAGGAAGACATAATTACATTACTGTACCGTTTTATAAAACTATATATTCTTCATCGAGAAAATTTACCTGTTCATCGGGTATTTTTTCCTTTTCAACGAATTTTATTTTGTCTCATACGCCAATTCGAAATATATTTGTCCACAAATTAAAAATGAATAATATTACGCATTTTTAACAAAAAAATAAAACGAAAAAACTTTTTTTGTTTCAAAAGTTTTTATTTACTTTGCACCGGAAATTTAAAATATATTTCTTTATCATTTGTCTTACTATATTATTGAAGTCTATTATCAAATGGAATTAAGAGAACGAATCATCGAAAGCGCCTCGGAACTTTTTTTCCACAAGGGAATAAAAAGCATGAGCATGTCGGACATTGCTAACGCGGCAGGCATTTCCAAGCGAACGCTTTACGAAGTCTTCCGCGACAAGGAGGAACTGCTGGAAACCTGCATCAAAAGCCAAATGGAAAAAACCGAGCGCGAACTCGAAGCCCTCTCCGCAAATTCGACCGACGTAATCGAAACCCTGATGCAAATCCATGCCAGGCACCTGAAAGAAATGCGGAACGTAAACCCCACGCTTATCCACGATTTGCAAAAATATCACCCGCTGATACATAA
>JAISOJ010000098.1 GCA_031275735.1 Dysgonamonadaceae bacterium
TTGAAGAATGTGGCGGCGACAGTTGCCTGCTTCACAGTAAGTTTAATGTTGTTCACGGGTTGCGAAAAAGACGACCCTACGCCTGAACCCGACAACGGAATTGCCGAAATCGGGAAAACCTATGTCAGCACCACTGCAAATGCAGAAAAGGTTTATACGCTGAAAGTAAGCAAAAACCTCACGAGGTCGTCGGCTGCGGCAACCGATACCTACGTGTTGCTCTATGTCGATAAGTCCGGCGAAGTGAAAACGTCTACGGGCGTGGTTACTTCTTCGGTCGGCGAATCGCTTACCCTTGCTCCCACAGGCGGAACGCCTTTCACCGTAAACGTAACGGCGAACGGCATAACCGGTATTTCAGGGAATATTACTTTCACCGATAACAGCACGGCCACAGGTGGAAACCTCACACCTTTTGCCAACGGCGAGATTGAAATCACAGGCGAAACAGTTAACAACCATGTGCAGATAGGCCAAGACCGCGTATTGGGCGTACCGGGCATGGCGATTAATTACGTGTATAATGGAACAAACTTGTTGGAAGTAAACGGTGGAAAAACCCTTGTTGTTTTGCCCGGAACTACCATTCGTTTTAGCAAAACCGATGGCGGGATTTTGATAACCGATGGCGCGACCGTAAAAATGCTTGGTGAAGACAAGTTGCGTGAACCTGATGCGGCAGGCAATCTATCCGCAACTCCCGGAACAAAAAGCGGACACATCACCCTGAAAGGCGGAGCACAGAAAGGCAGTTGGGCACGGCTGCACATTGAAACCAACAAAGAAAATGTTTTGCAATACGTTGATTTACTTAACGGTGGAAGTCGCGCCAACGAAGGCGGCGTTCTTGCTACCAATTATGATGCAAAAATCAGTATGACGAACTGTAAGATTTCCGGTTCGCTCGGACACGGCATATATCTTTACAACGAGCCTGCCCGTTTTACGACATTCACCAACAATGTAATTGAACATTGTGATGCACAACCTGTATATGCGCGCAATTTTTATAATATCCCGTTCGATAAAACTTCAAACCTTACGGGCAATGGCGAAAATTATATTTTTGTTTTGGATGGTGGAATTGAAGAAGAAAATCTTACCGTCAATGCTGCAACAATACCATATTATATTCATTTTGGGGGTTATATCAAGAAAACTTTAACCATAAACAAAGGTGTTACTTTTTATATGGGTGAAGATAGGGGATTTGATGTAACAGGCACTGCAACCGAAGATAATGGTAAAATAATTGTCAATGGCGGCACAAGTGCAGGTGAACAAGTTACATTTACCCGCTTGCCGGGCAAAAATTACTATTGGAATGGCTTTGATTTTACGGACTCGCACGGCAATGTTTTAAAAAATTGTCTTATTGAATATGGTGGAAGCCCAAATAACGATTCAAATATTTATGCCTATTACCGCTCGTCGATGTCGCTTGAAAATGTGCAGTTGAACAACTCAAAGCGATACGGTTTCAGGTTCATCAACAGTACAGGCAGCGATGCCGCAGAGGTTACGGCTATTCATGTAACTTTTTCGGGAAATGCAGGCGGAAATGTATTGCTTCCCGATGGTACGGTTTCAAATACTTTGCCGTAAAAAAAGAGGGAAACACATTAAACAGCAAAAAATGAAAGCATTAAGATTATTATTGGCAAGCCTCGCACTACTGTTTGTATGCGGGACAGCACAAGCGCAATTTGGCAGGCGACTCGGCAAGGCCGTCGAGAATGCAGCTAAGAACGCCACTATCCGCAAGGCGGAACAGAAAACCGAGGAAGCGGTTAGCAAGACGATTGACAAAGCCACCGACCCCGATACCTATAAGGATAAAGACGGTAACGAGAGTAGCAATGCAGGGACGTCCGGACAAGATAACGATACCCCGCAGCAGGGCGTGAAAGTAGATGAAATCGCTTACGCAAAGTCGGATTTTGTGGCAGGCGATGAGATTATTTTCGAGGACAATCTTGTCGGCGAAAAGTTAGGCGAGTTTCCCTCACAATGGGGATTTGATTGAAGGGAATGCAGATGTAGCCCAAATAAACGGTGAGAATGTCATCAACCTCGAACAGTGGACTAAAATAGCTCCATTGATGAAAAATATGAAAAACTATCTATCAGACAGTTATACCGTGGAGTTTGATTTTTATGTTCCTGCGGAAGACAAGGGTAGCCGTTTTTTTTTACATCTGAAAGATGAAAGCGGACAGGACGCAATCTACGCTGAATGGGTGTTGCGAAACAAGGTGGAAGATGACGGAGACGGCATACGGTATTCAGCAAAATGGAAAACGACAAGTGGCGATGAACGAGAAAATACATCAAAATTCAACATTACAAAAGCGGGTTGGCATAAATTCGCCCTTTCGTTCAACAAACACGCCTTGAAAGTCTATATTGACGGTCAGCGTATAACCAATGTTCCCAATGTCGCTCAAGCTAACTCGCTTGTTTTAGAACATTTCTACGGAGAACAGGATGTGTATGTGAAGAATATCCGCATCGCCAAAGGCGCAGTACCGTTGTACAACCGCATGATGACCGACGGCAAAATCATCACCTACGGCATCACTTTCGATGTGGGCAAAAGCACGATAAAGCCCGAATCAATGGGTGAAATCAACCGCATCGCCAAGCTGATGCAGGACAACCCCGATTTGAAATTCTCCGTCGAAGGTCATACCGACAGTACCGGAAAAGCCGACGCCAACCAGAAGCTAAGCGACGAGCGTTCGGCAGCCGTAGTTGTCAAACTTGTGGGAATGGGCGTCTCGAAAGACCGCCTGAAATCGGCAGGCAAAGGCCAAACTTCACCCATCGCCGACAACGGTACGGATGAAGGCAGAGCAAAGAACAGGCGGGTTGAGTTCGTAAAACTCTAACTCAAACAAAGATGGACACAAATGACAAGGATAACGGGCAGGGAATATGGCCGGACGACGACAAGGTCATTTACATTCCCGACGCGGAGTACCACGCCTTTATGCAATCACTCCGCAAGATGGAGATGGTGCAAAAGGAACTCCACAAAATAAGGGACAGCATGAAGCTGAAAGAGAACGAAAGCGATGATTTACAGTAATAACAATTTAAAAAACAAGCAAATGAAAAGTAGTATTTTTAGAAAAGCGGCGATTGTAGCAATCGCAGTGTTTACAATGAGTGTGGCAGCCAATGCGCAGGAAAAAGGCGACATGGCTGCGGGTGGCAACCTCGTACTGGGTTCGGGCGACAGCTTCACCAATTACGGTATCGGAGCCAAGTTCCAGTACAACGTAACGAATCCCCTCCGTCTGGAAGGCTCATTTACCTACTTCCTGAAAAAGGATTACCTCACGATGTGGGACTTGAGCGTGAACGCTCACTGGCTGTTTCCGGTGGCCGACAAGATTACGGTCTATCCGCTGGCTGGCTTGGGTATCCTGAACTACGGCTACGATTATTCGGTGGACTTGGGCGAATACGGCAGCTATGGCAGTAGCGGCTCCACATCGGATATAGCCTTCAACCTCGGCGGCGGCATCGACTACAAGCTGATCGACAAGCTGATTCTCAATGCGGAACTGAAATACAAAATCAGCGACCAGTGGGACAGGCTGCTGCTTTCGGCAGGGCTGGCGTACCGGTTTTAACAAAGTATCGGTTATTTATTTGCAAGGCCATCTTTGGATTCATTTCCAAGGGTGGCTTTTGCGTTTTTTATAAACCCATTACATAAACCATTAAAATCAAAAGAAGATGAAAAGAATCATTCACAGAGAATTACTAAAAATTTTCAGCAACACCGAAACGGCGGAGGATGACGCCAAGGATACCGCCCTTAGTGAGTTCGCCGACGAACTCCACGACTATTGCCGCAGGGAGAAAGACCTTGCGGAGCGCACCCGTACACTCCTGTTTGCCCGCAGCGAACTCGCCACGGCGCAGGGGCGGATTATTCACACCGGGGCGGGAAAAAAATGCGGTGGCGCTGCCAATTATTGCACAAGCCGTTTCGCTCATTGACTGCGAACTG
>JAISOJ010000041.1 GCA_031275735.1 Dysgonamonadaceae bacterium
CGAGGACCCGGAATTTGTTTATTGACAATAATATAATCGCCGGGAAAAATCGCAGGTTCCATTGACGGCGAAGGAATCTTGAATGAAGCGAAAAGAAAAACACGTAACAGTATCGCCAAAACGATAGCAATACCGATTATTTTAATGGCAAACCAAATGTTATTGAAGGCCGTTTTAAATTTCATTTCATTTACTCTTAATTCTTAGCTCTTAACTCTTTTATTCGATTGCCCAACCATTAATCGTTAATTTTACCGGTGAAGATTCCATATTTCCAAAGACTTCGATTGTTTTACTAAAATATCCGTCTTCGTCCGGTGTAATTTCCGCAATTATTTTGGCGCTATGGCCTTTCTCTATCGGATACTTATCCCATATCACATCCGTACAACCACAAGAAACGGAAACGCGACTGATAACCAACGATTGCTCGCCGGTGTTCTCAATGAAGAATGTCATTTTGTTCTTACTTCCCTTCTTAATTGTGCCGTAATTATGCGAAATTTTATCCGGCTGAATGGTAGTCAGGGGAATTTCTGTTTGCTCTTTACCGGTAATTTGGGTTTTGTACAATTCCCAAATTTTAGGATGAATAGTCGGATTGCCGATTAAGAGTACTTTATTGTCGGAATCTAACAGGAAACATCGAAATTCCGGTTGATTCGGAAAACGATTCAACTTATCCATTTGATTATTTCTATCAATATATACCGGATATTCGAAATGTTCTTTTTTAAGAAGGTTTGTAAGAATTTTATCGTCATTTACCTGTAAATAAAGTAGAAAATCTAATTTTCCTAAGAATAACGAATCGGCTTCCTGAATAAGCTGTTTCCAATCATATAATTTCAGGTTACAACTCATACAACTTGCAGAATCAAGATACATTAAAATTTTATACGGTTTATTTATTACAGGGCAAATAATTTCTTTTCCCATAGAAAAACAGACTGCATTTTCCGGAAAACGAATTTCTTTACCTTGCCATTTCTTAACAATAGATTCGATGTCTGCCGTTTTTGCTTCCTTTTTACATGCAGGAACACAGAGTAATACCATAAATAGGAATAAATGCTTCATTTTACTAATTGAAATTACTTTATATCGTAAACATACACATAATCGAAATCTTGATGGCCGGCACATCCGTATATTTTTCCATGATCAACATCAATTGCCATTTTTTCGATAAAACGATCCAGTATAATTCGTTTTACAGGCTCCCCCCGCCAATTGTACACTTCAATTGTACTATTCCGGATATTCTCCCTTCTTTCCCCTTGATACAACGCATAAATATATTCCTTATCACATTGCGCATCCGAGTAATGAAGGATGTAGTCGAATACATCGATGCCGCTTTGATCTTTATCGTTGCCGATTGCTGCAATCGGATTAAAAGTATACGCTGTCTCATTGTATTCAAACAGTTCCAATCGATTAATATACTCATAATATAATACCAAATTTTGATCATTACCCGCCATACCAAAATAAAAGGGAGTATAAAGGGTATTCGGTTCCCGCTGTAATAGAGGGCCGAAGGTATTTAAAATCGCTCCTGTATGAATATTGGCTACCTCTATCTCTGTGTTTTCCCACATATGGGCTTTCAACAAAAAAATCGAATCGTTAATTTGTTGTATAGATGAATAAGGACGACACAGTTTGCCATCCCATGGATTAAAATGATAGGTTTTTATCCTATGCAATGTATCCGGAAATAATTGATACATATACATTTTTAGATTCGGAATATCATACAATCCTATTTGTCCCTCACCGGTAGCATTAAGCCAGTTGACTGCAATAAATTCACCCGGTCCCTGGCCATAAGTGCCGTATCGATACAAGAGGTTCATATCCGGTACTGAAAATACATATAAACAATAATCGCTGTTATTACCAGACTGTATGCTTATTTTATCTTCTCCTACTTTCCAACCCCGAACACTAATAGGGATATCTATTTTTATGGAATCTGCCTGTACCCGGATTTGATTATCAAATTCAATTCTCTTTTCTTCTTTATTTTTGCATCCTTGAAAAAGCAAGATCAAAACAAGGAGACATACTATTTTATCTGTTTTATTACGCATCATTTTTAAAATTTATAATTAGCTAATGTTTATTGAAAAAGAGGCTGTTTTTTCATAATTCAAAAACAGCCTCACTTCTACAGATTAGTGACAGCTATCAGACGCACTTCCTTCTCTCCAAATTAGACAACAATCGTAAGCGCCTCCACTGCCACCTCCAAATCTTCTGTATCCATTAGTATACTCACAATCACCAGCTGCAAAAGCTTCTATATTTGATAAAGAAGTATCCGACAAGTCAGCATTTGTTGTATTCAAATTCACGTTCATAGCAGCTACGGCTGCGATTGCTAATACGGCAATTCCTCCTAAAACTTTTTTATACATAACATTAAATTTTTTAATTGATTACAATATTTTTATTTTTTAGGTTTCTTTTTCGTGTAACCTTTCACGTTTTATTTCCCTTTGAAGTTCTCTTTCGAACCGGTTACCGCCTTTGCAAACAAGAGACAATGACAAAGGCTAACTCAAGTGAATTTGTTCTTCCCCAGTTCCCAAATAGTAATTTGTTTCTTGTATTGCGAACAGGTTATTTTATCTTGTTTGTTGTGACAAAGGATTATCCCTTGCATTTCCATTTGCAACGAAAATGTATGCAAGCGCTTTAGGTAAAGACCTGTTGCAGTGAGTATAAACCGTATCAATCTAATTATCATCACTTAGCTCTTAACTCTTAATTTTACTTACCACCAGATTAAATTTCCATTCTCATAACTGAAAATCCGCTCATCTCTTCCCCTCGAAAGATTTCGAATCCAATAGATCGTACCGGAAGGAACGTTTTCATAAATCAATTTTATGTCCGTAGCCTGTCTTTTACCCAGCGCATTCCAACAATCATCATCCCAATACAAAAGTTCATGGACGTCGCCCGGAGTTATATCATTCCCGTCGCCGCGAGGCGTATAACTGATCTTCCTGATCTTTACAGGATGTCCGAAATCCATCCCTGCCCACGAATCGCTCGGAGTAAGCGCATCGTAGAAAGTAAGCGGGTCGCCGTCAAAAACTGCCGCTTTTTCATTGTCTTTCCGGTGGGTATAGGAATACGGAGTACCGATAATTTTGCCGTAAACCGGACGATCGTTCTCTTCCTGATAAAAATACAACTCCGCCAGATTATTGTGTTTTTCTTCCGACGAATAATAACGCCAATAGCGGTAAGGCGTTTGCAGTGTATCCAAAAACACCTCGCCCGACTGCACCGTAAAATCTGGAACAGTATAAATCGTTACCGCATCGCGGAAATCAGAGCGGTTGGCTGCCTGGAACTTGCCGCCCAACATTCTTTTTCCTACTTCATAGCAATGGGCGGCAATAAAATATTTCCGGCGGACATCCACAATCTGTAAGTTTGCCGTATCCGCTTCGTAACGCCTGATTTGTCCGTCGTAGGCAATATGGAAGGGAGAGGAAAAAGGACGGATACCCGATTCGTCATAAAACACAGGCAAATACAGACACATTTTGCCCATTTTCGCAAATTTTACTTGCCCGCCCGATATTTTGCCGTAATGTACAGGAATCCATTCTTTATTATCGAAAACAGCTAAATATGCATACTTGTGTTTAACCTTTTTATATTCAGATGGAATTTTGATCTCCACATCGACCGTTTCCTGGTATTCGTCCGTGACGTCACGAAGAAAGTAATTCCTGAAAGTATACGGAATGTATTTTTCCGCTTTCTGAATGACCATTATTTCCCTGTTGATAGCGTAGGTACGGCGGAAGACTTTGGCCATTTTCGTGTCCGGATTGTGCAATTCGCCCGGATTGCTCGATCCGGCTGAAAACACCTTATGGCGACCGCTGTTCGTCAATACAATATTCCAGGCATGCGCCTGTGGCTGAAAAGGCCATTGGGGAGTAAAATCTTCCGCAACCGGTATGCCTTTGCTGCGCATCACCGCTAATGCCAGCACAGAATAATCTTCGCAAGCTCCGAACGGCAGATTGGCCAGCGTCCGGATGTTCTTCACTGGGATGGCATTGAGACCACCAAAGGGCCATTCCTGCACATTGCAACGGATAATTTCTCGACTGACAACTGTCGCCGCTTGAAAAGCCGAATGTCTGTACAGGTCGCAATAATGCAAAGTATCCAAATCGCCTTTGAGCATATCGCGGGCATATTCCCGCCAGTTGTCTATCGGCTGCAATTCCGTTCCTTTGTAGGGTAAAATATATTCGCAAAAATCGGCGAACGAAATATGGGTGGACCATTCCCCTGACCATACGGAAAATGCCCGCTCGATGTTGTCTATCAGGAAACCGGAGGTCAGGATATGACTGTCCAACACTAATTGACCGCTCTTGGGTCCCTGGTACTTTTCCGAAACGGATTCGATGATGCGCCGGTTGGTTCCGCTGTCGTAACCCAAACTGACGGCGGTATCCAACTCGTGGTAGTAGGCGTCCAGCCATTCCGCATTTTTGTAGGAATAATGACCCGGCATGTTTTCTATCAAAAATACGGCGGCCCGGTATTTCAAACTGTCATTAGGATCGGAAGAATAATGCGCCAATACTTTTTCTAATTCCGACCGGTTTTCTCCTGCAAAACGCAAGGCTTCTTCTAAGGGAAGCATTCTCCGAT
>JAISOJ010000043.1 GCA_031275735.1 Dysgonamonadaceae bacterium
AAGGGTGATTCCTGTGGAATCTGACTTTACTATTTTTGCATCCATCTGATTTTATCTAAAAATTTGGCGCAAAGATAAGTGTTTTTTGGGTAATTCACATCAAATTAATACCACACCCAACTTGAACGGGCTGTTCCGTCTGTAGCGGCAATTTGTCAATACCTGTCCACCGGCCTCTATTCCTGTCTCGGGTAGAAAACATACATAAACGGTTACTTTTCATATCCATCACAAAATACTTTTTCAACCGGGCGATGAAAAGCAGGTTGTGGGGATGAAAACCGGCTGTCTGCCAAAACGTAACGGAATTTAAAATGTTGATTTTCGACTGCCAGTTGCAGCATCGAACGCATCATCTCATTTTTGGTTACCGGGCTTTGGCGTTTTTCCTTCCGGTTTTTTATTTCGAAGAACCGGACACTCTTTTTGACGCACTCAAAGGATACCGGAACCCGCAAGGCTTCAGACGACGTCCGTGATTGTGTGTGGTAAAAGGCTGTCAATAAATTGATGCCCTTTTCATTGCGACCTTTGCTGTGATCCCGGCGCCAACCGATCAACTCGTTTTCATCAGTATAAGGTTTGCTTACAATGGCGTCATCGAAGATTAGACAGGCATCTTCGCTCTCATATGGCCGAACCAGTGGTTTTACCTCCTGCCATAAATCCTTTGAATTATAAGTGTTTCCGGACAACATCCGCGTTATTTTGTCATGGGATATGGAGCCATCCAACAAATTCGACAAGCCGGTAGCTGTTGACCAAAACTACTTGGCAGGTAGTCACTGTATAAATCCATTTCTTTTTTCATCCTGCAAAGTTAGTGATTACTTGATTAGGGTGCGTAACATGAGTAAAATCATATCAATAATAATCCGCAATAAAGTAACCCGTTGGCGGAAAGATAACATGAAACGTTTTCTGAAGATCAATGACTTGTCCTTATTCCCATTCGATTGTCGAGGGTGGTTTGGAACTGACGTCGTAAACTACCCGGTTGACTCCGCGCACTTTATTGATGATTTCATTGGATATTTTTGCCAAAAAATCGTAAGGCAAATGTACCCAATCGGCTGTCATGGCATCCGTTGAAGTAACGGCGCGTAAAGCAACTGCATTTTCATACGTTCGTTCGTCGCCCATCACGCCTACCGATTGTACCGGTAATAAAATGACTCCTGCTTGCCATACTTCGTCGTATAGATTCCATTCGCGAAGTCCGTTAATGAAAATGTCGTCGGCTTCTTGGAGAATACGTACTTTTTCAGGTGTAATATCTCCCAAAACCCGAACGCCCAATCCTGGTCCGGGGAATGGATGTCGCTTGATTAAATGTTCTTTCATCCCTAATTCGCGGCCTACTTGTCGTACTTCATCTTTGAATAACAAACGGAGCGGTTCCACTAATTTCAGGTTCATTTTTTCGGGAAGGCCTCCTACATTGTGATGCGATTTGATTGTCGTCCCGGTGATGGAGAGCGACTCAATGACGTCGGGATAAATAGTTCCCTGTGCCAACCACCGGATATCTTTCAATTTTTTGGCTTCGCATTCAAAAATATCAATGAATCCTTTTCCTATTATTTTCCGTTTCTGTTCAGGATCTTTTACGCCGGCTAAATTTTTATAAAAGAACTCTTTGGCATCAATACCTATAACGTTCAAGCCCAAATAGGCATAATCGTTCAGCACTTTTTCAAATTCATTTTTTCGAAGCAATCCGTTATCAACAAATATACAAGTCAGGTTTTTTCCGATTGCTTTGTTCAACAAGACAGCGCTTACCGAAGAATCCACTCCCCCCGAAAGTGCCAGAATTACTTTATCATTATCTATTTGTTTTTTTAGTTTATCAATTGTCGATTCGATAAAACCGGCAGGCGTCCAATCTTTTTTAGCTTCACAAATAGTAAGGAAATTGTCTAAAATCGTTTTTCCTATCTCAGTATGGAAAACTTCCGGATGAAATTGCACACCCCATGTTTTTTCCTTTTCGATTCGGTAAGCGGCGCATGGAACATCCTGTGTATTAGCGATAATTTTGAAATTATCGGGAATTTGGGTAATCGTGTCGCCGTGCGACATCCAGACTTGTGCGCTCGCTTTTACGTTTTTCATCAACAAATCGTTTGTGTTTGCAGGCGCCAACATCGCTCGTCCATATTCGCGGCTATTGCCTTTTTCCACTTTTCCTCCAGAAATATAAGCCAGGTATTGTGCCCCGTAACAGATTCCTAATATAGGATAATTCCCTTTAATTGCCGATAAATCGGGTTTGAAGGCATCCTTGTCGTTTACAGAAAAAGGACTTCCGGATAAAATAACCCCGATAACGGATGGATCCTTTTCCGGAAATTTATTGTAAGGAAAAATTTCACAATACATATTCAGTTCTCTCAAGCGGCGGGCGATTAATTGGGTGGTTTGGGAACCAAAATCAAGAATGATAATTTTTTCGAGCATGAGTTTGTAGATAAATTTTCAGCAAATATACATAAAAGTCTTCACATATACACAGTTCGATAAAAATTCGCAGGTAAAACCTCAGTCCCCTCCGTTTCGTTCGGAGTCGGTTGCGCAGGATTTGAGAAAAAACCACAACCTTCTTATATTTGTAAAATAATCCATAAATATTTTATAATATGAAGAAAGTATGTGGTTTAGACGTGCACAAAGATAGTATCTTTTGCGCGATTTACAATGGAGAAGCGATGTGGGACTTGCTATTGGAAATGGGTTTTGAACAGACACCGGTTAATCCGTTTTTGATTAAACAGCTACCGGGCATGAAGAGCGACGCCAAAGATGCACAAGTGGATAGCGGAGTTGCTGTACAAAGGTATGGAGCGCAGCAGTTTTGTTCCACCACCCCTGATACAGGAATTGCGTATATACTCCGGCAAATACAGCAAACTGCAACAGCAGGTAACACGCGTTCCTGTCAGCATGGATAATATTTTGATAATGTGCGGCATCCGGGCAAGCAGTTGTTTGAGCCGTATAACAACCAAGAGTTATATGTTGACAGTTGACGCCCTTATCAGAGGTTATACAGATTCCGATTATTGGGTTGGTTTGGTTTACGGCAACATGAAAAACAAGCAAAGCGGCAAGTTGAAAGCGGCATTAACGGGCAATATCAGGGAGCATCACCGCAAACAGTTAGAGTGGTTAAAAGCGGAATATGAGATGTATCAAAAACAGACAGGCGAATGTTTGAAAGCGATGCAACAGATCTGTGGAGATAAATTTTCGTTAGCGGTCAAACTGTTACAAACCCTTCCAGGCATCAGCCTGATAGCCGCCATGACGATTACAGCCGAAACGGGCGGCGATATGAGAGTCTTTGAAAACAGCAGGAAAATAACCGGATGGACGGGACTGCGTCCGGGAAATGACGAAAGCGCCGGCAAATATAAGAGTAGCGCCACCACCAAAGGCAACAAATATCTGCATTCAATGCTGGTTCAGTGTTCATGAGCAGCTTCGCAAATGAAAGGTTCGTACTTTAATCGTTTGGCCATGCGCAAACCCCGAAAAAAGGCATTGATTTGCATAGCCCGAAAATTGCTTGCAGTGATATGGAATGTTCCGAGATACAACACTGAATACAATCCGAAACTAGTTCCCGTTTACGACCCTGTAAAAATGAAAGCACGAATGGCTTATCACAAAAAGGAATACGAAAAAACAGC
>JAISOJ010000050.1 GCA_031275735.1 Dysgonamonadaceae bacterium
CAGATTGGCGTCGCCGACACTTTTTCTTCCAAATTCCGTTATCGAACCGACTATCACGTAGTCGGCGCCGATTTTATCGTATCCGGAAGCGCCTTCTTCTGCGACTTTGTCCCAGTCGGCACGCTCCAACAACATGAATTTTCCCGTAGAAGCCAGCTTATTCGAGAGGTTATCCAAGGCTTGTTTTGCCATCGGATCGTTTTCTTTGTCGTAAAAAATTCCTTTACCGTACTGGGTTTCGTTGGAAAAGCGAACAATAGCGACTTTTCTCTTCAATACTTTTTCCGATGAATTGTTTTCCACAACTTGTAATTCAATTTTTGTTTCTTTTTTCTGGGCTTGCAATCCCATCGTTAACAGAAAAAAGGAAAACAAAAGCAAAATCGATTTTAAATGATTCATAAATTTCTGTGGATTAAAGTAAATATTCAATGTATTATTTTAATTTTTTTTAAAACAAAAGTAAAGTAATAATTCTGTTTATACAAGGGTTTTTCTTTTATTTTTATAATAAAAAAATAAGTCTATATCCGAATTCCTCTTACATTTATAATTTCAACACTGCCGTCATTGAGCAAAAGCTTTGTAAACATGCAAGTTATTGCGATGTATAAATCACTTCAAGGTAACAAATCCGATTCCGCAGATTCCACTTCCAGCATCACCGGAGCATGATCGGAAAAAACAATCTCTTGATAGATAGCGGCATTTTTCAAACGCCCTTTCAAACCTTCCGTTACGATATGGTAATCAATGCGCCAGCCGATATTTTTTTCCCGCGCTCCTGCGCGGAAACTCCACCAACTGTATTGATTGGGTTCCTGATTGAATTCGCGGAACGAATCAACAAAACCATGGTCGATCAGACGATCGAACCATTCGCGTTCTTCCGGTAAAAAACCGGAAACATTGGCGTGTCGCTCGGGATGATTGATGTCGATGGGTTTATGGCAGATATTATAATCGCCGCAAATAATAAGATTGGGACGTTTTTTCCGTAATTCCAATAAATATCCGGTAAAAATTTCGAGAAATTCCATCTTGAGCGCTTGCCGTTCTTCGCCGGTTGTGCCGGAAGGGATATAGACGCAAACGACAGTCAAGTCGCCAAAATCGGCGCGAATGAGTCGCCCTTCCTTGTCAAAAAACGAATTACCGATGCCTATGGAATGATAGTCCGGTTTTTTTTTACTGAAAACGCCAACGCCGCTATAACCTTTTTTTACCGCCGAGTGAAGTAAAACGTAGTTATAACCTAAACTATTAAGCGTGAGTGCGTCAACTTGTTCGGGTTGCGCTTTGGTTTCCTGTACGCAAAAAATGTCGGGACTTTCTTTTTCCAACCATTCGAAAAGTCCTTTACTAATCGCCGAACGAATACCATTTAAATTAAACGAAACGATTTTCATAAATTTACATTTTTATGGAGAAAGGAGGAACGGAAATGAATATGAAAAAACTCCTGTACTCTACATCCCTTTCCTCCATTCTTCTTTTCTCCTTTATTCCAAATAAGTATAACCATAAAGCCCCGACCGGTAATTGGAAAGAAATTCTCTTCCCTCTTCCACCGAAATTTTCCCTTCTTTCATGGCAGATGTCACCCACGATTCAACGGTTCGCACCAATTTTTTCGGGCTGTATTCCACATATTCCAGCACGTCGGCAATAGTTTCGCCGTCAATTGTCTGTTCGATTTGATAGCCGTCTTTGTTCACGGAAATATGAACGGCGTTCGTATCGCCGAACAAATTATGCAAATCGCCCAAAATTTCCTGATAAGCGCCTACCAGAAATACGCCGATGTAATACGGTTCTTTTTTATTCAAGACATGCACCGGCAGATGGTAGGTGTAATTTTTCATGTTGATGAAGTTATCGATTTTACCGTCCGAGTCGCAAGTGATATCCTGTAACGTAGCTGTCCGACTGGGTTTTTCGTCCAAGCGGGAAATCGGAACGATAGGAAATACCTGGTCGATCGCCCAGGAATCGGGCAAAGATTGAAACAGGGAAAAATTACAAAAATATTTATCCGGCAGCATTTTCGATATTTTGCGCAGTTCTTCCGGAGCATGTTTCATATTCATCGCCATCTGATACACTTCGCGAGCAATTGACCAGTACAATTTTTCGACTTGGGCGCGGGTAACCAGGTCCAACATCCCCAGGCTGAATAAATCCAGCGATTCTTCGCGGATTTGCTGGGCGTCGTGCCAGGTTTCAATCAAACGGGGTTGATTCATTCCGTCCCACAATTTATATAATTCCCTCACTAATTCATGAGCGTTTTCCGGCAGTTCTTCGTCTTCCTCCCATTCGGGCAAAGTGGTTGTTTCCAGCACTTGAAATACCAGCACCGAATGATGAGCGGCTAACGAGCGTCCCGACTCGGTAATAATGTTGGGTTGTGGAATATTGTTCTTGACGCAGGCGTCTACTAAAGTAGAGATGGAGTCGTTGACATATTCCTGAATGGAATAATTCATACTGCTTTCGCTTCCCGAAGAACGGGTGCCGTCGTAATCGACGCCCAAGCCTCCGCCGATATCCACGAAATCGACCGAATAACCCAGATTGCGCAATTGAACATAAAATTGAGAGGCTTCGCGCAGGGCATTTTTAATCCGGCGGATTTTGGTCACTTGGCTACCGATATGAAAATGGATGAGTTTCAAGCTGTCTTCCATTTTATTTTTTCCCAGGAAATCGAGGGCTTCAAGAAGTTCGCTGGACGAAAGTCCGAACTTGCTGACGTCGCCTCCCGATTCTTCCCATTTGCCGCTTCCGGCGCTGGCTAATTTAATGCGGATACCGATATTGGGCCGGATTTTTAATTTTTTTGCCAGTTCGGCAATCAATTTTAATTCGTTTAATTTTTCCACGACAATAAATATCCTTTTACCCATTTTTTGTGCTAAAAGAGCCAATTGTATGTAATCTTCATCTTTATAACCATTACAGATAATCAGTGAATCATCGCTGGTATTGATGGCTAAAACGGCGTGAAGTTCAGGCTTGGAACCGGCTTCCAATCCGATATTGAATTTTTTTCCGTGACTGACAATTTCTTCAACTACCTGACGCATTTGGTTCACTTTAATCGGATAGATGATAAAGTTCTGAGCCATGTAGTTGTACTCTTCGGCAGCGATTCGGAAGCAATTGGAGATCTTTTCAATCCGGTTGTCCAATATATCGGAAAAACGGAGTAAAACAGGCGCTTCCACGTCGCGGAGTATCAATTCGTCCATCAACTCTTTTAAATCAACTTGCGCACTTTCTTTTTTAGGTGTAATGGTAATGTGTCCTTTTTCGTTGATAGAAAAATAATCCAATCCCCAACCATAAATATTGTACAATTCGGCTGAATCTTCTATACGCCATTTTCTCATTTTTGATAAGCTCGTTATTATATTTTAAAATCCGGTACGAAAGTAGTAAATATATTTCGGATTTTCTTGGTTATCAAAAGAAAATAATGAGTTGCAAAAAAACTGTTTTGCGCACAGACACTTGCAAAGGGAAGCAACGAAATTAAACCACGACCCTTTTTCTCTCTGATTATGATTTCCATATCCGTTGATTTTAAGAAGTTCGAAGGCAAATTTACCGGCATAAAAAAGTTTGCCGAAAGCATTGTAGCGACACAGCACTATGTAGTTATATTGCATCGCGGAGCGCTTTCCGCCCTGCAAGCACCTCTGCCAAAGGAATTTTCAAAATTTTCGCTTCGATCCAAGCTGTAAAATCAAACAATTTAAGCAACTGATTTTCATACACATCATTGCGGATATCCATGAGTTCAGGTTCAAACTTCGGCCACATTTTTTCTTTTTTTTTCATCATTCTTATGCGCTGGCTGTTTAAGAAACTCAGCATTAGGTGTTCCATGCGATAAGCTTTGTGGGTTTTCGATAACTCCCTTTTGAGTGAACGGCTTTCAACGTGGATAATATCATCCTTACCTGTTTCGTACTGTATAATCAGGTTTACCAAGCGAATGGTGCGGTAAAGCGGAAAAGCGTAAAAACTTTTTCCGCGGATAATCAGGTTTGCCAAATCTTTCCGCGCGGCTTTGAAATTAAGTAAACCTATATGTATCAATGCCGTATAGAGTGACAATTCGGCTTGGCGAATCAGGTTCAGTTCATCTCTTTTTTCCAGTACACTGTCGCGGTATTGTTCCATAAGTTGTTCCGAAGCCCCGAAATCACCCTTGTCTAGCAACGGAAACAGTTCGTACAGGAAAATAAGACAATTCACATTGGTCTGAAATTCGACCGACGGATGCCGGATGTTTTTCAATTGTCCAATGAAATAAGGCATTTGATCATAACTTTTGATGCTTCTGAGGCTGTCCAAAACGCCTTCTATGACGGATAAATAATAGTAAGGCGGATTTGACCAAAGGTGCTTGTTCGTTTCAAAAAGCCGGTTCAGTTCGTAATAGGAATGTAAAGCGGATTTGTAATCCCCTGCGCCAATCAGGTAATCGGACTGAAACAGTTGATGCAGTTTTTTGGTTTCAAAACTATCGGTATTGGACGAAGCCATCATGCTCATTTCGCTGATTACAAAATCATTAAATGAATCCCTCTGCTTTTGGGAACGGATATTTCCCTTGTGGATAATCCGGTATTTCAGCAGTTCATATAGCGTATAATGTTCGTTTATTTTTCGGAGGCTTGTCGATATCTCATTCATTTTGAAATGCTTATCCTGTAATTCTTTTTCAGAAATATCCAGGAAATTTACGAATAGCAAATATTCCAGTTCGAGCCGGGAAGCATATTGCAAGGCATAAAAATTTTCCAGCCAGGAGGCTTCTTCCTTGATGGCGTCCAACATATTAAACGCTTCTTCATACAGCGCTTTTTCAAACAGTATTCTTGTTTTCAGCGCTTTGGTAAACAGAGAATAATGACTGTCGCGGTTTTCGCGCAAAGCCAGCAACTCATTCAACAACACCTCATATAAATAGGATACCGTTGCATTGAAATTGGCGTTCTCCCGCTGTTTTTCAAATTCCGCTTTCAACTGTTGCGATGAGATATTCTTTTCCTTTTCGATGATATCGAACAATACTTTGTAGTCGCTATCTTTCCTGTGTGTGCTGAAAACTTTTTTCTCGGATTTAGAAAGTGAATTGACCAAAAAGATTAATACGTCGGATTTCAACATAAATTTTTTATTAAAATTTCAAACGCAAAAATACGTGAAATTCTTATATATACCAAATTTAATACAATATAAATTTCTTATTAACAATATTATAAATATATTATATCATTAAATGAAATTCTATTTTTGGCATACGATTGGTATTTTTAGCATCGAAAATGCTTTTATCTTTGTATCGATTGAAACAATATTCGAAAAAAAATGATAAACTATTCTGAAAACGAAAATGTTAAAGCCATCCTCAATTTTAACATCATGGAGGGTATAACAGTTTAAATACTTGAATATATGAGCAAAATAGTAGTTATCGGCAGCTGTAATACCGACATGGTAATCAAAAGCGACCGTTTGCCCATACCCGGCGAAACGGTAATCGGAAACACCTTCATGATGAATCCGGGCGGCAAGGGCGCTAATCAGGCAGTTGCCGTCGCCCGCATGGGAGGAAATGTAACTTTCATTTCCAAAACGGGGAATGATCTTTTTGGCAGGCAGTCCGTAGAGTTGTACAATAGGGAAAATATTAGGACTGAATATGTTTTCTCTGACCCAGACCATCCTTCGGGCGTAGCGCTGGTCGCGGTGGACGCCAACGGCGAAAACAGTATCCTCGTGGCTCCCGGTGCAAATAGTGCATTGAGTGTCAAAGACATCGAAAAGGCGCGTACCGCCATCGAAACAGCCGACTTGCTGCTGATGCAGTTGGAAATCCCGATAGAAACGGTAGAATACGCCGCCGAAATCGCATCCCGCAGAGGTGTAAAAGTGATCTTAAACCCCGCCCCTGCACAATTTCTTTCCAATGCCTTATTGCAACATGTTTATATCATTACCCCAAACCGTACGGAAGCGGAAATACTGTCGGGCATCAAGGTAACAAACTGGGAGTCGGCGCAAGCCGCCGCCGACTGTATCAGCGAAAAGGGCGTGGACGTCGTAGTCATAACTTTGGGATCGCAAGGCGCATTAATCAAGGACGGTAAACAATATCACCAGGTGGGAGCGGAAAAAGTGCAGGCGGTAGATACAACCGCTGCCGGTGATACTTTCTGTAGCACTTTGTGCGTCGGGCTTGCCGAAGGAATGAGCATTGTCGAAGCGGTGAAACTGGCTTGCAAAGCCTCGGCAATTACCGTTACCCGCATGGGGGCGCAGACTTCCATTCCTTACAGGAGGGAGGTACTTGGAGTTAACAATTAGCAATTGATGGTTAAACTTTTAAATCTTAAATATTATGTTTATTGTAAGTAATTATCCGTTAGCAATTATTTTTTGCTTTATTACTATGCTTTGCTGGGGTTCTTGGGGAAATACCCAGAAATTGGCAGGTAAGACGTGGCGTTATGAATTGTTCTACTGGGATTATGTAATCGGCATCCTGTTGTTTTCGCTCATCTCTGCTTTCACTTTGGGCAGTATAGGCTCAGAAGGGCGCAGTTTTCTTCCCGACCTTGCGCAGGCGGAATGGGGAAATATCGGAAGCGCGTTTCTGGGCGGAATTATCTTCAATGCGGCAAATATCCTTTTGTCGGCGGCAATAGCGATTGCAGGATTGTCGGTGGCTTTTCCGGTAGGTATCGGTTTGGCATTGGTTTTAGGTGTTATCATTAATTATGCGGGGCAAAAAACCGGCGATCCTCTTTTGCTGTTCGGCGGCGTGGCGCTGGTAACGGTTGCTATCGTTCTGAACGCCATATCGTACAGCAAGCAAGCTAAACAGACGAAGAAAGTATCATCTAAGGGGATTATACTTTCGCTGATTGCAGGCATATTGATGTCGTTTTTCTACCGGTTTGTAGCTACTTCAATGGATTTGGAGAATTTTGTCAGTCCGGCGGCAGGAAAAATGACGCCCTATACGGCGATGTTTGTTTTCGCCTGCGGAATTTTTGTCAGCAATTTTGTATTCAACACGATGGTTATGAAAAAACCGTTTGAAGGTACGCCCACGTCCTACAAAGAATATTTTAAAGGCGGTTTCAACATTCATCTGGTAGGTATTCTGGGCGGATTGATCTGGGGTTTGGGTAATGCGTTCAACCTGATTGCAGCGGGAAAAGCAGGCGCCGCCATTTCCTACGGGCTGGGACAAGGTGCAACGTTGGTATCGGCTTTCTGGGGTGTTTTTATCTGGAAAGAGTTTAGGAATGCGCCGAAAAATGTGAATGGGTATTTGTATTTGATGTTTCTGCTGTTTATCGCCGGAATAGGGTTAATTATTGCAGCAGGGGTGTAATTGGAATTAAGAATCAAGAGTTAAAAATCAAACAAGTATTTTTATTTATTTCATTAAATTTATTACAAATGGAAAACAAAACAAACCAAAAGCAAACAAAACTGCCCAAAGCTTGGCAGTACCTGCTTGTTGCCCTGCTGTTTCTTTCCGGAACGCTCAATGCCGTAGCGCAGCAAACGGTTTCAGGAACAGTAACAGACGGTAAAACGGGGAAACCCTTAATTGGAGTGGTAGTTGTAAATACCGCAAATCATTCGCAGAGTACAACTACCAGTGTGGACGGAAAATACACAATCAGCGTTCCCGAAAATTCAATTATCGCTTTCTCCTTTTTGGGATACCAAAAGGAAGAAGTAAATGTATTCAATAGGACAAGTTTAGACGTAGCACTTAAAGTGGACGAACAGATTATGGAAGAAGTCGTTGTCATCGGCTACGGATCGATACGGAAAAAAGACTTGACAGGAGCCGTATCGGTTGTGAAAGCGGATGACTTACGCGACCGCGCATCTACAGACGTTATTTCGTCTATCCGGGGACTTACTTCCGGCGTGAAAGTTACTTCCAGCGGCCTGCCCGGTCAAACCGGTTATATGACCATACGAGGCTTAGGAAGTTTGACAAGCAATTCACCCTTGTTTGTCATCGACGGAATGATTGGCGGGAGCGATATGCACGTCAATGTTCAGGATATTGAATCCATTCAGATTCTGAAAGACGCCTCATCGGCAGCCATTTACGGATCGCGGGCGGCAAACGGAGTGGTTATTATCACGACTAAACAAGGAAAAGAAGGTCCGATGAAAATAGAATTTTCAAGTCAATTGACAGTTTCGAAATTGCCGCGCTATGATTTGATGGACGCCGAAACATGGAAGATATACGACGACAGGGCTTACGACGAAGCCATTTACAGTAGGGTTGCCGGCATTACCCAACGACAAAATCATTATGAAGGCAATACCGACTGGCAGGAAGAAATGCTACGCACCGGCATATTGCAAAATTATAATTTGTCATTTTCCGGCGGACAGGAAGCCGGACGTTATTTCGTTTCACTCAACCGGATGGTCGATAAAGGAGCGCTTTACGGAACAGGATACGACCGCTATGGTTTTCGTGTCAATACAAGCGGCAAAAAAGGCATCTTTTCGTACGGCGAAAATTTGTTTTTCACTACCAGTAACCGGAAAAATCTAAACGGAAATCCATGGTCTGACTTCATTGCCATTTCACCCACCATTCCCGTCCATGACGAATCGAATCCCGGAGGATATGGTTACGGTGATCCCGACAGAGCCAATAATTACGGAAGAAACTTAGTCGCCATGCAGGAACTACAGGAACAAGACAACCCGGAGAAAAACCTGCGGGGAAACATCTGGGGACAAATCTCGCTGTTCGACATGTTTCATGCAAAATTGAATATAGCTTACGTTAGTTATCAGGGAGTTACAAACACTTTGCGTAAAAAAGGCAACTGGACGATGGGACAAGGCAGCGACGAACCGTATCTTACTTTCAATAGTTACCAAAGTGACGACATCCTGATCGAACAGACGTATAATTTCAAACACAAGTTCGGCAAACACGACGTGGATGCCATCGCCGGTATTACCTATAATACATTCAAAGGACAAAGCAACTGGACGACCAAACTGAATCCCTTGACACTGGGCGACAAATACATAGAAGCATTGAATGCCGCAACCGGAAATACCACAGGAGGAGGAGCATACGATCAAGCCGCATTGATTTCTTATCTCGGACGAATCAATTATTCGTATAACGACAAATATCTGTTGCAACTTACCGGACGTCGTGACGGAACATCGCGTTTGCCGAAGAAAAACCGCTGGGATAATTTCGCATCCGTATCTTTGGGATGGCGCATCAGCCATGAATCATTTTTCCAGGTACCGTTCATCAACGATTTGAAAATCCGGGCAAATTACGGAACATTGGGCAGCAGTAATATCGGATATTATGATTATCAAGCCGTTATCAATACTGCACCGAGAGCTGTTTTCGGCTCTCCGGAATATAAATTGGTAGGGATGACTCAATCGCGACTAACAAATATCGACTTAGTCTGGGAAAAAACGACACAAGCCAACATCGGTTTAGACGCTGCTTTCCTGAACAATCGCTTACGGGTAAGCATGGAATATTTCGATTCGAAAAGTAAAGACCTGCTTGTCTATCTGCCAATCCTGATGACGTCGGGAAATGAAGGAGGAAATCCGGCTGTCAATGCAGGAAGCCTGAGTAACAAAGGCATAGAAGTGGAAATCGGATGGAGGGATAAAATCGGTAAAGATTTTTCCTATTCGGCTTCGCTTAATTTCTCAAAAATACACAACAAAATACTGGACTTAGGGTATGGACGTAGCGTATATTACGAATCCCTGTCGAAAGCCGAAATCGGACAGCCGCTCGGCATGTTTTATCTCTACAAAATGCTCGGTATCTTCCAGTCGGAAGAAGAAATACGGAATTATAAAAATGCAGAAGGTAAAATAATTCAGCCCGATGCGCTTCCGGGCGACATCAAGTACGACGATTATAACGGCGACGGCATCATTTCATCCGAAGACAGACAAATCGTCGGTAATCCATGGCCGGCATTTGAAGCCGGACTGTCGTTAAGCGCTTCTTACAAAAATGTTGATATAGGCATCAACGCATACGGTCGGTTTAACTACGATGTTTGGAACGGATCCGCAGCCGCAGCCGCAGATTTTGCCAACAACCAAAATAATTTCAACGGCATCGTTCCCTGGACGCAGGAACATCCGGTCAACGATCGTCCTCGAATCGTGTTCGGCGATTCGCGCAACAGCCGGGGCGATCAGGACAGATGGCTCGAAGACGGTACCTTTTTCCGCTTCAGTGAAATTACATTGGGGTATAGTCTGCCGAAACCGATTTGCAACAAAATACGTATCGATGCTGTTCGCTTGGGTATTACTTTACAAAATCTAATTACGTTGACAAACTATTCGGGATTAGATCCTGAATTTCTCGATTCGGGAATTTTCACGTTAAGTTCCGATGGTTGTTCATTCCCCAATCCAAAATCGGTATTGTTTTCATTATCGTTTAAATTCTAAATATACATTCTAAATATGAAAAAGATATATTATATTTTAATCGCCTTGTCCGTACTCATTACACCGTCGTGCGACGAGTCGTTATTGGACATCAATAACGAAAACACCATCAGCTCGGGCAATTTCTGGCAAACGGAACAAGATATCGAAGACGGTCTGGTTGCCGTATACAACATGTTTTACCGGCAGGGAACATGGACACGTAATATCTACACCCAAATGCAGGGAATGGCCGACGACGGCGTAAGTTATGCCGGATGGACGGAATTGCAGGAATATAGCAAATTTATTTTTACCAACTACAACTTTTCCGAAGTAAATACAAAAATATGGCAGGAACATTATGTAGCGGTATTCAGGGCCAATCAGGTATTAGACCATATTGAAAACGTAACATTCGCCGACGACAAGCATAAGCAGGATTTAATCGGACAAGCTAAGTTTTTACGCGCTTTCTATTATTTCTACCTTACCGTATTATGGGATAATGTTCCGCTAATATTGAAAACATCGTCGGCTGCCGATCAACCCGAACAGAAAACCGCCGACAAATTGTTCTCTCAAATAGAAGAAGACTTGAAAGACGCTGTCTTAAAACTTCCGTCAACCCGAGATGCCAATGAATACGGACGCCCAACGAAAGGCGCAGCTTACGGATTGCTGGCAAAAACCTACATGCAGCACCACAAATGGCCGGAAGCCATCGCATGTTTCGAATGGTTGATCGACGGCGAAGGCAAAAACTATTACGACCTGACAGCCGATTATGGCGACAATTTTCGTAATACTACCGAGAACAACAAAGAATCGCTCTACGAAATTCAGTTTTCTTTGATGAACCGCGTAGGTTTCGACCAAACAGACAATTATCAGGATCCGAATGCACAGTTGGGAACACAAATCGAAATGAATCAGGCACCCGCAGGAATCGGATGGAACAACATCGAAGCCTGCCGCTGGATGGTCGATTATTACAAGCGCGAAAAAACGACGGACGGGAAAAACGACATCCGCTTGTTTTACAACCTGTGGTACAACGACGCCGCAAACGATTTCCCCGAAAGAACAGACCATTTGATTTACGGAGGAGCTTGGAATAGCGACTGGGGCAATCGCGTATTCATCAAAAAATACAGTACCGACGCTTCGCCGATTTATTATTGGAACGACAATAATTTTCGCGTATTGCGCTATTCCGATATGTTGTTGCTGTATGCCGAAGCGCTGAACGAAAACAGCGCAACGCCGCCAGCAAAAGCCATCGAATGTCTGAATCGAGTCCGTCAACGGGTAAAACTGCCGACCATTCAAAAAAGCACGTATTACAACGGAACGCAAATTACTGCGAATAAAGAAACATTCCGCGAACACCTGAAAATTGAGCGCGGACTGGAATTGACGCTCGAATGTGTTCGATGGATCGACCTGAAACGCTGGGGTTTCGACCAGCAAAAACTCAATGAATTAAAAAATCGCGACGCCGATTTCAATAACTTTATACTTGGGAAATCGCATTGTATGCCTATCCCGCAAATCGATGTGGATAACAATCCGAATCTCAAACAAAATGAAAATTATTAATCTTAAAATTATCCGAATGATGACTGACATAAAATATCTTTTAGGAACAGTGGCGTTACTGCTGACCTTGTGGGGATGTAAAGAAGACAATTCCGACTGGATAATCGGAAGCAACCCCAATGAATTTGCCGTACTTCCGGTGGCAATTCCCGTAAGCGCCGATGGTGGAACATATGAAATAACAATAAACGGCAATGACACATGGACAGCCGAGCTGACCAATTCCAACAGCTCGGTTGAAAATTGGTGCACATTAAGCGAAACATCAGGAAACGGTCGGAAAGTAATCACGCTTACCGTGACTCCGAGTACATCTTTTATGAAACTTCGTTCGCTTATGATTGAAGTCAAATCAGGAAGTAAAACATTGAAATCAAAAGTATTACAGCAAACAATGGTACTCGGCGAAGATGAAGTGCTGATTAACGGTATGGTATGGTCAACCAAAAACGTCGGACAACCCGGTACGTTTGCTTCTTCTCCCGACGATCAGGGCATGTATTACCAGTTTAACCGGAAAACAGCTTATCCAGCCGGTCCGCAAGATGATCCGGCGCCCGCCAACTGGCCTGCTCAATATACGGACGAAGAAACAAACTGGCTGCCCGAAAACGACCCCTCTCCCGAAGGATGGCGGATACCGACTACCGCAGAGATGGTAGCCCTTTGGGAAGCAGGAGCTACATGGGTATCGAAAAGTCAAACGGGATTCAAAACCGACGGGATCATTATCGGTGTTCCCGCATCCGTGGCGCAACAAGCCAACAAAGATAACATGAAACAGTTAGGTTGCCTGTTCCTGCCGCAAAGCGGATGGCGCAACGAAAATGGAGTTGTCGACCGCGGATGGCTGGTAGCCGTCAGAAGCAGCACTTCATTAAGCAAAACGCATGGCGGCATGTCGCTGGGAGATTCCGGAGGTTATCGCGATGTATGGGGCTGGGGCGACGGGCATAAAGTGCGTGCGGCAATGATTCGTCCCGTCAAAAATATACAACTGGAAGATTGAACGTTATAAATTCCGGCATTATGAATAACAGGAAAATCTTTATATATCTCGCTTTTGTCATACTCTCCGGATGTAAAGGCTATAACAGCAATGAGCCGCACACAATTATTCCTCAGATTCAATACGAATTTAGCGGCGGAGCAGGACATTACAACTATGCCCCAAGCATTATTCAAGATGAATACGGAATCCGTTACGGATTTATATGCGAGAACCGCGACCCTTTCCAAATTGTGGATTACGTGTATTTGTACAAGGGAATCCCAACAAAAGAAGGGTATCAATGGCAGCCGGGAACGATGATCGTTGCCCCATCCGTTTTCGGATGGGACAACTGTCATATCTGCGATCCCGACGTGCGACAATTTCGAACTACCTACAACAGTGAAACTTACGATTGGATAATGACTTATCTCGGTGTTGATCAATGGGATTGCAAACACAATCAAATCGGATTGGCTATTTCCAAAAACATTGAAGGTCCGTACATTAAATTTGATAAAAATCCGTTAATCGCTTACGAAGGACGGGATAAATGGGGAGTCGGACAAAGTACAACCGTTGTGTTGGACAGCACCACCATCCGTTTGTTTTACTCCAACTCCAATGGAGGTTTTACCTATCGAGATATCCAATTAAACAAGTTAAGCGATATTCGCATGGGAGAAGAACAAAAGATTCCCCAAATGGGTGCAAACAATTATCCGGCTTATTCGCAAAAAAACGTATATATGGTTTCCGAACGCAGGGTAAGCATGGATACTTTGATTCCCTCTTGGGTAGGAAATGTATCGGAATTAACCTATATTCCTGTCGAACAGGATTTAAGCACTCCGGGCGACCAATGGATAAAAATCGGACAGGTCGGCCCCGCCGAATCGGGTTTCCCGCGAAATCATAATCCGGGAATCCTGACAGATACGCGAGGATATATGTTGAACGACGACGAACTTATCATGTATTTCACGCCTGCAGTAACAGGTGAAGACTGGCTTTGGAGTTACGATTTATATTCTGCCCGTTTTGATTTAAAGAAATTTTTTAACAACTAATGAATTTTTGTTTTATGAATGTAAAAGTAATCCTTTCAACTTTATTTATTGTATTAGTATTAACGGCATGTTCGAACAATACGCCTCAAGAACAGGAGAAAATAAAGCTGATATTCGAAACCGATATGGGGAATGATGTGGACGACGCACTTGCATTAGACATGATATACAAATACATGGAAGCGGACAAAGTGGATTTACTGGCGATTATGAGTAATAAAAACAGCCGGTATTCCGTCGAATTTACGGATATTATGGCTACATGGTACGGACATGCCGGTATTCCGGTCGGCATTGTCCAAAATGGCGTGGACAGCGAAAACGATGCAGTCAATTACGCCCGCTCGGTTTGTGAAATGACGGTTGATGGTAAACCGGCTTTCGAGCGCACATTGAGTCATTATGAATCTTTGCCCGAAGCGTCGGTCCTTTATCGTAAAATATTGGCAGGGCAGCCCGACCGGTCGGTAACGATTGTTTCGGTCGGCTTTTCAACCAACATCGCCAAATTGTTGGATACGCCTGCCGATGCATATTCACTGCTTTCAGGCAAAGACCTGGTTGCCGCCAAAGTCAGACAATTAGTAGTAATGGCCGGAAGTTTTGGCGAAAAACCGCTGAAAGAATACAATATTGTAAAAGATATCTCCGCCGCCCAAAAAGTATTCGCCGAATGGCCTGCGCCGATCGCGGCTTCTCCATTCGAAGTAGGAATTAAAATCAATTATCCTGCGGCAAGCATCGAAAACGATTTTGATTGGGAAATGTTACATCCTATGGTAGAAGCCTATAAAGCCTATTTGCCAATGCCATACGACCGCCCAACTTGGGATTTGACGGCTGTTCTTTACGCTGCCGAACCCGACTCGGTTTTTATGAGCCAATCTCCGAGCGGAACGATTGTCGTGGACAGTGCGGGATATACGACCTTCACAGCAGACGAAAATGGAAAGCACAGTTATTTCGTTATTACAGACGAGCAGTCGGAAAAAATAAAAAATTATTTTGTACGGCTTATTTCTCAAAAACCATTGAAATATACGAAGAAATGAAAACGTACGGAAAAATTTTTTTATTAGTCATGATTTGTAGCTCAATCAGCTGTGAGAGAAATGAAGATGGTGAAGAAACACCTCTTCCTTCTCCTAAAATTACTTACGACTTTAAGGAAATACAGGAAATATTCGGATTTTACGGTGAAAACCGTTATTCCTACTGTCCAAGTATCGTAAAAGAAAATGATGGAACTGTTCACTTGTTTTTTTGCGGAAATCCACAGCAGCTGATCATGGTGGATAACATTTATCACCTACGGCTGAATCCCGACGGCTCCAAATCGACAGCCAAAAGTGTCCTGCAACCCGGCGCTTCTGGTTCGTGGGACGACCATCATACCTGTGATCCTTCGGTTATCAAAGGAAATTTTAGCATGGACGGAAAACAATATCGCTACGCCCTGTTTTTCCTAAGCAATAAGTACGGCGTTTATTACAACGAAATCGGTGTGGCGTTCAGCAACGATTTACAAGCCGATACTTGGGTAAAATATCCGGATCAACTAATTAAAAAGACGTGGGATTACGAGGGTGATCAAGATTTTGGAAACGGATTATCCTGGGGCGTCGGGCAACCGTCGGCAATTTCGCTCGATAAAGTGGGGAACGTGTTGCTGATCTACACCGTAGGCGATATATCCGGCACTTGTATTGTCTGGACCAAGTTGGATTTAAGCAATATGGATGCTTACCAACCGGCGCCTTCTTCCCGAATGATCGCTACGGGACTTACAAAAATAGATCATAACGGTAGCGATTATACCTGCAATTCCGATTTTGCGATAGATCCGGTCTACCGTATCATGGTTATGGTACGACCCGTACAGCCTCATCCTACCACTTATCCTTCGTACATTAATCAAACCCTGGAAGTCGATTACATTCCGGTAGATGATTTTCTGCAATCCAAAGGAAAATGGACTCCCCTCCTTCGCATTACGCCCGAAAAAACAGGCTATCCGAGGAATCACAATGCCGGAATCGAACGGGATGCTTACGGCGAAATTGCGGATTGGGAACAACCGGTTATTTATTACACCGTGAGCAAAGCGGCTCCCGACGTGGAAGCAACAGGTAGCAGACATGCCGAGTGGACGTATCACATCAAAAGGGGTAAAGTCGTGAAGAATTGAAATAGCTACACGCGAAAAAGCGATTGGTACGTTTCTTTTAAATGTTTTTTAGCTGTAAAAGAATTAAAAAATTAATATATTAAGCTAACGCCACAATTTTAATATAAATTAGAAATAATGCTGCGATTTTTAATTTTATTTAATAAATTTTTATAGATAGATTTGATACATTTTACGGACAATCGACCCATATAATTTTCGACCTGGGCGCAGGCAATCAAATCCATGAAAACGATACAGAGATATTTATCAGGACAAGAGATTTACAATCGTTCCAACTCCACAGTGAAGTGTCGCATAATAGGCGCTTCATAAATAATTCTGAATCCACGCGTTATTTTATCCTGTCGTTCATATACATTTTTCAGTGATGCCGCAATCACATCCATGTGGCTATTCGTATAAGTGCGGCGAGGTATGGCAAGCCGAAGCAATTCAAGTTGAGGATAGCGATTTTCACGGGTAACGGGATCGCGGTCGGCGAGAATAGTTCCTATTTCAACGCTCCGTATGCCGCTCTCCAAATACAATTCAATTCCCAACGTTTGTGCGGGAAATTCTTCACGAGATACATTCCGTAGTACCTTTAAAGCATCGACAAAAATGGCATGTCCGCCGGCCGGTCGTTGATAAGCAATTCCATATTCGTCTAATTTAGAGGCTAAATAGGCCACTTGGCGGATACGAGTATCCAGATAATCAAATTCCGTTCCTTCATCTAAACCTACGGCAAGAGCATTCATATCGCGCCCACTCATCCCTCCGTATGTAATGTAGCCTTCGAACATAATATTGAAAGTAGCAGCTTCTTTAAAAAGTTGCTCATTACGGCAAGCAATAAATCCACCGATATTGACAATAGCGTCTTTTTTTGAACTCATAGTCATCATATCGGCATATTGAAACATCTCCCGAACGATTTCCTTAATCGTTTTGTCTTCGTAACCTTTTTCTCTCTTTTTGATGAAATAAGCATTTTCGGCAAAACGAGCAGAATCGAATAATACCGGGATATCGTATTTTTTAGCCAGTGTATTCACTTCTTTCAGATTTTGCATAGACACCGGCTGCCCCCCGGATGTATTGCATGTTACGGTTATGCAGATGAAAGGAATTTGCTCTTTCGGATAAGTTCTTAATACGGTTTCTAATTTGTCGAGGTCTATATTCCCTTTGAAAGGATGTTCGAGTTGCGTATTATTCGCCTCATCGATGGTACAATCGACAGCCCTTGCTTTCCTAAATTCGATGTGTCCTTTGGTTGTGTCGAAATGGGAATTACCCGGAACAATATTCTCCGGTTTAACTAATACCGAAAATAATACATTTTCGGCAGCACGCCCTTGATGCGTGGGTAGAAAATAATCAAAACCCAAAATCGCTTTAATCGCTTTTTTCATGTTAAAATAAGAACTCGAACCGGCATAACTTTCATCGCCAAGCATGATGGCTGCCCATTGCCTATCGCTCATAGCGCCGGATCCCGAATCGGTAAGTAAGTCGATGAAGACTTGATCGCTCCGCAAACCAAACAAATTGTACTTAGCTTCTTTAATCCATTTTTCGCGTTCTTCGTGCGTACTACGACGAATAGGTTCAACCATTTTAATCTTAAAAGATTCTGCATAAGGAATTTTCATAAAGTGTTCGTTTAAGTGAAAAATATATTTACTTAATAAAAAAGTTTTCTACCAAGAGTAAACAACCGGAGGAAGAAATATCAAAATTCTTTTCTGTCGGCCAAATGTACAGTTAATTGCGGGAAAGGTATGTTAATTCCCTTATCGGCAAAAATTTTGTAAATCTGTTCATTTATATCAAAATAAACATCCCAATAATTTTCTTTCGCTACCCAAACGCGGATCAGTAAATCGACGGAACTTTCGTTCAATGTTTTTAATGCAATAAAAGGCGCCGGATCGGCTAATATCCGCATGTCGTTGTCGATAATCTCTTGAATAATCTTTTTTGCCTTATCATAATCGGTACCGTAATCAACTCCAATAACCCATTCGATTCTCCGGTTTTTCTGATTATTGTAGTTAATTATGGTATTCGTACTCAATCCTCCGTTAGGAATATAAATAGTGCGGTTATCGGCTGTAACAATCACTGTATTAAAAATTTGAATTTCTTTTACCGTACCTTCCTGTCCTTGTGCCAGAATATAGTCGTCCACTTTGTACGGACGGAAAAGCAGAATCATTACTCCACCGGCAAAATTTTGGAGCGTTCCGCTTAAAGCCATACCCAGGGCAACGCCGATGGATGCCAGCAACGCGACCAACGAAGTGGTGTTGATACCTAAAATATTGACTATCGTCAATAATAAAGCAGCCGTAAGGATAATATTGATTAGGCTTTTGAGAAAAGAAGCAACGGAAGAATCAAAATCTTTGCTACTCATAATTTTTCCCACCAAGCGATCCAGGTATTTAATGAGTTTTCGTCCTCCCCAATAAATAACAAGGCAAATAATTAGGTTTAACCCGAAATCAAATACTTTACGAAGTAACGAATCCCACAAATTTGATTCAAAAAGCGCTTTCAGTTGAATATCTTCAAATAATGTCATTGTTAGAATTAATATTTATCTTGCGGGTGCAAAGATAGCATGAAATTCTCACTTACACACAAGCGCATAAAAATTTTCAGCCAACCAGCACCACAGATCGTCCATTAAAAAGCATCTAAACATGATTTTTCGTATATTTGAAAGTTCCAAAATAAATCAAATAAATAGGAAGACATCAGGTTTAGACGTGCACAAAGATAGCATATTTTGTGCGATTTACGACGGAAAAAGTCATTCTGCCGTAAAAGAATTTACAACAACGACCGTTTCGATTCGCTCGCCGGGCGAATATTTGAGATCGGAAAAAGTGAAAAAGGTTGCCATGGAAAGCACCTCGACTTATTTGGTTACGATTTGGGACATCCGGTACGAAATGGGATTTGACTTGAAATTAGTCAATCCATTGCACATAAAGCAAATGCCGGGCAGAAAGAGCGATGCCAAAGATGCTCAATGGATTGCGGAGCTGCTGCACAGGAACATGCTTCGCGACAGCCTGGTACCAGGCCCGTTGATACAGGAACTGCGCACTTACACGCGCGAATACCGCAATTTAGTGAATCGGCGTACGAAAGTATTAACGCAAATGGGCAGGGTATTGGTCATGTGCGGCATCCGTTTAAGCTGTTGCATCAGCAACATTGATTCCAAGAGTTTTATGCAGGTTGTAGAGGCGTTGATATTGGGCGAAACCCATACGAAAACGCTTGCCAGGCTGGTTTACGGCAATCGCAAAAACAGGGAATCGGGCAAGTTGAAAGAATGTTTGACGTGAAATATGAAAGCCCGTCATCGCCTGAAATTGATGACCTGCAAACAGCAGTTTGATTTGATTGAAAGTCAAATACAACTTTATCTTGGCGAGATGTAGAAACTTTGCAGCGAGCATTTCAGCGAAGAAATCAGCAACTAGACAACCATACCGGGCGTAAGCCAAATATCAGCCATGATAATCGTAGCCGCAAAGCCTGCCGCCATGCGAAATGCCCTGTTCGAGCGTTCCATTTGACCGCATCCGTAGTTATAGCTGATAATCGGCTGTGCCGACTGTACGGTTGCATTGAACACCATAAATATGACAGGGAACAGGTAGCAAATATGGAGAGCGATTCTTCCGTCTGATACAGCGCGACGTCCATGGCGAGAAAATACGGTTTCACTTCTTGCCAGGTAACGTTTTTCAGGAAATCTTTGAATGTCGGGGCGTCGGGATTTTTTTGCAGCAGCCGTTCGACGCCCTTCCTGTCGACGCTGACTTTCCGGCCGTCGCGCATCGCCAGGCGCCATCCGGCATTATGATTGAGGAGGAACTCATCGTACAGAAAAGGCAGTACCGTGTTGTTGTTGCGATTGATCACGCCCCATTTTCCATTGAGTTTGACATTGGCCGGATCATCTCCTAAAAAACGATAATTAAAGATTTCTGAAAAATCAGGTTCGTACATGAACGGAATCACCACTTTGCCCGTTTCGTCAATAAATCCCGCCTTACCGCCCAGTATCGCCGCGGTTATATCGCCACAAAACGGCAAAGCGTCTGCGTATACCGGGGCAATTACCTCTTTGCCGTGGATGTCAACGAATCCGTATTTGCTTTTCACTTTAACCAGGACAGGGAAAAACTCCGCTTCGCAGTCGAAGCGGCAGGGGTACTTTTTCGTAACATACGGCTGGCAATCCCGGTATATTGCCGGAATGACGGCGACGCCTTTGCGATCAATAAATCCATAGCGGCCGTTTTTTTTCACACAGGCATAACCGTCGTGAAATGCTCCGACATCGTCGTATTCAGCGGCAATATCGTCGATATAAAACTCGTCCTGATAATCGCAGGCAGTATCCTCTTCGCGTGTATTCTTTTTTCTTTTCATGTGGCGCAGGAATCCATGTAAAGGCCTGCCGGCGGCGGCATGATTGGTTCCGTTCCGTAACGCTGGTATTCAATCTGTATGCCGGCATCAAAACTGTTTATTTTCACCATGTCGGGAAGGCTCCAAAGGGAATGGCCGTACAATTCGTGCAGGGCGTAGCCGATATGATATGCTTCAAATTCTCCGTTCTTTGCACCGGCCATGCCGTTCCAGTTCAGATCGCCGAAGTAACATTCATGCCTGTGACGGGGATCAAACGCGACGGGAGCGCCGTGGAACGAACAGCTGTTCAAGAGGTCGTAGATGTCGTTTTCGGTTTCGTGCATGGACTGCTCATCTTCGTTCCACTCCATTATCAGGGGACATATCCGGGCAGTCATTTCATAATCGTTAAAGAACGCGTCTTTTTTCTTTGTCTCACGGTTCAGATGCCGGATGATTCGTTTTCCTTCCTGCCGCAGGCGGTTGATGAGGTCCTTTAGCTGGCGGTCAAGCCACAGGAAGTGTTGAATGTTTTCGGGTGTAAAGACAAAACCGTCGTTCAGCTTTTGTTTCCTGAGAAGCAGAATATCTTTTAAAGACTCGTCTCTGCGTTGATTTTTATCCCGCGCAAGCGCCATCGTTTCGAGTTCCGCTACCGAATGATTTTCCAATTGGCGGTAATTCTTTTTCATGGGTATCCGTGAACGTAAAGTATTTTTAATTCCATAGCTACAGTTGCTCTAAAAGTAAATCAATTGCGTTGATTCCTTTGGCTCTTAAAATTCCGCCTGCTTTTTCTTTTACGCGGCCGTCTACCCTCGCCGCTCCGCATACAATGTATTTAAGAGCGTCTGTTTCCATGTTCATCCTGAAAATCCGCTTTCCGCAACTTGCTTTTGTGCTGACAGAACCCTCTGTCCAACTGCCTTTCGCTCTCAACGCTTCTTTGATTTCCTCGCACGAAGCGCCGGAGCGGTTTGCTTCAAACACTTCGTAATAGTCCACAAATGTCGTGGCGCCGACCGACAGCAGTAATCTTTTGAATGTTTCCATATCTTTTCCGTTTTGTATTCTTTGCCGCAGTACGGCAAAGTACGTCATTTTCTTTTGTTTATTCGAAGAATATTCTCACTTGCAATGACGATCCCTTTTGTTTATTTGAAAAATAATCCTCTTCGCAATGACGGAAAGGGCAGGGGAGGGGAGGGTTTGTGTGTGCCTGTCGGGGCATATCGCCATAGCCCGTACATAGCGGCGGAATTTTGCGCCCGCGGTGTTTGATTTCTGACAAAAACGCCTATCTTTGCCCCGCAATAAAAAAACGGCATCGGGGTGTAGCGCAGTCCGGTTAGCGCACCTGCTTTGGGAGCAGGGGGTCCCAAGTTCGAATCTTGGTACCCCGACACATTAAAAATCAGCGTTCAACTTCAGGTGTTCACATTAGTTTGTGAGCGCCTGATTTTTTAAATCCTGCGGGGCAAACGCATTTTAATTTCGGGGAAATCTGCATCAATCCCCCGAATTTGTCCTTCCCTTCAAGCGTTTGAGAACGCCTTTCAACCGAAATGTCCGCCCGTACAACTAAAAAATCCGCCCGTACAACAAAAAAATCCGCCCGTACAACAAAAAAATCCGCCCGTACAACCGGAAAATCCGCCCGTACAATCAAAAAATCCGCCCGTACAACCGGAAAATCCGCCCGTACAACCGGAAAATCCGCCCGTACAATCAAAAAAATCCACCCGTACTTTTGGAAAATTTGCTCTTCTTTTTCCGGGAATAAGATGCGTCAACCCTGGGCGTCCCTGCCACCTGTTTTGAAAATTATGTAA
>JAISOJ010000065.1 GCA_031275735.1 Dysgonamonadaceae bacterium
CTTTCGGTTGAGGTTCACGCAGCCAACGAACATGACGGTAAGGCCGCTTTTCGTATAATAGAAACATTAAAACACCGTTTTGACAGGATTAAAAAGATTTATGCCGATGGCGGTTATCGCGGCGAACTTGTTGAAAATGTGAAGAATAAATTGGGATGGGATATGGAAATCACCTTGCGCCCGGACAAGGCAACCCATTTCACGCCCCTGCCCAAGCGCTGGGTAGTGGAGAGAACTTTCTCGTGGTTCGAAAATTTCAGACGCTTAGCCAAAGGTTATGAATATAAGCTAACCACAAGTACGGCTATGATACTTCTGGCTTTTATCGAACTGATGCTCAATAAAATTTATTCGAAATAAAATTTAAACAGTTTCTAACACTCACATGGCTCATCCCTGTAATAGAACCCACCTCTTTCGAGGTGCGACCTTCGGATTTTAGCAGGACACTTTGGCCGCGCACACGAAAACTGTGGCTATTGCCTTCTTTCAATCCCTTCTCTAACTCCTTACGCTGCTTTGATGTTAGAATAGGGGTATTTACTCGTCCCATTATGGGATGCAAAGTTAAATAATATAAACTAAATTGCAATCACTACTTAATCCAAAATTACTTAATTCAATTTCAAGTTATCTTTTTAATCTGTCAACCTATTTGGGAATAAGACAAAACGGAAAAAACAGGAAAAAGAACCGTGTTTTCATACAAAAATGAGTTAACAAGTTAACAAGTTGACGAGTAAACGAATACGCATTTTCATGCGCCTGGGTGTGTGAAATACATGGAGGTTTCATAAGATGATTTGTTTAAAATTAAAACTAAAAAACGATTATCAAAAGAATAGAAACAGAACTTACCCCCTCGACACGGCAAACGGATGTTCCGCCTGAAGCGGGGTAAAAATAAACCGGATTGTAAAAAAATAAATAAAAACGGTTTCATAATTCATAGCATTTAAAGTTATAAGATTTTAAGTTCGAATTCAAAGGCAAATATAGCATTATTTTATAAAATTAAAAAATATTCAGGAGATTTTTTAAAAATTTCGAGGCTTTACCGGCGGATAAGGAAACCGCAGCATAATCGTTCAATAATCCGGAAGTAACTTTGGATTTATCCAACTGTTGAAATAAATAGTTCAAATCGAATTTCAATTCATTATCAAGCTATTGAGGCAATTTTAGATAATTTTGCGAAAAAGCAACGATGGCTATTGTTAAGCATAACAACAGAGAGCGGATTTAAGAAGCAATTATAATTCGATTTTATTTACAATCCTCACAAAATTTTCACTCGTCTGTGGGTAATATGATTTATTTCATGTAAATTTGCCATCCCAAATAAATTAAATTGGAATGAGTGAGACCTCCCTGATAGAAAAATTAGATTCTTTAGTCATTCGTTTTGAGGAAATCGGTAAACTGATTACCGATCCCGACGTCATTACGGACAGGAAGCGTTTTGTCAAATTGAATAAAGAATACAAGGACTTGGAAAAAATTGCGGCCGCACGCAACAAATACCGCCAAATCCTGACCGGAATCAATGAAGCTAAATCCATCCTCGAAAATGAATCGGATACGGAATTGCGCGAAATAGCCCGGGAAGAATTAGATACTTGCACGCAACAACTCCCCTTGTTGGAAGAAGAAATCAAATTACTCCTGATTCCTGCCGATCCGCAGGACAGTAAAAATGCCATCGTGGAAATACGGGGAGGAACGGGAGGAGACGAAGCCGCCATTTTTGCAGGCGATTTGTATCGTATGTACGCCAAATATTGCGAATCGAAAGCATGGCGAGTGGAAGTGACAAGCAGTAGCGAAGGAACGATCGGCGGTTTTAAGGAAATCATTTTTACTGTTACCGGCGAAAACGTTTACGGAACTTTAAAATACGAATCGGGCGTGCATCGAGTACAACGGGTGCCTGTTACGGAGACGCAAGGACGGGTACATACTTCAGCGGCCACGGTGGCCGTCCTCCCTGAAGCCGAAGAATTTGATGTAGAAATAAAAGAATCCGATATCCGCGTCGACATTTTTTGCGCGTCGGGCCACGGCGGACAATCGGTGAACACCACCTATTCGGCAATTCGCCTCGTACACTTGCCGACAGGTATTTCCGTACAGTGCCAAGACGAAAAATCGCAGTTGAAGAACAAAGCCAAAGCAATGGTGGAACTTCGTTCGCGCATTTACAATATGGAATACCGGAAATATTTGGACGAAATCGCTTCCAAACGCAAAACAATGGTTTCTACAGGCGACCGTTCTGCTAAAATCAGGACGTATAATTATCCGCAAGGACGAGTGACCGATCACCGGATCAATTATACTATTTACAACCTTTCGGCATTTGTAGGAGGCGGCATACAGGGAGTCATCGACCAACTTATTATTGCTGAAAATGCTGAGAGACTGAAAGAAAGTGAATTATAAAACAAATCATCAATGACCAAACAAGATTTATTCAATAATATCCTTCGAAAACAATCCTTTCTTTGTGTAGGATTGGATACGGATATTACGAAAATACCACATTATCTGCTTGCAGAGGAAGACCCCGTTTTTTCGTTCAACAAGGCCATTATCGATGCAACGGCCGCCTATTGTGTCGCTTATAAACCCAACTTGGCGTTTTATGAAGTTTTAGGAGCCAAAGGCTTGGTATCTTTGGGAAAAACTATCGACTACATCCGTCGGAATTATCCCGACCAATTCATTATTGCCGACGCCAAAAGAGGCGACATCGGCAATACTTCGGCCATGTATGCCCGCGCCCTTTTCGATTATGCCGACTACGATTCGGTAACTGTCGCGCCTTATATGGGCGAAGATAGCGTGAAACCTTTCTTGCTCTATCCGGGCAAGTGGGTAATTCTCCTGGCTTTGACTTCCAATCAAGGCTCGCAAGATTTTCAATTGATGACTGATGCCAAAGGGGAACGTTTGTTTGAAAAAGTATTGCGAACGTCTAAAACCTGGGCAAGCGACGAGCAAATGATGTATGTAGTGGGCGCCACCCAAGGAAAAATGTTCCAGGACATTCGCCGAATTGTCCCGCACCATTTTTTATTGGTGCCCGGCATTGGCGCCCAAGGAGGAAGCATGGAAGAGGTTGTTCGCTACGGCATGAACGATCAATGCGGATTGCTGGTCAATTCATCCCGCCAGATTATTTACGCCGGTTCGTCGGATGACTTTGCCGAAACGGCCGAAAACGAAGCCCGTAAATTACAAAAAGAAATGGCTTGTTATTTGCAATGGATAATAAAAGAAAAATAATCAACGACCCTGTATTCGGATTCATCAATTTGTCGAATGAATTCATATATCGGATTGTCAAGCATCCTTATTTTCAAAGGTTGAACCGGATTAAACAGTTAGGACTGGCTTGCCTCATTTATCCGGGAGCGCAACATTCCCGCCTCAATCATTCGCTGGGCGCCATGTACCTGATGAATGAGGCTATCGCTCAATTGCGTCTGAAGGGCCACGCCATTTCTTGCGAAGAAGAATCGGGCGCTTTAGCCTGCATCTTGATGCATGATCTGGGACACGGCCCCTTTTCTCATGTCCTCGAAAATACCCTGGTTCATGTTCCCCACGAATTTATCTCCTTGCTGCTCATGGAAAAGATGAACAAAGAAATGAACGGGAAACTGGATACCGCCATTGCTATCTTCAAGGATACTTACCAAAAAAAATTCCTGCATCAATTGGTCAGCGGACAACTAGACGTAGATCGACTGGATTATTTACGCCGCGACAGTTTTTTTACCGGAGTGACGGAAGGAAATATCGGCTCGGCTCGCATTATTAAAATGCTGAATATCAAAGAAGATCGTTTAGTGATAGAAGCCAAAGGCATTTATTCTATCGAAAACTTCTTGATGGCAAGGCGATTGATGTACTGGCAAGTTTACTTGCACAAGACAGCTATCGCCGCCGAAAAAATGCTGGTCAACACCTTCAAACGGGCGAAAAAACTGACGGAAGAAGGCACGGAACTGTTTGCTTCACCGTCTTTGAGCTACTTCCTTCAAAATACGGCGGATGAAAATACTTTTGCCGAAGATTCGAAAGTATTGGAACATTTCGTCAATTTGGACGACAACGATATCTGGACTGCACTGAAAGTATGGGCCAAACATAGCGACAAAGTTTTATCTTTGCTGAGCGAAAACTTAGTCAATCGAAATTTGTTTAAAATAGAAATAGAACAAGAACCTTTTGCTCCTGTTTATTTGGACGAAAAGCTGAAGTTGTATACTGTCCGTTATGGTCTATCGCCGGAAGAGGCCGCTTATCTCATTTCATCCGACGAAGTTTCGACGAATATGTACAACGAAGCCGACGACAGTATCGATATTTTATATAAAGACGGTACTTGTAAAGACATTGCCGACGCCTCGGATATGCTGAACATTCAACTTCTCTCAAAAAAAATTAAGAAGTATTACTTCTGTTTTTTGCGAGATTGAAAATAAATTACGTACTTTGCTGAGTTTTTTAATTTTTTGATACATATTGGATGGAATTTAGCGCTCAACAAATAGCCCATTTCCTCAATGGTAAAATAGAAGGGAACCCTGATGCCAAGGTCGGTGGTTTTGCTAAAATAGAAGAAGGACGATCGGGAACGCTTACGTTTCTCGCTAATCCGAAATATGCGCATTATATTTATGAAACACAAGCGTCTATCGCTTTGGTGAATGATGATTTTCAGGCGGAAAGGGCTTTGCCTTCTACCCTGACGCTTATCCGGGTTACTAATGCCTATGCGGCTTTAGCCCAATTGTTCAGTTTAGTGGAAAGCTATAAACCAAAGAAGCAAGGCATTGAAGCCATGTCGTATATCAGCGTTTCGGCTCGCTTGCCGGAAAAGGAAGTTTATATCGGCGCTTTTGCTTATATCGGTGAAAACGTGCAATTGGGAAAAAATACGGCGGTATATCCCCACGCCTACATCGGTGATAATGTGGAAATTGGTGAAAACAGCATTATTTATTCGGGAGTAAAAATTTATGAAAATTGTAAGATAGGTAGGAATTGCATCATCCATGCGGGAGCGGTTATCGGCGCCGATGGTTTCGGATTTGCTAAAGAAGGCGACCGTTTCAAGAAAATTCCTCAGTTGGGGAATGTCGTCATTGAAGACGACGTAGAGATCGGTGCTAATACAACTATTGATCGGGCGGTTATGGACTCGACTCTCATCAGGCAAGGCGTAAAGCTGGATAATCTTATTCAGATCGCTCATAATGTAGAAATCGGCGAAAATACAGGTATTGCCGCGCAAGCGGGTATTTCAGGCTCTACTAAGATTGGCAAAAATTGCATTATGGGAGGGCAAGTCGGATTGGGAGGCCATATCAAAATTGGCAATAATGTAAGTATTGGCGCCCAGTCCGGTATTATAAGCAACATTGAAGACGGAAGAAGTATTATAGGCACTCCTGCTATTGACGTAAAGAATTTTTTCCGAGCCAGCATCATTTTCTCAAAATTGCCGGAGATGTACAAACAACTAAATCGGATAGAAAAAGAAATTAAAGAAAATCAGAGTCGTTAAGAATAAGAATAAAGAATGAGCAGACAACACACTTTAAAAGAGAGTTTTTCATTGAAAGGAAAGGGATTGCATACAGGATTAAATATCCGCATCAAATTCAATCCGGCGCCAGAAAACCATGGATATAAGATTCAACGAGTTGACTTACAAGACAAACCAATTATCGAAGCACTAGCGGAAAATGTTAGCGGAACGCAAAGAGGTACAGTCCTCTCTAAAAATGAGATACAGGTAAGTACGGTAGAACATGCCCTGGCGGCTTTGTATACTTCGGAGATCGACAATTGCCTGATTGAAGTGGATGCACCCGAATTTCCTATCCTGGACGGTAGCTCCATCGAATATGTAAAGGAAATACAACGGGTGGGTATTCAGGAACAAAACGCCGAACGGGATTATTACATTGTTAAAAATAAAATTGAAATCAAAGATAAGGAAACCGGCTCCTCCATTGTGGCGCTTCCCGACGACCAGTTTGTCGTAAACGTGCTTATCTCTTTCGATTCGGAAATATTGGATAGCCAATTTGCAGTATTGGAAGACATAAAAGATTTTCCGAAAGAAATTGCCGCCAGTCGGACTTTCGTTTTTGTCCGTGAAATAGAGCCGCTTTTAAACAATAACTTGATTAAAGGAGGCGATTTGGATAACGCCATCGTGATTTACGAAAGGCAAATCAGCCAAGAACGATTCAACCAATTGGCCGATAAAATGGGCGTCGCCCATAAAGACGCCAATAAGCTGGGTTATATCATGAACAAACCGCTGGTATTTCCCAACGAACCGGCACGGCATAAACTTTTGGACATCATTGGCGACGTAGCGCTTATCGGCAAGCCTATCCGCGGACGGATTATTGCTACTTGTCCCGGACATCATATCAACAATAAATTCGCCCGTTTGATTCGCAAAGAAATCAAACTCAACGAAGTACAAGCTCCGGAATACAATCCGAACATACCGCCTATATTGGACATTAACCGGATTAAGGAACTTTTGCCTCACCGCTATCCCTTCCTGTTGGTGGAAAAAATCATTGAAATCGGTGAAAAACATATCGTGGGCGTGAAAAATGTTTCAGTCAATGAACCTTTTTTCCAGGGACATTTTCCCGAAGAACCGGTCATGCCGGGCGTATTGCTGGTAGAGTCAATGGCGCAAACAGGTGGTCTTCTGGTCTTAAATTCTGTGGACGAACCGCGTCGCTATTCTACATATTTCTTAAAAATAGACGCGGTAAAATTCAGGCAGAAAGTCGTTCCCGGCGATACGCTTCTTTTCCGTTTGGATTTGCTTGAAACACGGAGAGGAATAGCCAATATGAAAGGTTATTGTTTTGTAGGGGAAAAATTAGTTTGTGAAGCGGAATTTATGGCTCAGATTATTAAAAACAAGTGATTATGGAGCAAACATTATCATCCATCCATCCGGATGCCATTATTGGAAAGAATGTAATTATCGGCCCGTTTGTTACTATTGATAAAAATGTAATTATCGGAGACGACACATATATTTATTCGAACGCGGTCGTTTTGGAAGGTGCACGAATCGGAAAAAATTGCCGGATTTTTCCCGGAGCGGTTATTTCGGGTATTCCCCAGGATTTGAAATTTAATGGAGAAGAAACTACATGTGAAATAGGAGATAATACCACTATTCGAGAATGTGTAACGATCAACCGGGGTACTGCTGCCAAGGGGAAAACTATTGTTGGAAATAATTGTTTGTTAATGGCTTATTCGCATACGGCGCACGATTGCATTATAAAAGATCATGTAATTATCGGCAACGCCACACAATTGGCAGGGGAAGTGGAAGTGGACGATTATGCTATACTAAGCGGCGGAACACTAGTACACCAGTTTTCTAAAATCGGAAAACACGTAATGATACAAGGCGGTTCCCGTTTGGGAAAAGACATTCCTCCTTATATCATAGCCGGTCGTGAACCCATTACTTATTCCGGCATTAATATTATCGGACTCAGGCGAAGAGGATTCTCTAACGAACAAATCGGAGCAATACAGGAAATATACCGTTTATTGTATCAATCGGGTTTGCATAATTCGGCGGCGATAAAACATATTGAACAAACAATGCCTGATTCGGAAGAGAAAAGGGAAGTGATTTCTTTTGTTATTAATTCTCAAAGAGGCATTCTCCGGGGGTACTTGGAATAATTTATGAGTCATAAATTATGAATCGGCCGACGCACGAAAAATAATTCATAACTCATATCATAACTCATAATTCATAATTTTAAAAACATGGTTTATAGATTTATTATATTATCAGACGAAATTGATAATTTCCGCAGGGATATCACTATTGATTCCGATGCCACTTTTTTTGATTTGCACAATGCAATCCTTGATTCGGTTGGTTATGCTAAAGATCAAATGGCTTCTTTCTTTATTTGTGATAAAGATTGGTCGAAAAAAACCGAGATTACCCTGATTGAAATGGATTCTAATCCGGAAGAAGACAATTACATAATGGAAAATGTTCGTTTAGGCGAATTTCTTGAAGATGAACGGCAACGACTGCTTTATGTCTTTGATTACTTGGCAGACCGTTCGTTTTTCATGGAATTGAGGGAAGTTATTACAGGGAAAAACCAGAAAAAAGCCAAAGTTGTCCGCTCAGAAGGGGATGCACCTGCCCAAATGTCTTCTATGGAAGACATGGACCTAACAAGCTCAACCTCTATGCCTGGCCTTGACGAAGATTTTTTTGATGACACCATTAACCTAGACGAATACGACGAAGAAGATTTTGGCGATTTAATGGAAGGTAATCCCTTCGATAATTATTAAAAAATACATAAGAAACCGGTAAAACGTTAAACAAATAAAATTTATTATTTACCGGCCGTAATTCAAGATGAAAACATTAATTGTATTATTAGGTCCGACAGGCGTCGGCAAAACAGCGCTTAGTTTGTATTTAGCTAAGCAATTCCAAACTCCTATTATTTCTTCCGATTCCCGGCAGTTTTACAAAGATCTGATAATTGGAACTGCAGCTCCTACTGCCGCCGAATTGCAGGAAATAAAACATTATTTCGTAGGTACGCTCAATTTAACCGATTATTACAGTGCCAGCCAGTTCGAAGAAGACGTTATCCGACTGCTGGCTTCACTTCATGAAACCCACGATACAGTTCTTATGAGCGGTGGCTCCATGATGTATATCGACGCTATTTGTAAAGGAATAGATGAGATTCCTACTATCGACGATAGCCTTCGCAACAATTTAAAAGAATTGTTCGAACGTGAAGGATTGGAGCCTATTCGTCAACGTCTAAAGATTCTTGATCCCGTTTTCTACAAACAAGTGGATTTACAAAATCACAAAAGAGTAATTCATGCCTTGGAAATTTGCCTGATGTCGGGGAAACCCTATTCTTCTTTGCGCACGAATACTATCAAAAAGCGCCCTTTCCAAATCATCAAGATTGGTTTGATGCGCGAGCGCGAGGAACTTTACGAACGAATCAACCAACGGGTGGATACAATGATGGAACAAGGTCTTTTACAAGAAGCTTGCTCGTTGTATCCTTTCCGCCATTTGAATTCCTTAAACGCAGTAGGTTACAAGGAATTATTTGAATACATGGACGGGAATTACACATTGGTTGAGGCCGTCGAAAAAATCAAACAGAATACCCGCATTTACTCCCGTAAACAAATGACCTGGTTTAAACGCGACAAAGAAATTACTTGGTTTCATCCCGACGAAAAGAAAGCGATAATCAATCATATCCGCCAACTTTCCGACCCTATAGCACAAAGTTTCTCTTAAAAGATGCGTATGTAAGCGTAGGGATTATTTTTTCAGGATGCGTTTTTCTTTGAATTTTACTACTTGCCGTTCTAATTTATTTACACATTTGTCGATAGCTTCCTCGAAAGTATCAGCGATTTCTTCGGCAAAAAAATCATGTCCTCTTGTAAATAATTTGATGGAAGCTTCTTTATTCTCGCTTGTTTCAGGTTTAATAACTTTTAACGAAACATCAGCTAAATATACGCCATCATGAAATTTCGATAAGCGACTTGCTTTCTTTTGAATAAAAGCTTCTAATTGTTTACTCGCTTCAAAATGAATTGCTTGAATAGTAATTTCCATAAAAACCTCCTTTGTTTTTAAGCTCTTGGATGAGCCTGGTGATACACTTTTTTTAATTCTTCGAAAGTAGTATGTGTATAAACTTCGGTGGAAGAAAGGCTTGCGTGTCCTAATAATTCTTTTACCGCATTCAAATCCGCACCGTTATTTAGCATACTGGTTGCAAATGTATGCCTCAATACATGAGGACTTCTTTTAGATAAGTTCGGAATATTTGATAATTCTTTATTGACGATAGCATATACGATGGCATTCGACAAGGGTTTGCCGTTTTTACGTACAAAAAATGCAGGACTTATACCCTGTTCTATTTCCTTATTTTTTATAGTATTATACGCTAATAATGTGTTTTTCAGATTTTCTGAAAAAGGGATGAGACGTTGTTTGTTTCGTTTTCCGTTCACTTTTAATAATTGAGCGCTGAAATCAATATCTCCATTTTTCAATCCAACTAATTCCGCACACCTTATACCCGTAGTATAAAAAACATCAATGATTGCTTTATTGCGTTCTTCTTCGAAAGTAGTAGTTTCTTCTCTTTCCGAGAAAAGCTTGTTCATTTCTTTTTCTTTGACGAAACTAGGTAAGGGCTTATTTATTTTGGGACCGGTAATCCGCTTCGTCGGGCTTGAATCTATATAGGCATATTTTCGCAGATATTTGAAAAAAGATTTAAGCGAACTTAGTTTCCTATTTACGGAAAGAGGGGAATAATTTTGTCCCATTAAGGAAGCCATCCAACGTCGGATAATAGGCGCGTCAATTACATGAGGATCGAAAGGATTGTCGATTCCAAACACAAACTCTTTAAACTGCAATAAATCATGCTTATAACACTCCACCGTGTGGGAAGAATAATTCTTCTCATATTGTAAATATTGTAGGAATGACTCGATCATCATACATTCGTTGCTTTAATGCAACGAAGATAATAAAAATAATACAGAAAAACGAAAAAAATGGAATATTTTTTTCATTTTCTTCTTACTCCATTAATTAATTTAATAGTTTATTCTTCAGATTGATGGAGTTTTTGCACATAAACGGCATGAATTTTTTGTTTCCTTTTTTCAACGGAAGGTTTCGTAAAAGCTTGTCTTTTTCTAAGCTCTTTAGTAATTCCTGTTTTTTCAAATTTCCTTTTAAACTTTTTTAAGGCTCTTTCAATGTTTTCGCCTTCCTTCAATGGAATAATAATCATAACTTTTTTTGACCGTTAATTTTTAAATTGTTTATAATTATTTATAATTGTTTTTTATCAATTTCGGGTTGCAAAGATAATGCAAAGTTTAAATACAAACAAATAAATCGTTTTATTTTTATCAATATTAAATTGCATAATCACCTAAAACTCTTCCGGCCTCTTTCATAGCATTGTCAATGGAGTCGATTTTCAAATAAGCATCTGTGTAATATGATTCCGTTGTTTGTGCTTGTAGTACATAAATGCTGCATAATTACTTAATTTTTTTATTTCAAAGTGCAAAAATAAAAAATATATACTAAATTAATAATTCATGTTACGCACCTCTTATTAAAAAGTCATTAACTTTGCAAAATGAAAAAAGAAATGGATTTATACAGTGATTACCTGTTAAGCAGTTTTAGTCGGGTAACAGCAACAGGTTTGTCTAGTTTGTTGGAAGGTACTGTTTCCCATGACAAAATAACTCGGATGTTGTCCGTCAATACATATAATTCAAAGGATCTATGGCAGGAGGCAAAACCGCTGGTGCGGCAATATGAGAGCGAAGCGGCCTGTCTTATCTTCGACGACGCCATTGTAAGCAAACCCTATACTGACGAAAACGAGTTGATCGGTTGGCACCGGGATCACAGCAAGGATCGCAATGAAAAGGGTATCAATTTATTGACAGCCTTTTACCACACACAATTACCCGGATCGTTTGAAGCCTTGCGTGTTCCGGTAGCCTTTGAGTGTGTAAAAAAAACCTTCCGGCTCTGCGATATAAAAAACCGGAAGGAAAAACTCCAAAGTCCGGTAACCAAAAATGAGATGATGCGCTCGATGCTTCAACAGTCAGTCGAAAAGCAATATCTTAAATTCTGTTATGTTCTGACAGACAGTTGGTCTTCATCCTCAGATAACCTGCTTTTCATAGCCGGTTTGAAGAAGTATTTTGTGATGGATATGAAAAGTAACCGTTTATGCATGTTTTCCACGCAAGACAGGAATAGAGGAGAGTGGACAAGCATGGACAAATTGCCGCTACAGGCGGAACTGCCCGTTCAAGTTTGGATAAAAGATCTTGAGACAGAGGTTCTTCTATGCAAATTCGTCTTTACAAACAAGGATGGTTCGACGGGAGAAATGTATCTGCTAAGCAACGATTTGGAGCTTTCCGCCGAAGATTTCCGGACGCTTTACAAAAAACGGTGGAGTGTGGAAGAATATCACAAGTCTCTCAAACAGAACGCTTCTTTGGCAAAATCTCCCACAAGAACCGTGACCACGCAAACCAGTCATTTGTTTGCTTCCCTGTTGGCTTACATCAAGCCGGAACGATTGAAATTCATTCATAGATTGAATCATTTTTGCTCTGAAATCTAAAATTTATCTCAGGGCATTAAAGATCGCATGGAATGAGCTTGATGCT